>DAITPY010000019.1:0-32238 GCA_036833315.1 Candidatus Dormiibacterota bacterium
CAGCCTCGGGCCCAACGGCGCCGGCAAGACCACGACCATCCGGCTCCTCATGGGAGTCATCCACGCGTCGGCGGGGACCGCGAGCATCTTTGGGCTCGACTGCGACAAGGACTCGGTGGCGGTGAAGCGCGAGGTCGGGTACCTTCCCGGCGACCTGCCTCAATTCGGGGGCATGCGCGGCAGCGAGGTGGTCGCATACCTCGGCGGCATGCGTGGCACGATCGATCAGTCCCGCGTCAGGGATCTTGCGGAGCGGTTCGAGCTCGATCTGGGCCGGCGCTTTCGCGAGTACTCGCGCGGCAACAAGCAGAAGCTCGGTCTCGTGCTGGCCTTCATGCACAGTCCCCGGCTGCTCATCCTCGACGAGCCGACCGGCGGCCTCGACCCCCTCAACCAGCAGACCTTCCATCAACTTGTGGAGGAGGTCAAGGCGGCGGGAACGACGGTGTTCCTCTCGTCGCACGTGCTCTCCGAGGTCGAGGAGACATGCTCGCGCGTCGGCATCATCCGGGACGGCAGGCTCGTCTCCGACATGAGCATGGACCGGGTGCACGAGATGCGATTTCACGAGGTGGTCGTGGAGTTCGGCGGCGACGTGCCGGAGGCGGCGGTCCGCGCGGCGGCCGGCGTCGAGGACGTGGTCGTCGATGGACAGCGGCTCACCTGCACGGTCCACGGCGGCTTCGACCCGCTGCTCGGCGCGATCCGCGAGAGCAACGTGCTCGACCTGGTGAGCCGTGAGCCCAGCCTGGAGTCGATCTTCCTGACCTACTACCGAACCTGATGCCGCCCCGACTGCTGTTCCGCCTGCATCGGGTCGGCGCGATCGCCCTGACGTACTTCGCGATCTTCTACGTGCTGGTCAACAGCGCGGCCTATCCGTTGATCGCCGGGAAGACACGCGCCGCGCAGGAGGCATTCGGCCTCGAGATCAGCTTGCTCGGCGCCCAGTTCGCGTGGCTGCTGCCGCTGCCGCTCCGTCCCGACACCGCCGCCGGGTATCTGCAGTGGCGCGGCTACGGGGTGTTCGCGATCGTCTTCGCCGCCTGGGGCCTGCTCAGCGCCTGCGGAGCGGTGCGTCGCGACGAGGATCGAGGCGTGGTCGAGGCCTGGCTCTCGACGAGTATGTCGCGGCTTCGACTGCTGCTCACTCGCGGCGCCGCGTTCGCGGCGCTCAGCGCCGCCGTGGTCGTGGCCGCCGGATTCGCCGGCTGGCTCGGATGCGTCATCGCCGGATCCCCGGCACCTGTCGCGGGACTGGTGGGGGAGAGCGCGTCGCTGTGGGGATTGACGCTGGCGTGCTTCGGCATCGGCGCTCTGGTCGCGCAGCTCGCGCCCGACTTCCGGGCAGCCGCCGGATCGGGAGCGGCTGTGCTGATCGTGCTCTTCGTCGTCGACAGCATCGGGCGCACCAGTGTCAATCGCTCACCGCTGACCGACCTCTCAGTGTTCTTTCTGTACAACCGATCCAACGCGTTCGCGCCAGGGGGCACGTTCGACCCCGTGGCGACGCTCGTGCTGGTGGTCATCGCGGCGATCACCGTAGCGATTGCCGGCGTCGCCTTCACACGCCGGGACATCGGCTCCGGCCTCGTCCGATTCCGCCAGCGACGCCAGGCGCCGGTGTACGAGGCTGCACGCAACCCGTTGCTGCGTCTCCCCGTGTTGCGCGGGCTCTGGACACGACGGATCGGGTCAACCCTCTGGGTCGCCGGTGTTGCGGCCGGGGCGCTCGCGGTGGTCGACATCATCAATCTGACCGCCGACTTCTTCACCAAGACGCCGACTCTCGCGCCATACCTTCGCAACCTCCCCGGCGATGTCCACACCGTGTTGCTGGCCCTGATCTGGTTCAGCATCGCGCAGGGCGTGCTCGCCGTCCTCGCGATCATCCACGTGTCGCGCTGGGCGGCCGACGACTCGAGCGGTGTCCTCGAACTCCAGCTCGCCGAGCCGGTGCCGCGCTGGGGGGTGCTCGTCGAACGGGCCGCGGAGCTGCTGCTGCTGCTCGTGGTGATCTCGTTTGCCGCGAGCGCCGTCATCCTCGCGCTGGCGCCGGCGCAGGGCTTGACCATCGACGTCGGACGGATGCTTGTCGCCACCGCGCTGCTGGTGCCGTTCGCGCTCACGTTCGCGGCACTGGGAGCGCTGCTCGCAGGCTGGCGGCCGCGGGCGGCGGTCGTGGTCCTCTCGACCGTCACGGCCGTCTCATACCTGGTCTTCCAACTCGGCCCGGTGCTGAAGTGGCCGGACTGGGCGGACAACCTGTCAGTCTTCCAGTTGTACGGCACGCCCCTGATCACGCCGGTGTTCGTTGGTGGACTGATCGCGATGCTCGGCATCGTCGTGGTGGGGTTCGCCGCCGCCGGCGTCACGCTTGCGCGCCGGGATGTCGCTGCATAGGAGGCTCGCGTGGACGATTCCAATGTGAAGGATGCAATTCGCTGGATGTGGTCGCTCGGCGACTACGGCGCGCTCGCCGCGCACCTGGAGCCGCACGCCGTCGAGCTTGCGCAGCGCTGCCGTCTGCAGGCCGGCTCCGAGGTGCTCGATGTCGCCGCCGGCGACGGCAACTTCGCCATCGCGGCCGCGCGCCTCGGCGCGACGGTGATCGCCACCGATCTGACGCCGGCGATGGTCGACCTCGGCCGGGCTCGGAGCAAGTCGCTTGACCTGGCCATCGAGTGGCTCGAGGCCGATGCTGAGGAATTGCCCTTCCCGGACGGGCGCTTCGATGTGGTGGCGTCGGTGTTCGGCGCAATGTTCGCCCCACATCCCGACAAGGTCGCGGCCGAGCTGTTCCGTGTGACCAAGCCCGGTGGCCGGGTGGCGATGGCGAATTACGGGCCGAAGGGTTTCCTCCCACGCTTCACAGCGCTGATGGCTGCGCGCGGCCCTGCGCCGCCTCCGGGCATGCCTTCCCCGTTCGAGTGGGGCGAGACCGACGAGGTGCATCGCCGCTTCGCGGGGCTCACGGCATCGATCGAGGTGTATCCGCAGGCCCTGACGTTCGAGTTCGACTCCCTCGACGCCGGATGGGAATTCTGGGAACGGACCAACCCTCCGCTGGTCGCGCTCTCGAGCATGCTCACCCCCGAGCAGCTGACCGAACTTCGCGACGACGGCAGGAAGCTGTTCGCCGAGCTGAACCAGTCAGCCGGCGGCCGCCGCCTCACGCTCGAGTCTGACTACCTCCAGGTGCTCGCCCGCAAGGCCTGAACCGCCGCGCGCCGCGATGATCGCGTACTCGAACGCGTCGGCGAGCGCGCTCCACGAAGCCTCGATGATGTTGGTGCTGCAGCCGACGGTGCTCCAGCGACGGTGGTGGTCACCGCTCTCGACGAGCACGCGCACCCCCGCTGCGGTTCCATCGCGGCCGTCGAGCACGCGCACCTTGTAGTCGAAGAGCTGTGTCGCGCCGATCTCCGGGTGGCTCGGCGTCAGCGCCTTGCGGAGCGCGGCATCGAGTGCGTTGACCGGACCGTTTCCCTCGGCGGCGGTGTGCACCACGGTGTCGCCCACCTGCACCTTGATGGTCGCCTCGCACACCAGCGAGCGGCCCTCGCGCTGTTCGACCAGCGCGATGAAGTCGATAAGCGTGAACGGCGCGGGATTGCCGCGGGCCCGGTGAACCAGCAGTTCGAAGGACGCCTCAGCGCCTTCGAACGAATGGCCGCGATGCTCCAGCTGCTTGACCTCGTCGGCGACCCGTCGGGCCAGTGCATGGTCCTGGGTGAGGTCGATGCCAAACGCCGCAGCCTTCTCCAGCACGGTGCCGCGGCCGGATTGCTGGGTGATCACCGAGTGCCGCCGGTTGCCGACCAAACCCGGATCGATGTGCTGATATGCGTACGAAGCCTTGCTCATGGCGTCGATGTGCTGGCCGCCCTTGTGCGTGAACGCCGCCTGACCGATGTACGGCGCCGAGAGGGGAGGAGAGATGTTGGCGATCTCCGCCACGTCGCGAGCGACCTCGGTGAGGCGGGCCAGCTGTGCGTCGTCGACGACCTGGATGCCCATCTTGAGCTGCAGGTTGGGGATGAGCGTGCAGAGGTTCGCGTTGCCGGTGCGCTCGCCGTACCCGTTGATGCACCCCTGCACCTGCACCGCGCCCGCGCGCACCGCCGCCAGGGTGTTGGCGACCGCGCAGCCGGCATCGTCGTGACAGTGAATCCCAGCGATGCTGCCGAAGCGAGCGGTGATATCGCGGACGACCGACTCCACCCGGTCCGGGAGCGTGCCGCCATTGGTGTCGCAGAGCGTGACTCGCTCTGCGCCGGCCTGCACCGCGGCCTCGATGCAGCGCAGGGCATAGTCGGGGTCGCCGAGCTGGCCGTCGAAGAAGTGCTCGGCGTCGAACATCACGCGCCGTCCCTGGTCGAGACACCAGCGCACCGATTCGGCGATCATCGCGAGGTTCTCGTCGGTGGTGGTGCGCAGCACGTCGACGACCTGTCGGTCCCAGGTCTTGCCGACCAAGGTGATGATCGGCGCCATCGAATCGAGCAGGGTGCGGAGCTGCAGGTCGTCCTGCGGCCTGGTCCGCGCCCGCCGCGTTGCTCCGAACGCGGCCAGCGTCGCGGTGCGCAGCGGATGAGTCCGCATCGCGGCGAAGAACTCGGTGTCGGTGGGATTCGCTCCCGGCCAGCCGCCTTCGATGACGGTCACCCCGAGGGTGTCGAGGTGCTCGGCGATGCGAAGCTTGTCCGAGACCGAGAAGTTGATGCCGACCCCCTGGGCGCCGTCGCGCAAGGTGGTGTCGTAGATCTCGATGCTCATGCTGTCGATCCGATCGGCGCGCCCAGGGCTCGCATCGCCTCGCGCGATACTGCGTCGGCGACCGCGTCGGTGCCGGCGCCGCCGCCCAGGTCCGCGGTGAGCACGTCCTCGCTGATGCAGACGTCGACCGCCGTCTCGATCGCCGAGGCGAGATCATCGCGGTGCAGCGAGTGACGGAGCAGCATTGCGACCGAGCGGATCGCGCCGTATGGATTGGCGACGCCGCGACCGGCGAGTGCCGGCGCGCTGCCATGAATGGGCTCGTACACACCCTTGTCGGATGCACCCATGCTCGCCGAGGGCAGCAGCCCGAGCGAGCCGGCGAGCACCGCGGCCTCATCGCTCAGGATGTCGCCGAAGAGATTCTCGGTGACCACGACGTCGATGGTCGCCGGTTCGTAGATCAGGCGCATCGCGAACGAGTCGACGAGCTCGTGGGTGAGCGTGACCTCGGGGTACTCGGCGGCGAGGCCGCTCACCACGTCGCGCCAGAGCTGACTGGTGATCAGCACGTTCGCCTTGTCGACCGAAATGAGCTTGCCGCGACGCGACGCCGCGAGCGCGAACGCCACCCGCGCCACCCGCTCGATCTCGGCGGCCGTGTACACAGTGCTGTCGCGTGCGGTCTCGTCGGGGCCGCTCCCGGTACGCTCCCGCGGCTGTCCGAAGTACGCGCCACCGGTGAGCTCCCGAACGATCACCAGGTCGGTGCCCCTGGTGATCTCGGGTCGCAGCGGGGTGCGATCGGCGAGGTGCGGATGGACGCGAACCGGGCGAAGGTTGGCGAACACCTCCATCGCGCGGCGCAGTCCGAGCAGTCCCGCCTCGCACCGCTGCTCGCCGCGCAAGTGGTCCCATGCGGGCCCACCAACGGCTCCGAGCAGCACGGCGTCCGCGGCGCGGCACGCCTCGAGCGTCTCGTCGGGCAGCGGAGTGCCGAGCTCGTCGATCGCGCGTCCGCCGATGAGATGGACATCGATGTTCACCTCGGCATCGGCGGCGGTGCACACGGCGGCGAGGACGCTCAGCGCGGCGTTGACCACCTCGGGCCCGATCCCGTCGCCGGGCAACACAACGATGTTGGCCATCAGGACGCCTTCGCGGCGCGGTGCAGGTCGGGCATCCATGCTGGGCGGCGCAGCTCGAACGCGCTGATCTCAGGCTCGTGCTCGAGTGTGAGTCCGATGTCGTCGAGGCCCTCGCGCAGACGCCGGCGCTCGAACCCATCCATCGTGAACGCGAAGCGCAGGTCACCGCAGCGCACCGTCTGGGTCTCGAGGTCGACGGTCGCGCTGATGCCGGGCTGTTCGGCGGCGAGGTCGAGCAGCGCGCGGACCTCGTGGGCGGGGAGGGTCACCGGGAGCAACCCGCTGCCCAGCGCGTTGGCTCGGAAGATGTCGGCGAAGGACTCGGCGATCACCGCGCGGATCCCGTAGTCGGTGAGTGCCCAGACCGCGTGCTCACGAGACGAGCCGCACCCGAAGTTGCGTCCGGCGACCATGAGCGTTCCCGATGCATAGGCAGGCTGGTTGAAGACGAATTCGGGACGCGGCGCTCTCGACCCGTCGCGGCGCCAGTCGTCGAAGAGGAACGCTCCGTATCCGGTGCGCCCGATGCCCTTGAGGTACTGCTTGGGGATGATCTGGTCGGTGTCGACGTCGGCGCGGTCCAGTGGGATGAGCACGCCGTCCTCGCGGTGGAACGGCCTCATGACCCTGCCCCGACCGGCGTCGCCATCCGCCGAACGTCGACGAACCGACCCTCGATCGCGGCGCCCGCGGCCATCACCGGTGACACCAGGTGGGTGCGCCCGCCACGTCCCTGCCGGCCCTCGAAGTTGCGATTGCTCGTGCTCGCGCAGCGCTCTCCGGGCTGCAGGATGTCGGGGTTCATCCCGAGGCACATCGAGCATCCCGGGTTCCGCCATTCCGCGCCGGCGCTCTTGAAGATCGTGTCGAGCCCCTCGGCCTCCGCCTGGGTCTTCACCTGCGCGGATCCCGGGACGACGAGGACGCGCAGACCCTGGCGCACCCGCCGCCCGTCGAGCACTGCCGCCACGGCGCGCAAGTCTTCGATGCGGCCGTTGGTGCAGGAACCGATGAACACGACATCGATCGCGATGTCCTGGATGGGCGTGCCCGCCTCGAGACCCATGTAGGCGAGCGCACGGGTTGCCGACTCGCGCTCGGCGGCATCCGCGAACGACTCAGGGTCGGGCACCCGGCCGCTGATCGGCACCGACTGCGCCGGGGTGGTGCCCCAGGTGACGGTCGGCTCGAGCGTGGCCGCGTCGATGCGTACCGACCGGTCGTAGCGTGCGCCGTCGTCGCTGCGCAGCTCCCGCCACGCCGCGATCGCGTCGTCCCAGTCGCTGCCGCTCGGCGCGTAGGGGCGGTTGCGGATGTACGCGAAGGTGGTCTCGTCCGGGGCGATCATCCCGGCGCGGCCGCCACCTTCGATGGTGAGGTTGCAGAGCGTCATCCGCTGCTCCATGGAGAGGGCGCGGACCAGGGAACCGGTGTATTCGACGACGTGGCCGGCCGCCCCGGCGGTACCGATGGTGTTGAGCACGCCGAGCGCCGCATCCTTCGCGGTCACCCCCTGTGGGAATGCGCCCTCGATGCGCACCTCCATGGTCAGCGGTCGCGACTGGCGCAGGCACTGCGTGGCCAGGACGTGCTCGACTTCCGATGTCCCGATGCCGAGAGCGAAGGCGCCGAAGGCCCCGTGCGTCGCGGTGTGCGAGTCTCCGCAGACGATGACCGTCCCAGGGATCGTGAGGCCCAGCTCGGGGCCGATGACGTGGACGATGCCCTGCCAGCGATGGCCGGCGCCGAAGCAGGCGATCCCGCTCTCCTCGCAGTTGTGGCGAAGCGCCTCCATCTGGGCGCGGCTCATGTCATCCGCTCCGGAGACGCCGTCGCCGGTGGTCGGCACGTTATGGTCCATCGTGGCAATAACGAGTCCGGGTCTGCGGACCGTCCGGCCCTCGATGCGAAGGCCCTCGAAGGCCTGGGGCGAGGTCACCTCGTGGACCAGGTGGAGGTCGACATAGAGGAGGGCCGGACCCGTCTCGTCCTGCGCGACGACGTGGGCATCCCAGATCTTGTCGAAGAGGGTGCGTGCTGTCATTCGGCCGCCGCAGGAGCAAGCGCCGGAGTTGCGTCCACGGGAGCTGCCATCGCGGCCATGCGTTCCGGGGTCACCCGCGGGCCGGCGGCCAGCCTCGTGGTGAGTCGGTTCAGCGCGTGGACATATGCCTTGGCGGCGGCGACCAGGATGTCGGTGTCGGCGCCGTGACCCGCGGAGAGCTCGCCGTCCTGGCGCAGCCGGACGCTCACCTCGCCGACCGCATCCATACCTTCGGTGATCGCCTGGATCGCGAACTCCTCGAGCTCGGCCTTCACCTGGACCAGCGAGTCGATGGCGCGGTAGGTCGCGTCGACGGGCCCGTCGCCGGTGGAGACCGCCTCGCGACTCATCCCGTCGCTGAGCAGCATGCGCACCGTCGCAGTCGGCCGCATGTTGGTCCCGCAGCTGACCTGGAGGTGTTCGAGCCGGAAGGTCTCCTCGGCGCCCTGCCGCTCGTCGGCGACGATCGCCCCGATGTCGCGGTCGGTGACGTCGCGCTTGCGGTCTGCGAGCGTCTTGAAGCGCGCGAAGGCACGCTGCAACTCCTCGTCGTCGAGCCGGTAGCCGAGCTGTTCCAGGCGATCGCGCAATGCGTGGCGCCCGCTGAGCTTGCCGAGCACCAGGCTCGATCCCGCCCCGACCTGGCCGGGCTCCATGATCTCGAAGGTGCGCCGGTCCTTGAGCATGCCGTCCTGATGGATGCCCGAATGATGCGCAAATGCGTTGGCGCCGACCACGGCTTTGTTGGGCTGCACGAGCATCCCGGTGAGCTGGGAAACGAGCCGCGACGTGCGATAGAGCTGGGTGTGGTCGAGTTGCGTGGTCACGCCGTACACCTCGGGGTGCAGGCGCGTCGCCATCGCCACCTCCTCGAGCGCGGCATTGCCGGCGCGCTCGCCGATGCCGTTGACGCAGGTCTCGATCTGGCGCGCGCCGCCGAGCACGCTGACCAGGGAGTTGGCGGTTGCGAGCCCGAGGTCGTTGTGGCAGTGCACCGACAGCACCACATCGCGCAGCGCCGGCACCTGCTCGTACATCCACGCGATCAGCCCGCGCCACTCGTCAGGCGTCGCGTATCCGACCGTGTCCGGAAGGTTGATGGTCGTGGCGCCGGCCTCGATGCAGCCGTTGACCACCTCCGCGAGGTACTCGCGCTCGGTGCGGCTCGCATCCATGGGCGAGAACTCGATGTCCTCGCGGAACGTCTTCGCCAGCGCGGTCATCTCCACCGCGTGGTCGTACACCTGGCGCTGGGTCATGCGCAGCTGGCCCTCGCGGTGGATGGGCGACGTGCCGATGAACACGTGGATGCGCGCCCGGCTCGCCGGCTCGAGTGCCGCGGCGCAGGCGCGCACGTCTGCCTCGAAGCAACGCGAAAGCCCGGCGATGACGGGGCCCTCGACCTGCCCGGCGATCGCCTGCACGGCGGCGAAGTCCCCTGGCGAGCTGTGCGGAAAGCCCGCCTCGATGACGTCCACCTTGAGACGGCCGAGCTGATGGGCGATCTGGAGCTTGTCCTCGGCGTTGAGCGCGACGCCCGGGGACTGCTCGCCGTCGCGGAGCGTGGTGTCGAGGATGACGAGGCGCTCGCTCATACGTTTGCCTTCTCGCGCGACGTTCCGTCGAGCACGGCATCCATCCCGGGCGCGGTCTTCGAATCGAGCCACCCCATCTTCGAGCGCAGCTCGGCGCCGACGCGCTCGATCGGCAGATGCTGCTCCTCGTCGCGGTACTCGACGAAGTTCGGCCTGCCGGCGTCGTTCTCCTCGATCCAGCGGCGGGCGAAACTCCCGTCCTGGATGTCGGCGAGCAGCTTGCGCATGGTGGCCCGGGTGCGATCGTCGACGACCTTGGGGCCGCTGACGTAGTCGCCGTACTCGGCGGTCTCGCTCACCGAGTAGCGCATCCAGGAGAGGCCGCCCTGATACATGAGGTCGACGATGAGCTTGAGCTCGTGCATCACCTCGAAATATGCGAGCTCGGGCTGATACCCGGCCTCGGTGAGCGTGTCGAAGCCGGCCTTGACCAGCGAGGTGATGCCCCCGCAGAGCACCGCCTGCTCACCGAAGAGATCGGTCTCGGTCTCCTCGGCAAATGTGGTCTCGAGCACTCCCGCGCGCGTCCCGCCGATGCCACGTGCATAGGCGAGGGTGCGCTCGCGCGCGTGGCCGGTCGCGTCCTGGTGCACGGCGAAGAGACAGGGCACGCCCTGGCCGGCGACAAAGGTGCTTCGCACCAGGTGCCCCGGTCCCTTGGGGGCCACCATGCTCACGTCGACACCCGCGGGCGGGTCGATGAGGGCGTAGCGAATGTTGAAGCCGTGAGCGAACATCAGCATCTTGCCGGGCTCCAGGCTCGGCCTGATGGCGTTGTCGTACAGCGCGCGCTGGCCGGTGTCCGGCGTCAGCACCATGATCACGTCGGCGTCGGCGCACGCCTGCCCGGGCGTGAGCACGCGCAGTCCCTCGGCCTCCGCTGCGACACGGCTGCGGCTTGTCTCCGGTAGTCCGACACGCACGTCATGACCCGAGTCGCGCAGGTTCAGCGCATGCGCGTGTCCCTGTGACCCGTAGCCGAGCACGGCGATGCGCCGGCCGGAAAGGGCTGCCGGATCGGCGTCCGCGTCGTAGTACATCCGAGCTGTCATTGGGGGTTGCCTCCTCTGGGGTGCGTCACACGTTGCCGGTGGTGTCGCCCGCCACGCCGGGCACGCGCGATGCATCAGGTTCCTGGTCGTCGCCGTCCACGACAAAGTCCATGAGCCGGATCCGGGCCTGATCGCCGCGGACGAGGGCGACCACGCCGCTCCGCGCCAGCTCCTTGATGCCGTAGGGACGCATCAACTCGATGAAGTTGTCGATCTTCTCGCCGCTGCCGGTAACCTCGATGATCACCGAGCTGGCGGCGACGTCGACGATGCGACCCCTGAAGATGTCGACCAGGTTGAGCAGCTCGGTGCGCTCACCGGGTGGCGCGTGCATCCTCACCAGCACCAGCTCGTGGGCGACGTTGCGCAACCCGGTGATGTCGTCGATGGTGATCACATCGATGAGCTTCGCCAGCTGCTTGGTCGCCTGCTCGGCCTGCTGGCGACCCACGTGCACGGTGATGGTCATGCGTGAGACGGAGTCGTCGTCGGTCGGGCCGACGGAGAGCGAGTCGATGTTGAATCCGCGACGCCGGATCATCGACGCCACCCGCTGGAGCACGCCCGGTTTGTTGTCGACGAGGACCGAGAGCAGACGGCTCTGGCTCATCAGCTCGCCTCGACGAAATCGAGCATGCCCATGCCGAGCGGGACGATGGGGTAGACGTTGGCGTTGGGATCGATGTTGAAGTTCAGCAGCACCGGCCCCTTGTGCGCGATCGCCTCATCGAGCATCCTCCCGACATCTTCGAGACGGTCGGTCGACATCGCCTTCATGCCGAAGGCGTCGCCGAGCTTGACGAAGTCGGGCGTGAAGGTCAGGTCCACCGCCGAGCGGACGCCCTCGTAGAAGTCGTCCTGGAACTGCCGGACCATGCCGAGCGACGAGTTGTTCAGGATGATGACGTTGACGTCGATGTTGTTCTCGACCATCGTCGCCATCTCCTGCATGTTCATGACAAAGCCGCCCTCGCCGGTGACGCAGAAGACCGTCTTGTCCGGGTTGGCGAGCTTCACGCCCATCGATGCCGGGAATGCATAGCCCATGGTTCCCGTCCCGCCCGAGTTGAGGAACAGCCCGGGCTTCGAGTAGTTGAACCACAGCGCCGCCCAGATCTGGTTCTGACCGACGTCGGCGAGCACGATCGCCTCGTCCTCGCACCGCGAGTACATCGCCTCCAGCACCTCCTGTGGCTGCAGGAGACCGGTGTGGTTCGTGAAGCGGATGGGGTGCTCCTCCTTCCACTGATCGATCTGGGTCAGCCATTCGTGCTCACGCTTCGGCTCGACGAGCAGATTGAGCTGGCGGAGCGCCACCCGGGCGTCCGCGACCACGCTGACGTGGGGGACGACGTTCTTACCGATCTCCGCGGGGTCGATGTCGATGTGAACGAGGTGCTCCACCCGCGGCGCGAACGAGTCGAGCCGGGTGGTGACGCGGTCGTCGCAGCGCATGCCGATCATGATCAGCACGTCGGCGTCGCAGACGGCCTTGTTGGTGTAGCCGGCTCCCATGAAGCCGACCATCTGCAGCGCCATCGGATCGGTGACCGGGAATGCTCCGGTGCCAAGCAGTGTCCATCCGACGGGGATGTGCGCGCGGTGTGAGAGTTCGAGCAATTCCTCCTCGGCGCCGGCGATGAGCACGCCGCGGCCGGCCAGGATCACCGGGCGCTTGGCGCCCTCGATCAGCTGGGCGATCCGCCGGAGCTTCGCGGGATCGGGTTGCGGTGGCGGCGGATACGAACGCCGGCGCACCGGTCCCTCGGGGTAGTTGAAGGCGGTCACGGCGGACTGCAGGTCCTTCGGGAAGTCGATGAGCACCGGGCCGGGCCGTCCGGTGCGCGCCACGTGGAACGCCTCCTTGATCGTCGGCGCGATGTCCTCGGCGCGCTTGATCAGGTACGAATGCTTCACGACCGACATCGTCGAGCCGATCACGTCGGACTCCTGGAAGCTGTCGGTCCCGATCGCACTGGTCGCCACCTGGCCGGTGATGGCGACCACCGGGACGGAGTCCATATAGGCGGTGGCGAGGCCGGTGACCAGGTTCAGCGCACCAGGCCCGCTGGTTGCGAACACCACGCCGACCGAGCCCCGCTTGCTGCGGGCGTAGCCGTCGGCAGCGTGTGCGCCTCCCTGCTCATGACGCACCAGGATGTGATGGAGCTGGGGATACTCGGGGAGGTAGCGGTAGAGCCAGAGGTTGGCCCCGCCGGGGTACCCGAAGATGGTGTCGACACCCTCGCGGATGAGCGACTCGAGCGCGACCTGCGCGCCGGTGAGCTGGCGTGCCGGCTCCATGGAGCCGTCTGGCTGTTCGGCAGCGGTCGCAACCGCGCCCGAGCGACGATCCGTTCGGGCGACGATCACTGGTAGTAGCGGCTCAGCGACCGGCGCACGAAGTCATCGCTCTCGTCGTGAGGGCGCGTGGTGCCGGGAGCGAAGCGCTCGGCGCGCACGGCATCGAAGCGTTCGGCGGGGGTGCCCTCCTCCTGAGTGCGCATGTCCCAGCGAGTCGGTGTCCCCATACCGTCATACGGAGTGGGTGCCTGCCCGGATCCGGCCATGACTGTGCCTCCTGTCGAGTGATGCCGGGTAAAAAAAGAGGCCCCCTCCTGAGAGGGGGCCTTTTGCTTCGTTCCGGCTGGTGCTGTTACGTGCGCACGTGCCTGGTTTGAAGCCTCATGGCCCCGCTCCTAATCAGGAGCAGGCCGACCAGCAGAACCAGGACGAATCCGTACGACATGTTGGCGCAGAGGATACGGCCTGGTCGCTCATCCAGTCAAGAACGGAGTTGTCACAGAGGTGGACGTTTCGAGAGAACGGCCTCAGCACGAGGTCTGTGAAGCTATCCTCGCGGAGGACAGCCTCCGGATGGGATCTGTAACGCTGTCGTGGACGAGCACGGCCGTATGCTTCCGCGAATGCCCGACACGAGTTCGACCCGACGCAGTGCGGTGATGCTCCACGGACCCGATCGCGCGCCCGCTCGCGCGATGCTTCGGGCGATCGGGTTCAGTCGTGAGGATCTCGAGCGGCCGATCATCGGCGTGGGCCATTCCTGGATCGAGACCATGCCGTGCAACTGGAACCACCGTGCCCTCGCCGAACACGTGAAGGCCGGTGTGCGCGCCGCGGGCGGAACCCCGATGGAGTTCAACACGATCGCGGTGAGTGATGGCGTGACCATGGGGACCCAGGGGATGAAGGCGTCACTGGTCTCTCGCGAGCTCATTGCCGACTCCATCGAGCTGGTCACGCGCGGCCACAGCTTCGACGGCCTCGTCCTCATCGTCGGCTGTGACAAGACCATCCCCGCGGCTGCCATGGCGCTCTGCCGGATGGACATCCCCGGGCTCGTCCTCTACGGCGGCACCATCCAGCCGGGGCGGCTCCACGATCGCGACCTCACCGTCCAGGATGTCTTCGAGGCCGTGGGGGCGTACAACGCGGGGCGGATCGACGCGGGCGAGCTCCGCGCCGTGGAGGAGCACGCCTGCCCGGGTGCGGGAGCCTGCGGGGGCCAGTTCACCGCCAACACGATGAGCATGGCGCTCGAGTTCCTGGGGCTGTCCCCTCCCGGCGCCAACGCGGTCCCCGCGACCCATCCCGACAAGCCCGCGGTCGCCGAGGCGGCCGGGCGTCTCGCGGTCGAGCTCGTGGAACAGGGAACCAGCGCCCGCTCGATCGTGACCCGTGCGGCGCTCGAGAACGCGGTCGCGTCCTTCTCGGCCTCGGGGGGGTCGACCAACGCGGTGCTGCATCTGCTGGCGATTGCAGCCGAGGCGGCCGTGTCCATTGACATCGATGACATCGACGCGATCTGCGCGCGCACCCCGATCCTCGCCGACCTGCGACCCGGAGGCCGGTTCGTCGCGACCGACCTCTACGCGGCTGGTGGCCTCGGCGTGCTCATGCAGCGCCTCATGGAGCTGGGGCTCCTGCACGACGAGGCTCGCACGGTCGACGGCAGGACGCTCGCCGAGGTCGGCGCTGCAGCCGTGGCAACGCCGGGGCAGGAGGTGTTCCGCGATGCGGATGCCCCGCTGCGCGCGCACGGCGGGATCGCGGTCCTGCGCGGCAATCTCGCCGAGCAAGGCTGCGTGGTGAAGCTCGCCGGCAATGACCGGGTCTCGCATCGAGGACCGGCGCGCGTCTTCGACTCGGAGGAGGCGGCGTTCTCGGCGGTTCGCGACGGCGCGATCCGTGCGGGGGACGTTATGGTGATTCGCTATGAGGGGCCGGTGGGGGGTCCCGGCATGCGCGAGATGCTCGGGGTGACCGGCGCCATCGTCGGCGCGGGGCTCGGCGACTCGGTTGCACTGATCACCGATGGACGGTTCTCAGGTGCGACCCACGGCTTCATGGTCGCCCACATGGCGCCTGAGGCCGCGCTCGGAGGTGCCCTCGCCGCGGTGCAGGAGGGTGACATGGTGCGCATCGACGTGGAGTCGCGGCGCATCGACGTCGAGGTGGGGGAGGCAGAGATCGCCGCGCGGCTCGCGACGTGGGTCGCCCCGGCGCCTCGCTACCCGACCGGCGTGTTCGCCAAGTACGCGGCCACCGTGTCGTCGGCGAGCCTCGGGGCCATCACCGGGCGCTGACGCCGACCTTCCCGATGGCGCCGCGGAGCCCGCGGCATCCGACACAGCCGATACAGTCGACGCAGTCGGAACACCCCACGCATGCGATGCAGCGAGTGCAGCGCAGGCACCCTGCGGTCAGCACGCAGCGTCGGATGCGTGCGCCGAAGAGGGTGAGCGCGCTTCCGCGAATCGCGATGCTGGCTGCGGTCATCGTGCTCCCTACAACGGCGGCGCTCATTGTGGTGGCGGCGCTGCCCGCAACTGCGACCGATGCGCGGGTGAGCGCGGAGCCAGCCACCGCCGATGATGCAGATGTCGCGGCCGAGCCCGCCACGGCTACCGACCGACGTGTCGCAACACTTCCGGCGACTGCCGCGCTGTCGACGGTCAGGACACTTCCGGCGACCGCGACGCTCGATCTGGTCATCACCGATCCGGCGACGGGATCCCACCGGTCGCCGTCCTTCGTCAGCTCGCGTCGCATGGTCAGCGCTCGCGTCGCGGTCACGGCCAGGAGGGCACCCGCCCCGACCACCGTGGTGATGCGCTTCGCGCTGACCGCAACCATCGGATGCAGTCTAGCCGCGGCCCGGGTCAGACCTGTTCGACACCCACGCCGGCTTCGACGGGGAGTGGTCGGCCCAGACCGGCTGCGAGGTCGCCACCCACCTGTTCCTCCGCAGCGGGGACGCCACGCGCCTTGGTGCGCAGCGGGACCTCCCGCATCAGCAGGGTGAGCAGGAACGCGATGACGAGGATGGGCACGGCGGCGAGAAAGACGACGTGCAGCGACTCCGAGACCGCGTTGATCAGCCCGGTGTGGATCGCTGCGGGGAGATGCGCGAGCGACGCCGGATTTCCCTGGAGCGAGGCAGGGTTGATCCCCTGTTGCAGCGCGCTCGCCGGCAGGTTCTTCTGGAGGTTGGCCGCCAGCTGGTTGCTGAAGATGGCGCCGAATATGGCCACACCAAACGAGGCACCCATCGATCGGAGGAAGGTCGCGGAGCTGGTGCCGACGCCGAGGTCACGCTGCTCCACGGCGTTCTGCACCGCTATCACGAGCACCTGCATCACGCAGCCGAGACCGAGTCCGAGCACGACCATGTACAGGGACAGGACGTAGCGGGGTGTTTGTGGGTCGATCGTCGAGAGCAGGAAGACCCCAGCCGCCGCCAGCGCTGTGCCGATGACCGGAAAGATCTTGTACCGGCCGATCCGGCTGATGATCTGGCCGCTCGAGATGGAAGCGACGAGCAGTCCCGCCATCAATGGGAGGATGTTGAGGCCCGAGCTCGTCGCACTCGCGCCGTCGACCAGCTGCAGGAACACCGGCAGGAAGGTGATCGCCCCGAACATCGCGAAGCCGATCACGAAGCCGACGCCGCTGGCGACGTTGAAGACCTGGATGCGGAAGAGCCGGAACGGCAGGATCGGCTCTGTCGCCCGGCGCTCCACGACGATGAACCCGGCGAGCATCACCACTCCGATGATGCCGAGGCCGATGATCGGCAACGAGGCCCATGCGTACTGGGTGCCGCCCCATGTGGTCATCAGGATCAATGCCGAGGCGCCGGCGGCGAGGAAGAAAGCGCCCAGCCAGTCGATGTTGTGCGAGACCCGCCGCGTCTGCGTCTTCAACACCGTCGCGGTCACGAAGAGCGCGATGGCCGCGATGGGGACATTGATGTAGAAGATCCAGCGCCACGAGACATCGTCGGTGAGGAACCCGCCGATGATCGGACCCGCGACGCTCGCGAGCGCGAAGACGCCGCCCATCCAGCCCTGATAGCGGCCTCGCTCACGAGGGGGAACGACATCGCCGATGATCGCCTGGGCGCCGACCATGAGACCGCCGGCGCCGATGCCCTGAATGGCCCGGAAGGCGATGAGCTCGAGCATGTTCTGGGACAGACCGGCGAGCATCGAGCCCGCGATGAAGATGACGATCGCAAGCTGGAACAGGGACTTGCGCCCGTACAGGTCGCCGAGCTTGCCGTAGAGCGGGGTGGAGACGGTGGAGGCGAGCAGGTACGACGTCACCACCCAGGAGAGCTGATTCAGGCCGCCGAGGTCGCCGACGATGGTGGGGAGCGATGTCGCGACGATGGTCTGGTCGAGGGCCGCGAGCAGCATCCCGAGCATGAGGGCGCCGAGCACCGCCCAAATCTGTCGTTGGGTCACGCGGTTGCCCTCCGTCGTTGCTGCGATTCCTCGGGCGCAGTCGTTGCGACCCGCTCGGTGAGCACGACGTAGGCGCGCAGCTCCTCGTCGTCCAGCGCGCTGAACACCTCTTCCGACGCCTGGCGCAGACCCGTCTTGAATCGAGCGCCAAGCTCGCGGGCGCGCTCGGTCGGGACCACGTGCTGCACCCTCCGGTCGTGAAGGTCGCGCACGCGGGTCACGAGCCCGCGTTGCTCCAGGCGATCGATCAGCTGGGTTGCGCCGCTCAAACCGATGCTCTGCGCCTCGGCGACCTCGCGCATGGTCATCCCATCTCCGAGCAGCAGGCGGCGGACGACCTCCATCTGATGGATGGTGATCCGGCCGACCTCGGCGAACTCGCACGCCAGATTTGGGGTGGCGGCATCGAGGAAGCGGCGGCGCAGCTCGGATTGCGCGGCTTCCAGCCGCTCCAGGAGCTCGGTGCGTTGCTTCATGTCAGGGATAATACATCACATGAAGTATTCACGGCCGTTCGTGCGTGTCACGAGTTTGCAGGCGCCGGGAACGGGCGACGGCGGCGTGTGATCGTCTATAAGTCCTGACTCCATGAGGCGGACGAGTGCTGGGAGACCGCGGTGATCCGGCACCCGTCTGCGAGCTTCGCGTTCACGGCTCGGTGCCGCATCCTCAACAGGCCGGGGATGCTCGGGCAGCTCACCTCCGCCATCGGCAGCAGCGGCGGGGACATTCGCGCGCTCGACATCGTTCGGGTGGACGGGAACAGCATCATCCGCGACATCACCGTGCTTGCCGCGGACGCCGACCATGCGCAACAGCTGATCCAGGCAATGTCGGCGGTGCCCGGTGTGGAGGTGCTCGAGTACTCGGATCGGACCTTTCTTGCGCATCTCGGCGGCAAGATCGAGATCACCCCGCGTCTCCCGATCCGGACGCGCGATGACCTGTCGATGGTGTACACGCCAGGGGTCGCGCGGATCTGCATGGCAATCGTCGAGGATCCGCGTCGGGCGCGAAACCTGACCATCAAACGCAACGCGGTCGCGATCATCACCGACGGCAGCGCGGTGCTCGGGCTTGGCAATATCGGCCCCGAGGCGGCGATTCCGGTGATGGAGGGGAAGGCCATGCTCTTCAAGGAGTTCGGCGGTGTCGATGCCTTTCCCCTGTGCCTTGCTACCCAGGATGTCGACGAGATCGTCGCAACCGTGACGAACATTGCGCCCATCTTCGGTGGCATCAACCTCGAGGACATCGCTGCACCGCGCTGCTTCGACGTGGAGCGCCGCCTCTCCTCCAGCCTGGACATCCCGGTGTTCCACGACGATCAGCACGGCACCGCTGTCGTTGTGACCGCGGCGCTCATCAACGCGCTGAAGATCGTGGGCAAGCGATTGGAGGACACGCGCGTGGTCTGCCTCGGCGTCGGGGCCGCAGGAACCGCCGTCTCGGCACTGCTGCTCGCCGCCGGCGCGGGCGACGTCATCGGAGTCGACCGTGCGGGGATCCTTGACGAAGATACGAGGGGCTTGAGCGATGCGCAGCGGTCGTACGCCGCCGCGACCAACCGCGCGCATCGGCGTGGCGGTCTGGACGAGGCGCTCGCCGGAGCCGACGTGTTCATCGGCACGAGCGTGGGCGGGATACTCGATGGAGCGCTGGTGAGCCGAATGGCGCCCCACCCAATAGTCTTCGCCTTGGCGAATCCCGAGCCCGAGGTGCAGCCCGAGGCGATCGAGGGAGTCGCAGCGGTGATCGCAACCGGACGGAGCGACTACCCGAATCAGATCAACAACGTGCTGTGCTTTCCGGGTTTCTTTCGCGGTCTGCTGGACAGCGGCGCGCGACAGATCACCGACGGGATGAAGCTGGCGGCGGCGCGGGCGATCGCGGCCGTGGTGGGCGACGATCTCCAGCCGGAATACATCATTCCGTCCGTATTCAATCGCGACGTCGCCCCCGCCGTCGCGGCGGCGGTGCGCAGCGAGGCAACCAGCAGCGGTCTCGCTCGCGAGTTCACCGACCTCATCGATCCGCTCCACATGGCGGGACCGAGTCGCGGCCTGGCGTAGTTGTTCCGGGGTGTTGCGCCGAACGCCGCCTCAAGGTGCATGGACACTGAATCCTGTCAGGCGTCGCCGACGGCGCGCGATGATGCGAGACTCTTCGCCGTGGACATCGAGCAGCAGATCCTGCGGGTGCGCACTGAGGGTGCAGCCCTTGCGCAGGCGGCCGAAGCGGGCGGGTTCGACGCGGCGGTGCCCTGTTGTCCAGGTTGGAACGTCGACGCCCTCCTGCGCCACGTCGGTGACGTCCACCGGTGGGCCGCGACCATCATTCGCGAGCGGGTTCAGGCGCGCCTGGCGCGCGATTTCGAGGGGCCGGCCGAGCGCGATGCGCTGCTCACCTGGTATCTCGAGGGCTGCGGCGCGCTCGTCGATGTGCTCGCGGCGGCGTCGCCCGATGACGCGTTCTGGTTCTGGGGCCCTGCCCCCAACGCGCTCGCGTTCTGGGCCCGGCGCCAGGCGAACGAGACAGCCGTCCACCGATGCGACGCCGAAGCGGCGCGGGGTCCGATCACACGGTTGACGACCGTCGACGCGCTCGATGCGCTCGACGAATGGCTCGCACTCGCCCCCCGGCGTGCAACCGCCCCCGAGGGCGGCGGTCGCATCCTTCGGCTCGTGCCCACCGACGGGAAGGTCACCTGGAGCGTGATCCTCGGAGAGCGCGTCGAGGTGACCAGCGACAGGGGGAGGGGCCACTGCGAGCTTCGCGGCCCCGCGTCGGACCTCTACCTATGGTCGATGAACCGTGCCGGCACCGAAGGGATGACGGTTTCGGGAGACGCCACGCTGCTGCAGGTGTGGGCGGACAACATCCGATTCTGATGACCGCCGATGCTCAACGCAGCGAGGCATCAGCCGTGACCCGCATCTCGTAGAGGCTGAAGCGGACCCCGTCGATCACGGTCTCGTCGACGGCCGCGAAACCGAAACGCTCGTAATAACGTCGGATTCCCGGGTTCTCGGCGAGGCAATCGAGGCGGATGTACTCGCGTCCTCGCCGGCGTGCCTCCTTCACAGCCCATTCGACCGCGTGACGACCGGCACCGGCGGCGTTGCGACGGACCGCGAACCGGTGCAGATAGAGCGCGTCGTCTGCGGATGCGGGCCAGTACAGGGCGTCGGACTCGAGGAGCGAGAACGTCGCCACGGGTCGATCGCCAACCCAGACCAGGTGGAGACTCTTGGTCTCGAGATCCTTGCGCAGGCGCGACATCCCGAGACTCTGCGGTCCCGTGAATGCACCCGGGCTCCAGCTCGGACGCCCTTCGGCTGCACCTATGGATGCCGCCGCTTCGAGTATCTCCGCAGATGTGTCGGTATCCTCTGCGAGCCGAATCTCGAGACGCTGGGGAGCGCGGTGCACGCGACGAGCGTAGCCCGCGCGACGGCGTCGACGGCGCGGCGTCAGGCGTGGGGGATTGGCTTTTCGATCGGTTCAGCCGCAGGCGGCACGTCGCGACTCGAGCGCCGCTTTGCAGTCAACTTGCGCAGACGACGCACCTCGGCTGACGGCTCACGATGCGGGGGACGATCCGGCGGCTGCAGCCGCGGCGGCAGATTCCGCCGTGGCCCCGCCCACAACGCCGGCGGTGCGTTGACCGCATCCGCGAGGCGGTACGCCACCGATTCGTAGTTCACCCGCCAACCGCGAAAGTGGATCCACGCCGACGCCGCGTCGCGTTCCATCGGCCAGCCCGCGTCGGCGAGGTGGTGGAGCGCGTCCTGGAAGTTCTGCTCGGTGAGCTGGACGGGATCCTCGGGCTTCGGGTCGCTGTCGAACGACAGGCCCACCACTCTCGCAAGATCGCGCAAACACATGTAGCCCATTCTGAGAAAGGCACGAGCTTCGGATGGCGCGTGCAACGGTTGAGTGGCGAGTTGCAGCGCGGCGGCGTCGAGCACAGCGAGCAAGCCGATCACCCAGGACCGATAGGGATGCGGGGAGCGGAACCAGAGCAGCACCGGGTACGACGCGTGCGTCTCGGCGACATCAGCTGCCCACTCCTCCCAGCGCTGATACAGGATGCCCAGGTTATGGACATTGTCGACCAATTCGCTGCGCGCAAGCAGCTCCGGTCCCCAGGCCGGCGATCCCGCGCGACTGTCGAGCATGGTCACCAGCACCTCGCGTCGATTGAAAGCCCCGTAGAGGACCGGGAGGTACGCGATCTGCAGGGCGACGATGGTCAAGCCCGCAGCCGCGGCGCAGAAGATGATCAGGCGCGGCGCGACCCCTGGATCTGCCGCAAAGCCGAGCGTGAAGAGCGAAGACCCGCTGATCGTGAGCGCGTGCACCAGGCCGCCATCACGGAGGAAGGGCCAGATCATCAGCCCGAACCCGAGCAGCAGGATGGCCAGCCAGGTGGCCAGGATGACGATCAGGTAGAGCGGGGCTTGCAGAGCGAGAAAGCGATCCCTGGCTTCGTAGGTCTCGAATCGGTGAGAGGTGCGCGAGAACAGCTGGAGAATCCCCCGTCCAACGTACAGCTGGATCCTCGACGACGCGAGCCGCGGCAGCACCAGTGTGGTGACCACGCTCATCAGCGTCGCGAGGACGATCCCCAGGCCCAGCGCCGCGGCGATCCACGCCACCACTGTCATCCGCGCATCATCGCCGAACGCCCGCCTCGCGAGCAGGCGGGCGTTCGGCTGCAGCGGAGGACTAGGTCGGGCTTACCACTCCACCCATTCGCCGGGCGCTCCCGCGAAAACCGGGCCAAAGTGCTCGAAGCCGAGCGAGAGGTCGTAGTACTCGTTCATCCGGTCGGCGTCCATCCACATGTCGACACCGATGATTTCGTTGCTCGCCTGTTCACCTGGGTTCGGCACGCGCGCCCAGGTGCTGTGGCTCACGATGCCGTACGAACGAGCGGTGTTGATGGTCGTGGCTGCGTATGCAGTGAACGCCGGGGCCGCCGCCTCCAGCGAGTTCACCGATACCTGGATCAGGCCGACCCCCGCTGTGGAGCGGCCGGACGGGACTGGCAGAGCGAACGCGCCGAAGCCTTCGAGTCGGGACCACACGATCCCGTCGCGCTGCGTGAACAGCTGGCCGGCCGCCTCCTGGACGTGCGGATTGGCGAAGAAGTTTCCCAGCCCGGAGAGGCTGTTCCAGAAGTCGATGAAGAGCAGCTGGCCCTTGAGCTCTGGGCTGATTGGTGCGAAGACGTTGTGGCTCAGGTCGCCGAGGGAGCGCGCGCCGGCCGCGCTCTGCGGTGCTCCTGCGGTCGAGTTGTGGGTCGCGCGTGCCTCGTCGAGGGTCGACGTGGCAGTCGTGCCGCGCACGGTGAGCAGGAAGATGGCGGCTCCTGCGTCAGGCGGATAGGTCGTGGTGTCGTCGGGCATTTCCGTTCTCCTGGTGGTCTCTGGGCCTACTCAGACGACGAACGGTGCACGCCGATATCGACAGTCGATGGTGGAAGAGACGGCCGCGCTCGCGGAGGCGGCGCTTCCGCGGAGGCCTGCGAAGGGCAGGCGCCGGATCAGATCCTGCGCCGGCCCCGCATCGTGTACCAGATGATCGCGATCACGACGATGACGACCACGATGTATACCGCGATTTCCTTGCCGCCGAAGAGGTTCAACGCGAGCATGGGCTCCTCCAAGTCGAGGCGATCCGGTTTGCGGCTGCCACCCTACACGATCGAACGACCCCGTCAGTCGATGGTGGTGATGTAGGCCCCGACGAGCGTCGCCTTCTGCTGGTCGACCCCACCCTCGCGGCGCTCATCGTGGCCGTCCTGGAAATGGGCGAAGGCCGCGGTCGACGCGATCGGATTCACCTCGTCATCGCCGTGACCGTGGAAGGACACGTGCACGAATGAGCCGTCGTCGAGCCGGAGGACGATGTAGCTCACGTTGTCGGGCTTGCTCGCCGACAGCTCGGCGAAGACACCTTCGACCCGTCGTTGATTCTCATCGGCGGCTCCAGCGGACTTCGTCGCGTAGCGTGTCACCAGTCGCTTTTGCATCGGGGCTCCTTTTAATGGGTACCGGTAGACCACGCTAGCCCACCCGGCGGTAGCTGCGCACTGCCAGCGGAATGAACACCACCAGGATGCCGGCCAGCCACACGAGGCTCTCCCACAACGCGGGGTTCAGCGGAAACGCGGGGCCGCCCAGTGCCATCGCGCGCATCGCGTTGATGACGAGGGTCACGGGCTGATTGTTGGCAAAGGCCTGCAGCCACCCGGGCATCGTGGCGATGGGCACGAACGCGGAACTGACGAAGGTGAGTGGGAAGATCCAGATCAACCCAAAAGCCTGAACGGATTCCTCATCCTTGATCGCCAGCCCGACGAATGCAGAGACGGCACAGATGGTGATACCGAACGCCTCCGCGAGCAGCACCATCCCGACCGCTCCGAGAACGCCGTTCTGAAAGCGAAAGCCGACCGCGTAGCCGACGCCGATGATGACCAGGATCACGATCAGCATCCGGATGGAGTCGGCGATGAGCCTGCCGGCAAGCACTGCTGAGCGTGCCATGGGCATAGCGCGGAAGCGGTCGATCACGCCTTTGGTCGCCTCCTGCGCCAGCGCGATCGCCGTGGCGAATGTCGCGAACGCGGCGGTCTGTCCGATGATGCCCGGCATCAGGTAGTCGACGTACCCTCCGGCCCCTGGTGCCTGTATCGCGCCGCCGAACACGTAGCGGAAGAGCAGCACGAAGATCACCGGCTGCACGACCGTGAATACGAGATAGGCCGGGACGCGCAGCCACACCAGGAGATTCCGCCTGGTCATCACCAGCGCATCGCTGATGGCCCAGCGGGCGAGTTGCCCCGCGCCAGGTTGCGCGGACGTATGCCTCGTTTCGGCGATCACAGTCATCCCTCCGCCTTGTCCCGGGTCCCACCGCGCCTGCGCGCGCCGTCGGACTCCGCCTCTGCTGCATGTCCGGTGACCCTGAGGAAGACATCGTCGAGCGAGGGACGGTGGAGGGCGAGGTCCTTGGTCTCGACGCCGACGGAGTCGAGCCGGCGCACCGCATCGACGAGTGCCTGCGATCCGCGGCTGCCCACCGCCACCTTGACGCGTCGTGTCTCCGAGTCGATGTTCGGCGAGGCGTCCGAGAGATCGGCGACCGCGCGGACAGCGTCCTCCAATCGCGACGGGTCCGGAACCATGAACTCGAGGAGGTCGCCGCCAACTTGGTCCTTGAGCTGGTCCGGGGTGCCTGACGCGATGACCTCGCCGTGGTCGACGACCACGATGGTGTCAGCGAGCTCGTCGGCCTCGTCGAGGTACTGCGTGGTGAGCAGAAGCGTGGTGCCGCGGGCCACGAGCTCGCGAATGATCGCCCACATACCGAGCCGCCCATGAGGGTCGAGCCCCGTCGTCGGCTCATCGAGGAAGAGCACCGACGGCTCCGCGATCAGACTGGCTGCGAGGTCGAGGCGGCGCTGCATGCCACCCGAGTACGTCTTCGCAGGGCGATCCGCTGCCTCCGCGATCTCGAAACGCTCGAGGAGAGCGGCGGCGCGCTCCTTCACGACGCGGCGGTCCATGTGGTTGAGGCGCCCCATGATCTCGAGGTTTTCCCGGCCGGTGAGCTCGAGCTGGATCGCAGTCGCCTGGCCTGCGAGGCCGATGTGGCGGCGGACCGCGGCGGCGTCGCGAACCACGTCGTACCCCTCAACCACGACGCGCCCAGAATCCGGTCGGAGCAGCGTGGTGAGCACGCGCACCGCGGTCGTCTTGCCTGCGCCGTTGGGTCCCAGCATGCCCAGCACGGTCCCGCGAGGCACCGCCAGGTCGATGCCTCGGAGCGCGTGCACCTTGCCGAACGACTTGTGCAGCGCGACGACTTCTATAGCGTTGTCAATGCTCTCGACCACCACGGCGGGTGAGGATAGGGCAACCGGCACGCGCGGGGCGTCGGCGCTGACGTCGACCGCGCGCCCTAACGCCCGGTCAGTGCAAGCAATCTCGCCTGGTTCGAATCGTTTGCGGGCTCCTTCGCAGGACCGAAGGCGCCACCGGCTCGCCAGTTCTCGGCGACCTTGCGCAACTCGTCGAAGGCGAAGTCCACGAGTTCCGGATCCAGCGTCTCATCCGCGCCGATGGCGCGAGCCAGATCCCACGCATGGATGACGCTGTCGATCGCCATCTGCTTGAGGTACTCGGCGCCGGGCACATCGCCGAAGGACAGATGGACGGTTCGCGTGAGTGAGTCGGGCTTGTCCGCCGCCGCCTGGGCGCTGCGAGCCGCGGCCGTCAGCGTCTCGACCGGGGCCTCACCGAGGAGATCGCCGTCGAGGCGGCTCCCGACGTCCGACACCGTCTTTCCGTCCATCAGCTCCGGTACCCACAGGTATTCCCCGGCGACGTGGTTCATCAGGGACCGCACGTCCCACTCGGAGCACGGGGTTGCCGCCGACCACTGTGCTGCGCTGACCTCACGAGCTCGTCGAACATAACCATCGCTGGCGCGGCGAAATGCGGTCGCTTCATCCATGGCGTGGGACCTCCAAACCCCGCCGAGAGCGTAGCGCGCGACGGGTAGCCCCGTGAGGGCCGGGACGCTCCGTCAGAAGGGGACTGGAGTGGCCAGCAGGCCGGCGCCCGGAGCTCGCCCGGAAACCGTCCAGCAGAACTCGAAGGCGTCGAGGTCGATCCGCTCACCACCCCCCGCCGCGTGCCACTCGCCGCCCGCCGGACCGGTGAGCGAAAGCGTGCAGGGCTGGCCATGGCGCAGAGCCCACTCGGCGACGACACCGGCAACCAGCCTGCCGTCATGTTCCGGCGTCGCGACCATTTCGCGTCCGATGGCGCGAGAGATGTCGAGACGATGCATCCACGTGTCGCGAGTGAAGATTGTGTCGACGAGGAATCCGTACGGCCATCGTTCTGCTTCGAATGGCGGATCCTGCTTGAAACGCAGGGCATTGCGCATCAGCGCGGGAGTGCGGCGGCGAGCGCGCACCGCACGTACGGTGACACCTGCCAGGCGGTCCACCAGTTGGGCCGGCGTGAGGTCGGCTCGATCCCGCACCTGGGTTGCGTTCAAGGCGTCGATCATCGCGCCGCCGCTGCGCCTGCCCGCGGCCCGGAAGTCGTGCACGAACTGGCGGAACGAGGCCTGTGCCTCGGCCATGCCGACCACGTGAGCGGCCATCTCCCGCACACGCCAGAGCGTGCACACCGTTGGCCGCTGCCAGTCCTCGGCGCGAAGCTGGCGCAGCAGCTCGACCATCCGGCCAAACTCGGTCTCTGCAAGAGTCATCGCCTCGGCATGACCCAGCTTGGGAATCTCGGCGATGTCGGTCGACCATGTCGCGGCCGTGGGCATTGCGGCTGTCATGTGTCCTTCCTCTTCGATTGGCCATCGGATGGCTTGCGCATGATGTGATCCAGGTACATGTCAACAACGTCGTCGACGAGGCTGAGCCATCTGCTTCCGCCCGGGTCGTTCGCGATCTGCTGCGCGGAGAGACCACTCACCAGCGCGGTCCAGATGTCGAAGGCGGCTGCGCCTGTGAGACCCGCCGCGGCGAGGCGATCACGCATCGCCTCGAAGACCTGCATGGCAACCGAATAGGACTCGGGCGACGGTTCGAAGTTCGGGATTGTGCGCTGGAACAGCAGCTGATATCGCTCCACGTCTTCCATGCTGAATTCGACGAATGCTCGGGCGCAGAGGCGGAGCAGTGCCTTCGGATCCTGCGGCCAGCGCTGTCGCGAGATGCGCGCGAGCAGCTCCTGATTGCCCTGCATGAACATGGCGTCGTAGATCGCGCGTTTGGAATCGAAGTACCAATAGAGGGAAGGCGGTCGCATCCCGATCCTGCGAGCGATGTCGCGAAGCGACAGTCCTGCCAGGCCCTCCGAGCGAGCCACCTCCCACGCCGCCTCGAGGATCTCGGCCGTCACAGCCTCACGGCGTTCCGCCCGTCTATCACGAGTCAATGCAACTACCATGGATCGAACTATCTCACGGTGTTAGATAAATTGCAACCGGCCCCGGTCAGCGGCGTCAGGAGCATTCGCCGCACGCCGGCAGCGCGACAGCAGCCCTCGTCCACGGCCATTCGGTAGCCACCGCCTGGGGTACGGGCATGCTTGTAGCAGGGGCGCTCGCGCCGGCTCTGATGATGACCGCGGACAAGCCGCCGGCGCATCGCTGAGCACTACCATCTCGAGCGTTGCGCCGGCGGATTATTCAAAAGCAAAAGGGGCGGCAATTACCAGATCAGCTCACCTCGTCGGCAGCATCCCGGCGGAGGACACCGATGACGCCATGCGTCTCGCCCTCGATGAGCTTGGGCCCCGGCTACGCTGGCTGCCCGACGGCGAGACCGGCGAGCGTCACAACTGGATCATCCACATCATCGACGCCTTGCGCGGCCACCCCGATCTCGAGCTGAAGAAAGAAGGCGACTGGTCCGACTACAACAAGACCCCCGTACTCCGAGTGCGCCGGGGGCACACCTTGCGCGCCGCGAGCCTCGACTTCGGGCATGTGGCCGTCTTCGAGCAGAGCTGGCCGACGTTCACGCGGTTGCGCGCCGAGCGTGGGCAGCCGGCACTCGCATTCCAGGCGGGGGTCCCGGGTGACCTCGACATGGCGCTGTTCACGCTGGGACCGCTCGGCGCGTTCCGTCACCGAGCCGCCTTCCGCGAGGCGACCGTCCGCGAGATCCGCGAGATCTTCCGACGCGGCGGACGCGACGTGGTGTTTCAGATCGAGGTCCCGGCCGAGCTGGTGTTCGTCGCCCGGATGCCTGCGCCGCTGCAACGCGCGATGGCGAGCTTCCTTGCTCGCGGTGTGGCACGCCTGGCGCGCGAAGCGCCCGCCGGGGCGCGCTTCGGCATCCACCTGTGCCTCGGCGACATGAACCACCGGGCCCTCGGCAACATGACCGACGCCACGCCGGTGGTGCTGCTCGCCAATGCGATTGTCAAGGCGTGGCCGTCGGGACGACCGTTGGAGTTCGTCCACGCGCCGTTCGCGGCCGCGCAGAAGGTGCCGCGCACCGACCCGGCATGGTACGCACCGCTGACCAGGCTCAAGCTCCCTGGAACCACGCGTTTTGTGGCGGGCTTCGCCCACGAGGACCAGGATCTCGAGGAGCAGCGACGCCTGCGCGCGCTGATCGAGCGCAATGCCGGCCGTGATGTCGATGTCTCGACCTCGTGCGGGCTCGGGCGGCGCACGCGCCCAGCGGCGCTGGCCGCACTCGAGCGGACGGCGGCGCTCAGCGCAGACTGACTGAACCGCGTCAGCAACCTCATGAAAGCGGTCGTTCATGACAGATATGGGCCGCCGGAAGTCCTGCGGGTCGCCGATGTCGAGCGGCCCGTTCCCAAGGCCGACGAAGTCCTCGTCAAGATCCATGCAACGACCGTAAGCCGGACCGATACCGGGCTTCGCAGCGCCGATCTGTTGGCCTCCCGCTTTGTCACCGGGCTGCTTCGACCGAAGCGGAAGATACTCGGCAGCGACTTGGCCGGCGAAGTCGAGGCAGTTGGCGCAGACGTCACCGAATTCGAGGTCGGTGACCGTGTCTTCGGCATCAATCCGTGGAAGTTCGGCACCCACGCGGAATTCGTCTGCATGCGAGCGCGTGGCGCGATCGCGCATATGCCGCTCGGCATGCCGTTCGAAGAGGCGGCCGCGATTTGCGATGGGGCGATCCTGGCCCTGAACGCCCTGAGACCGGCACGTCTCCGCAAGGGACAGACGGTCATCGTTTATGGCGCCTCCGGCTCCATCGGCACCGCCGGGGTGCAGCTGGCCAGACACTTCGGTGCGGACGTCACCGCCGTGTGCAATCGCAAGAACTTTGAGCTGGTGCGGTCGCTCGGGGCCGACGCCCTCATCGATTACACGCAGGAAGACTTCACGAAGAACGGCCAGACCTACGACGTCATTTTCGACTCAGTCGGGAGTCAGTCGTTCACCCAGTGCCGAGGCTCGCTGAAGCGCGGCGGATCATACGTTGCCACCGATCATCTGCACAACCTGGTGCTGGCGTTGTGGACCGCGTGGTTCGGAGACAAACGAGTGCTTTTCCCGATACCTCCTCGATTCACGAAGCAGGACGTCGTGTTCCTCAAGGAGCTCAGCGAGACGGGGAGATACCGCGCGGTCATCGATCGCAGCTACCCGATGGAACAGGTCGTCGAGGCGACCAGGTATGTCGAAACCAAGCAGAAGGTGGGAAACGTCGTCCTGATGATCAGCTAGCTTGCTGACGATGCCTTCGCCTGCAGCGCGGCGCGCGCAGAGGCAACAATGTCGTCGCTCGTGTTGGCGTGGCCGTCGATGCCCCAGCCGCCCTCCGGCGATTCGATGATCAGCACCCAGGTGCGATCGGTCAGGCTCGGATCGCCGGCTGCTGCGACGACGATCTCCGTCAGCTCTTTCACGACGCCGAGTTGCTTGTCACGATCGAGCACGTGAACCGGAGTGAGCACCTGGACGCGGACGTAGTTGCTGTCCCCGGCCGCATTCGAGATCGCATCGAGGGGCAGGTCATGGATGAACGCGGCGGTATTGTCGAAGAAGAGGGGAAGCTCCGGCACCTTCTCCCAGCGCATGACCGCCTTGGCAAGATCCTGCGCAAGCGTGTGCTTGTCCTTGAAGGTGCCTTCTGTGGCGAAGACGTCGATCATCGGCATGGTGAACCTCCTCGGGCATCGCCCCGAGCTCTAATATGACCAGTCATCTTATCGAATCTGCCATATTGAGGTCGTGCCCCGAGCCAACGTCAGGGATCGGCTCATCGAGAGCGCTGTGGAAGTGTTCCACGCGCGGGGGTTCAACGGCTGCAGCGTTCAGGACATCGTGGAGGCAGCCAGAGTACCCAAGGGGTCGTTCTACAACCACTTCGCGAGCAAGGAGGCGCTGGGGGTCGAAGTGGTGCATGCGTACACAGCCCTTGTCGGCGGGTACGTGGTCGAGGCCGGCGCGGCTGACATCCTCGCGGGTGACGGGTCGCCGCTAGCGAGGATCCGAGCCTACTTCGAGGCGGTCATCGAGCAGAACGTCAGTTGCGGGGTCCGCAAGGGGTGCCTGCTCGGCAACTTCGCGACCGAACTTGCCCCCCACAGCACGGAGATCGCGAGAGCGGTGACCGACGCCCTCGACACCTGGAGCGCGGCCGTCGCCCAGGCCCTCGTCCAGGCGCAGGAGTCTGGAGAGTTGTCAATGGATGCCGATGTCGATGCGCTCGCCCGCTACCTGGTCGATGGCTATGAGGGCGCGGCCGCACGAGCGAAGCTGATCGGCGATCGCGCTCCGATGGACGAATTCATTCGGACCACGTTCGACTTTCTTCTGGCGTAGACCGGGAACTCATCTCAGGGGCAATAGATGCGCTGTGCCGCAGAGCACGTTCGTCAGGTTGGCGGCTCCACGACGGCACTTCCGTCAGCGATGTGGATGCGCCAACCCTGCTCGTGCACCGCGCGGTGGTGCGGCCGGCACAGGGAGACGAGATTGTCGAGGCTCGTCCCCTGCTGCTCGCCCGGAGCGATTCTCGAATTCATCTGGTCACGACGCGGCAGCAATGCGGCGATGCCGAGCTCCAGGACGAGTCTCTGCGATGCGATGACAGACGGCCTTGAGGAGAGCCAGGAGACAGCGTGCCTCAGTCGCGACCCTTCACGCGTCTGCGGCCGACCCCGAGGATCAGACCACCGATGAACACAAAGCCAAGGCCAAGGCCAAGGCCAGGAAGCACGGACGCTGCTCCTGTGCCGGGAACCGGGACCGAGGAAACGGTGCACGCGCCGGCCGGTGGGGTGATGCGGTTGCTGTCCAACGTGAGTGCGCCGTTTCGAGCCAGGGCGCGCCCTTTGAGGATGTTGGCGCCGGTCACCATGGTGATGCTGGTGAGGGCCATCAGGTTGCCTTGAAACTGAGTAGCCGATCCGAGCGTCGCCGAGCTGCCAACCTGCCAGTACACCGCACACGCCTGGGCGCCATTCCTGAGAAGTACGACAGAGTTGCTCGCGGTGGTCAGCGTGCTGCCGATCCGGAAGATGAACACCCCGTTTCCGCTCAGCGTGAGTGAGCCGGTCAACTGTGCCGATGAGCTGAATGTGTAGACCCCGGGGGTCAAATTCTTTCCGCCGAGATTCTTCCCGGTCAGGTTAGAGGTCGTCGGCGCCTTCGCGGCGTCGGTGTATGCCGTCACCAGGTCGTTCTTCGCCTGCAGCGCGACGGCGTCGGCGGTGTGTTTGACACCGGTAACGCTGCCGGGTGGGAATCCGGTCACAGAGCTAGCGGTGCCGGGGTCCAGCCCCAGATTGCCGGTGATCACGGTCGGACCGGTGTTTGTGATCGCCGATCCCGCCAGGACCGTGAAGTTGAGCGCTGTCCCCAGCCGTGGCTGCGTGGCCGCAAACACCGTTGCCGGCCAGGCACCCGCGATCACCGCGGCAGTCAGGACCAGCAGCGAGGCTCGGCACTTTGCGCTTCCGTCAAGCATGGTGCACCTCACTTTTAGCACGGGAGAGTGACCGCTATCCTCGCACGAGTCGGGTCGAGTTTGAGGCTCCATCTGTGGGCAGCCGGTCGCCCGCAGGCTCCCCTTTCCGGCCGCGCCACCATGCTCCCGGACTCGCCCTTCGTGAGCCGCTCCCAGATTTCAGCTCGTTCCGCTTCGGTGAATCGCCTCGCCATGGCACCTCCTCGTAGCCGGGATCATTCCCTGCTCAACCGAGGTGGTGCACTGACTACCTGAATCCAAGGCCGAAGCCGTGTGAAGCCTCAGCCGAATGCCCTTCGTCAAGCATCAGCCGGAGGACTACAACATTTGGCTGGGGAGGAAGGACTCGAACCTTCGAATGGCGGATCCAAAGTCCGCTGCCTTACCACTTGGCGACTCCC
>DAITPY010000020.1:0-31978 GCA_036833315.1 Candidatus Dormiibacterota bacterium
CCTACACGGCCGGCGAGGCGGACCGTTTTCGACGGGCGATGAACCGGCATCGCTCACGCGTCGAGATGGAGGAGCTTCGCGACGGCTTCATCCTCCGCTGCGTCGAGCATGATCTCGACGAGGCGGTGGCGCAGCAGATCTTCAAGAGCGTCGCAGGTTTCGCCGAGTTCGGCTTCTGCAAGAGTCACGCGGCCGCCTTCGCGCGCACCGCGTACGAGACGGCCTGGCTGCGCCTGACCTACCCGGCCCATTACACGTGCGCCCTGCTGAATGCGCAACCGATGGGGTTCTACCATCCGTCGGTCCTCGTCGACGACGTCAAGCGGCACGGAGTCCGAGTCCTACCGGTCGACGTCACCCGGAGCCGGTCGCGGTGTCTTGTTGAGCCCTTGGCGAGCGTCGGCGGTGGCTCAGCGCCGGCTGCAACGGAGTTCGCGATTCGGCTTGGTTTTGCATACGTGCATGGACTCGGACCGACGGCCCGGGCCGCGTGCGACGACGCGATCGCAGACGGTGCCAACATCTCGGTGGCCGCGTTCTGGAAACACACACTTCTGCCCCGGGTCGCCATGGAGAACCTGATCCGCGTTGGGGCGTTCGACAATGTCGCCGCAGGGCGATCGCGACGTCAACTGCTCTGGGAGCTGAAGGAGATCGAGGAGTCGCTGCCGCCTCGCAGGCGTCGCCGGGCGACCTTGCCGCCGGACGAGACCGCTGCCGGCAGCACCGCGGTCGTGACCGGCCCGCCGCGCGGCAGTGGCGCCATCGCCGGCAACCGCCTGGGTGATGCCCCGCACACTCCGCGCGATCCCAGCGCCGACCCGGTTCCACCGCTGGTGGCACTCCCGGCGCCGCCACCGCCACTCCCCGTGATGGACGAGCGCACCCGGGTGAACACCGAGTACGCGTTGACCGAGGTGAGCACCGGGCCGCACCTGGTGTCATTCATGCGGGCGCGGCTCGACGCGCTGGGCTGCGTTCCACTGGCACAGGTGCGCGATCGCGCGGATGGCACGAGGATCCGTGTGGCGGGTCTGGTCATCACCCGGCAGCAGCCGTCGACGGCACGTGGCTTCAGGTTCTTCACGCTGGCCGACGAGGACGCCCACCTCGACCTGGTGTTCCGTCCGGCGGTCGTCCAACGGACCCTCGAGGTGAGCCGGCATCCGCTGCTCATGGTCGACGGACGGCTCCAGGTCGAGCACGGACGGGTCAACGTGCTGGTCGAGAAGGTGACCGCGTTGACCCCCGACGGAGATCGCATCGAGCACCCCGGGACCCCGCCCGCCGAGGGTGGATATCCCGGCTCTCACGACTACCGGTGACTGGGATTCCGAGCTTCCAGCGCGCATCGGCGCGGCGTGACACATCCGTGACACTCCGGCTGCAGGTGTCCAGACATCGGCCGGGCAGACCGGTATGCCGACATAGGCTGGCCTCATCTCAATGGATAGGCATTGCCATGCGGAAGGAACACGATGACCGACCAGCCCGATGAGGGTTCCGGGTCTTCTCTGTCGTTCGAGAACGTTCGGCACCTCGGGCGATCCGACGCTGCCAAGGCCGCCGGCGAGCCGGTCGACGATCACGCCGCCGCCAACCTCGCGTTCGAGGCAACCCCGCGGACACCGCCGCCTCCACCTGACGATCAGGCTGGCGGACCCGGCCACAACCCGCCGTCGTTCGAGGCGGTGCCCCCTTCGGACGTCGTCGGTGAGAAGCGGCTCTCGACCGCAACCACCGGGTTCCGGCCCGCGGTCCCCGCGGTGGTCACAGGCGTGAGCGGTCCCGGCGGCGATGGCTGGAACGTCAGGCGCCAGGAGAAGGCAAGCCGCCTCCGCGCCCAGGCCGAGGCGGTCGAGGGCGCCCCGGCATGGTCGCCGAGACCCAGCGGGGCGATGTCGGGGGATCGCTCGACGTGGGACACGCCGATCGCTCGACGCTACCGGCGATCTCGGCTCCGGACCCTGACGCGCACCGTGATCGCACTCGTTCTCGTCGCGGTCGTGGGGTTTGCCGTCTTCAAATGGGTGTCGGGACGAGGCCATACCGTCACGATGATCGCGACCCCGTCCAGCGTCGGGAGCCTCAGCGCCATCAACACCCCTGCGACCGCGGCGGTGACGCGGGAGATGGAGAAGGTGATGCTCGCGTACGGTGCGACCCGTGTGGTCAGCGGCGTCTACGGCGCCGGCGGACAGCCGACTCTGGTGGTGCTGCTTGCGCAGGGGCCGAACATCGAGACGTCAAGCACTCAGTTCTTCAACGATTTCGCCAGCGGGTTGCAGACCGACGGCGTGAGGGTCGACCACAGCAAGACGATTGCAGCGACCACCGGCGGGAGCGACTTCGTCTGTTCCCCGGCGACTCGCGCGGCGCCGCTGGCGCCTGTCTCACTCTGCGGCTGGGACGACGGATTCGCCATCGGTCTGGTCATGGACGTCGGCGGGCAGCCGGTCACCACGACCCTGCACGAGGCCGAGGCGGCCAGGAGCGCGGGCGAACGCTGACCCGGTCCGGCGGCCATCGATCCGACCGACCCGACTAGCATGCTCAGGTGATCTCTGAGCGCCGCCGCCCGGACCGACTCGTCGCGCTGACCGACAGAAGGCGGATCGCGGTCGTGCAGGTCCGAGGAGCGATCGGCGGTGCGGTGCGCACCGATGACCTGATTCGCACCATCGGGCAGGCGCGGCGCAGCGCTCGCGTCAAGGCTGTGCTGCTCGAGATCGACTCGCCCGGCGGCACCGCCATAGCGTCCGAGCAGCTCCACGTCGCGGTCCGGCGGCTCGCCGCCCACAAACCGGTGGTTGCATGGATCAAGGGCACCGGGGCATCTGGTGCGTACTTTCTCGCCTGCGCGGCGACACGGCTGCTCGCGTTTCCCAGCGCGATCGTCGGCTCGATCGGAGTGATCAGCGTCCGGCCGATCGTCGTCGATGCGCTGCGCCGGGTGGGGGCACGGGTTGTCGTGACCAAGACCGGACAGTTCAAAGATCTCGGCGCACCCTGGCGCGAGCCGACCGAGGAGGATGAGGCGCGCGAGCACGAGCTTGTCGACGCCATCTTCCGCCGCTTCACCGCGGCGGTCCGCAGCGCACGCGGCTACGACGACGCGGCCCTGGCTCGGGTCACCACCGGCGAGGTATGGCTCGGGACCCGTGCTGTGGAGCTGGGGCTCATCGACGGGCTCGCGGACGACGAGGAGGCCGCGCTCGAGGCAGCCGGCGACCTGGCCGGTCTGCCCCATCGCCTGACCGTTCGGCTCGGCGGACGCCGGACGATCCTGCAGCGCCTCGGTGTCCCCGGCGCCGGTATGGGCCCTCCCGGCGAGCGCTGGCTGATCGAGATGGAAAGCTGGATGGGGACGCCCAGGCTTCGCGCCTGAGCTCTTGCCGGCTGGTCTCAGCGGGCGCGGTGGCGCGCGCGCTCGAGGCTGAAGAGCGCGACCACCGCCACGAGCAACAGCACCACCAGCCCCGCGACGATTGCTGCCACCGGAATCCCCCCGCCTGAGCCCGGCGGCTGCGGCCGAGCCGGTCCCACCGCGGCGAACTCGCCCATCTGCGTCGAGGTGAGCTCGAACGTGTTGCCGCATCCCGAGTTGAGGGTTGCGAGCGGGATCCACGAGGTCCCGTTGAAGCGGTCGATGACCGGGGTTGGCACCGATTTGGTAGCGCGCAGGACGATCGTCACGCCTGCCTTCGGCTCGAGCTCGGCGCCGGCGGGCGTCAGCGCGGCGAACTTGTAGACATTGCCTTCGATCACCCCGTTGCGCGGCTTGGCCGCAGGCGGCGGGACCGGCGTGATGCTGATCGTCAGTGCGGTGCTGTTGTCGAAGCTGCCGCCCTGCATGAGGATTTGCGCCTGCGGCGGGGTCTCGCCGGTGAAGACCTCCGAGGTGGGGAAGGCTGTGCTCGCGGGGAAGACCCTTGACGCGGGCTGCGGTGCCGGACTGCCGCCGAGGAGCAGATAGGGGTTCGCGATGCAGTTGCCGTCGTAGATCGGCGGCGACGCTGCGGGAAGCACCCTCCAGACGGCAGTCAGCGCCGCGACGGCGATGACGATGACCATCCAGCCACGGCGACGCCTCACAGCAGCCATCCACCGGCGAGATCGGCGATCACGTGGGCGACCGCTGGAGCGAGCACGCTGCCGCTGACGATCCTGAGCCCTCCGAGTAGCAGCCCGACGGAGAGATCGAGGGGCAGCGCCCCGATGCCATACAGCGGGAGATGCATCAGCGCGAAGACTGCCGACGTCGCGAGCAGCGCCCAGCCGTCGCCACCCCGGCCACGAACAGCGTCGAAGAGCACACCGCGCAGCGCTACCTCCTCAGCCACCGCGATGATCGCGACGATCGGTGTCCAAAGGGCGATCGCGGCATTGAGCGGGGCCAGGTCGACAGCCGTCCCCGGGTGCGCGGTCAGCCATGCGGCCACGAGAACAGCGCCACCGCCGCCGCCGAGGGCGGCGGCGCGGAACGAGGGCCGGCCATGCCGCCACCCCGCGCCGGCCGCGAGCGCGAGCAGGACCAGGGCGAAGACGAGCCCGGCGGGCATCGAGCTGGCACCCTCGGAACCCCCGAGCACGACTCGCAGCGCCACGGCCGCCCCGATCCCAGCGGTGAGCAACAGTGCGCGGAGCGCGTCAGAGGTGCCGGGTCTCGTCGAGACGTGCGCCGGCACGAAGCCCCCCGTTGCCGTCGGGCTACCTCGCGGTTCCGGGCGCAGCCCGGGTCGGAGCCACCTCGGCGCGCTCCGGCTGGTCCGCCGCGGCGGCGATGAGCGCAGGTTCGATGGCCTCGACCGCCACCGTCGCCTTCTCCAGAGCGGCCGCCTCGAAGCCTCCCGGCGCGAATCGCTCGCAGACCACGACCGCCAGCACGGTGTCGCTGCGGACCACCGGGATCAGCATCCGGGATGCGGCGTCGATGTTGGTGCGCCGCTGGGCGCGGTACGACGCCGCCTCGGTGATCAGGACCGGCCGCCGGTACGCGATCACGTGCGCGAGCAGTCCGGCGGGAAGGCCGGATGACGCATCCCCGCGAGCCGGGAGCACATACGCTCGATCGGCGCCGACGTCTGCCGCCAGCCTCGCAAGCCCGCCCTGCACTCCCTGGTCGATCGCGACAGCCGCCCAGACCGCCGGACCCCGGTGGATGAAGGCTCGATTGACGAGCCCGTTGATCAGCATCGCCACCAGCGCTGCGGCCAGCCCGGCGAGCACGGTGGCCACGCGGGCTTCGACCAGCACCGCGAAGATCCCGAACATCACGCAGCCACTGAGCAGCGCGAACTCGAGGTAGTGGCGCGGGCCGCGACCTCCGCGCCGCTGGTCCCCGAAGGTCAGGCGCCAGTTCATGGCGGTGTTCCAGGCGGCGCTGAGCCCGAACGCCGGCACGAACGCGACCAGCGGGTGCAGCCCGACGACACCGGTCATTATTGCCAGGATCGGCAGGAACACGCAGAGACCGCTCAGCCCAACCAGGCCGAACTTCCACGCCCGCGCGGATCCCGGGACGTCGAAGAAGAGCGAGCGCAGATGGCGCACATAGAGGAGCCCTTGGCGAGCTGTCGCCTTGCTCTCCCCGGTGTTGCGCATCGCCTGCGTCATCGGCACGTCGACGACCCGGAGTCCCGGCACGCACACGAGCAGCTCGAGCAGGATCTTGAAACCCACCGGCCGGAATTCGATGCCGTCGATGAGGGCCCGCCGGCAGAGGAAGAACCCGGAGAGCGGATCAGAGCTCTGCCGGGCCTCGTTGAAGAGCATCCGAGCCACCAGGGTCGCCTCGCGGCTCACAAGACGGCGCACCGCCCCCGACAGTCCTTGCTGACTGCCGCCCGGAGCGTAGCGGCTGGCGACCACGAGGTCGGCGCCGCGTTCGGCCTCCGCGAGGAGCACGGAAACCAGCTCGGGCGGGTGCTGCAGGTCGGCGTCCATCACGCATGCATAGCGCCCGCGGGCCATGCGCAGGCCGGCGACGACAGCGGTGCTCAGACCACCTCTTCGGTCCGCGCCCTGGCGGAGCAGGCACCGGACAGACGGGTCGGTGCGAGCCAGCTCGATGAGCAGGTCGCCGGTGGAGTCGTCGCTGTCATCGACGAAGCAGATTTCGAAGGATGTCCCGGCGAGCGCAGCCTTGATGCGCTCGACCAGCGGCTCGAGGTTGGCCGCCTCGTTGCGGGTGGGGATCACCACGCTCACGACTGGCGCGGCCCCGCGCGACGGTTCGGGAATCACCGCCAAAGGATAGGCGCGAACCGGAGCACGAGGAACCGATCGTCATGGATCGGAGTCGCGCCGGGAAGTGTCAGACGTTGGTCGCCACGAGCAGCGCGATCAGCACCACGAGCAGCACCGCGTCGGGCAGCAGCGCGAGCGCGAGCCCGATGAACGCGGTCACCTCGAATACGGCCTGGACCGCGAGCGTGGTGAGGAAGAGGAACCAGATGAGCAGCGGCAGGGTCAGCCAGGCAACGGCCGATTGGGCGGCAGTGCCCGAACCTGCTGCAGCCTCGATCACCGAGAGCGCGCTGTAGGCGATCCAGGGGATGAAGGTGAACCCGCTCACAGCGAGGTACTCGCGCCACCGTCCGGCGCGCGCGGAGAGTCCGGCGCCCGCATCGACGATCAGCCCGGCGGCGGCCCAGTAGACGAGGAAGAGCGGCGGGAGCAGCAGGGATGCCACCGCTCCGGCGGCGCCGCCGCCGCCGATCTGATTGGCGATCAGCCCGAGCGCCAGGGCGACAACACCACTCCCCAGGACCACGGCGAACCCGTCGCGGAGGCGGGGAGCGCCGGCGAGCGCGGCGAAGGTGCTTCGCGGGCGCACCAGGACCCCGATCACCGACACCGCCCCACGGTAGAACACGGCGGCGTCGGAGCCGCCATGACACAGGGCGCGACAATCGACGGCATGCAACGCTGTCGCGTCGTGACCATCGCCGCCTGGGTGACGTTGGCCGTGCTCGTCGCATCGTGCGCGGCGCCGTCCGCCGCGCACTCCCCGCCGGCACCATCGGCGAAGGCCGGCTGCGTCTCGCAGTCGGAGGCGCAGCGGATCTGGACGACCGTCAACCACCGCCTCGACGCCATCGAGGTCGACCCGCGCCACGCCGGGGTCTCGGCGGTGACCACAGGCAGCGCCCGCACCGCGATCACCACGTACCTGGAGCACCAGCTCGTCGCCAACGGGCTCACCGAGCACGAGGTGGATCGGCTCGATGCTCTGCGGATCGTCCAGGCCGGGTGCAATGGCGGCCGGCTTCTTGTCAACGTGACCATGACCGTCGTCCAGGACGACTACCTCAAGACCGGCGGCGCCGTCGACCATCGCGACCCCTCGGTGGGCAGTGCCCTCAACCTGCTCCAGGAGTACGTCCGGTCGGGCGGAGCGTGGAAGGAAAGCGACTTCTCCGACCTGACCCCGCCGGCCGCGAGCCCCACCCCCCAGCTGCTCCGGCTTCTCGCCACCGGCCTGCTATACTTTGCTTAGGTCAATCTGACCTAAACTCACTAACCCACGAAGTCGGGGACAGGTGGCGGGGTGATCACAGCAGCGCGAGCGGTGGGATTGGACGGCCGGGCTCGGCTTGTGGACCGGATCGACCGCCTGCGGCATGAGCGCAACGCGGTGATCCTGGCGCACAACTACCAGCGCCCCGAGGTGCAGGACATCGCCGATTTCGTCGGGGATTCGCTCGGGCTCTCCCAGCAGGCGGCGGCCACCGACGCGTCGGTCATCGTGTTCTGCGGGGTCCACTTCATGGCCGAGACGGCGGCGATCCTCTCGCCGGAGAAGACGGTGCTGCTCCCCGACCTCGAGGCGGGATGCTCCCTCGCGGCGACCATCGACGCCGATCAGTTGCGCGCGTGGCGGGCCGAGCACCCGGGCGCGGTGGTCGTCTCCTACGTCAACACCACCGCCGAGGTGAAGGCGCTCTCGGACTACTGCTGCACCTCGTCGAACGCCGAGGCGGTGATCCGCTCGATCCCCGCGGACCGCGAGATCCTGTTCTGTCCCGACATGTTCCTCGGCGCCCATCTCGAGCGTGTGACCGGACGCAAGATGCACGTCTGGATGGGCGAGTGCCACGTGCATGCGGGCATCGTTCCGGAGCGGCTCGACGCCATGCGCCGCGCCAACCCCGACGCTGAGTTGCTGATCCATCCGGAGTGTGGCTGCACGTCGTCGACGCTGTACCGGATGTCCTCCGGCGACCTTCCAGGCCCCGCGACGGTGGTCACCTCCACAGAGGGGATGGTCAAGCGTGCCGCCGCGTCCGACGCAAGCACGTTCATCGTCGCGACCGAGGTCGGCATTCTCCATCGGATGCGGCGCGACTCCCCTGGCAAGACCTTCCTCGCGGCGTCGGAAGCCGCAGTCTGCCCCTATATGAAGAAGATCACCCTGGAAAAGGTCGCGCGATCGCTCGAGCGGATGGGGCCACGCGTCACCGTCGATCCGGCCGTCGCCGCGCGGGCGAGAGGGGCGATCGACCGCATGCTCGCGATCGCGCCGAGCACGGTGGCAATGGCGGCTGCCCCGGCCTGAGCTGTCAGGCGTCCGTGGAGCGGACGCCTATGTCAGCATCCCCGGTCGTGAGCGAACCCCTGGTCCTGGGCAAAAAAAGACCGGAGGGGGAACCCTCCGGCCTTTCAGGAAGGGAATGAGTTTCAACGATATGCGGCCTGCAGTATCGGCCTGCGGGCTGCGGCCCTGACTGTACCCCTCGGCTCTCAGGATAGCAGTAAAGGAACCTCCAAATCTTGTAAATAGATGTCAACTGAAGTCTTGACTTCTGATTCTACGGGACTGGTCTCGGATGGCGGCCGTCCGCTGGTCCGGGCCGGTCTGCGAGGCTTCCTCGACCTCGGCCGATTCGACGTGATCGCCGTGATCGTGCTCGTCCTCGTGGCCTTCGGCCTTCGGGTGGCGAGCCCGATCTTTCCGGACTTCCTGAGCGGGGGCGGGACCGGGACCGTCAAGGCGCTCGGGGTGGGCTATCCGACCACCGCCGGCTCGGGCGCCGAGTGCACCTCGGTGCCGGTGGGGCCGCCGGGGGTGGTTGCCGGTGTGAAGGTCAGCCACATCGACGTCAGTGTCTGCGGCTACGTCTTCGACGAGATCTACTTTCCCGTCGACGCCGCCAAGGATCTCCGCCAGCCGGCCGAGTCGTATTTCGACCCCGAGCCGCCGCTCGCCAAATTGCTGATGGCGCCGCCGACAGCGTTCTTCGGCTTCAACAGCTGGACGTGGCGTCTGAGCACGACGCTCTTCGGCAGCCTGCTCGTCGGGCTCATGTACCTGGTCGCGCTGCGGCTCCGCCGCGACCGATTCTTCGCCATCGCCACGGCGCTCTTCGTCTGCTTCGACGGACTGGCATTCGTCGAGTCGCGCATCGGCGTCATCGACATCATCGCGATCTTCTTCGTCGCGCTCTTCTACTACGTCTTTCTGCTGCACTGGCAGGCGCGGACGCGCGCCCAGTGGCGGACGACGCTGTACGTGATGGCGGGGGTCGCCGGGCTCGCATTCGGGGCGAAACTCACCGCGCTCGCGCCGCTGATCGTGGCGGCAGGGCTGATCCTGGCCCGAGGCCTCTCCCCGTACATGGCCGGCCTGGTGCCCTGGTTGCGTCGCATCGCCGGACCGGGGAGGGCGGAGGCGATCATGTGGCGCAACGCGGCCGGTCGGAAGGCGGTGCTCCACTACTTCGCCGCCGGCGTGGTGGCGGTGGCCATCTTCCTGGCGTGCTTCTCACGCTACGAGACGATCCAGCACCAGGACGTGTACTTCTTCACCAGCTGCAACCCCGCGGTCGCCGGGCTTCCTGGCACTGCGAAGACCCTCGATGTGCCAGTCATCCACGTCGGCTCGGTCACTCTGCCCAATCCGGTCAAGGCGATCGACAACATCATCCAGATCAACGCCGCGTCGCTTCGATATCACGCCGAGGAGTGTCACAGCCATCCCTACTCGTCGCTGTGGCTGACCTGGCCGATCATGGAGCACCCGGTGCTCTTCTACGCGACGTCCGCGCCCAACAACGGAGCCGTGGCCCAGATCACCGACATGGGGAACCCGGCGATCTGGTGGCTGGGAATCCTCGCGCTCCTCTTCTGCGTCTGGCGCACGACCCGCGGTCCCAATTGGTGGCGTCTCCTCGTGCCCGTGATCGGACTCGGATCGCTCGCCGCGATGATGGTCACCTACCAGGCCGCGGTCCGCTTCCACGCGCCGAGCAATCAGAACACCTCGTACACCGCCGCGCAGTTCATCAGGCTCTTCCATCAACAGCCCTCCTCGCAGTACGAGATCGCGCGCACGTATCCAGGGACGTGGTTCGTGATCGCGTTCATCGGCGTCATCGTGTTCGCCGGGCTGGTCACGCTTTCCGCGGTGATCTCGCGGCGATTCGTGCCGGCGTTCATCGTCCTGGGATATCTGGCGTCCTGGATGATGTGGGTCCCCGGGAACGAGCGTCGCGTGCTCTTCTTCTACCACGCGCTCGGCATGTCGCTCTTCACTGCGCTGGCGCTCGCGTATGCGCTGACGGCCATCCGGCGCCTGCACATGCCCGTCGGCAGGAGGCGGGTGTCACTGGCGCCGGTCGCGTACGCGGGGATCGGCGCCGTCCTGGCCGCCTTCATCTTCTTCTACCCGATTTGGACGGCGATGCCGCAGAGTTCCGCTGATCAACAGATGAGGAGCTGGGTCGACATCGGGTGACAGCCTTGCTCGTCATCCTCGACGCTGCGCTGACCCTCCTGGCCGGTGCCGCGCTCACCGGTCTGATCCGGACTCACCTGACCATTGCCGAGCGCGCGCTCATCGGCCTGGTGAGCGGGCTGCTGGTCACCAGCGCGGCAACCTACGGCCTCTCGCTGCTCGCCGGGCTCACCACCGCAACCGTGATCGGCGGCCCCCTCGTCGTTCTGGGCGCGGCCCTGGCCGGTTCATTGTTAACAGTCGATCCACGCGCGGCCTGGTACGCCTCATGGGTCGAGTCGCGCGACGGCTGGTCGCAGCACGTTCCCTGGTTTTCGATCGCCGCGCTGACCGCAGGTGTCGCAGTCGTCACTGCAATCTTCGCCCACACGGTCTATTCGGATCCGGGCGGACTGGAGGCCGGGTACCCGACCGTATGGGCCGACTGGTCGCAACATCTCACCACCGCCTCGAGCTTTGCGGCCGGGGGAAACATCCCGCCGACCAATCCGCTCTTCAGTGGCACGTCGCTGCTGTATCCCTTTCTGCCCGACTTCCACGCCGCCACGCTCATGACCCTTGGACTCGCGCCCGGCCTCGCCCTGGCGATTCCCGGCGGCGTGCTCATGGTGGTGATCGGCATGCTCGTCGTCGCCCTGGGGCGGCGTCTCGGTCTCGGCACCGGAGCCGGGGTTGTCGCGCTGCTGATCTGCTTCATCGGTGGAGGCGTGGGCTTCGTCGGCGCGTTCGCCGACGCGTGCACGACCCACGGGTACACCGCCACGCAGTGCACGTTTCAGTACGTGGTCACCCATCCGGGCACCGGTCTGTCGATCGCCGGATGGACGCTCCACGACCTTCCCGGGACGATCGCGGCGCAACCCCGTGCCTACGACGGGCTACCCTCCGACGGGGGCCCCGCGCCACTGTCGAACATGGCGTGGTACACGCCCTTGATGGCGTGGTGGTTGCCTCAGCGCACCCTGCTCTTCGGCTTCGCCGCCGCGCTGTGCGTGCTCCTGCTCGTGCTCGCGGGCGCCTCGTCCGGGGGACGCAGCTGGGAGGCCTTCGTCCTCGGCGGCGTGCTCGTCGGCCTGCTCCCGATCGTGCACCTGCAGACGCTGATCGCACTCTCGATCCTGCTGTTCGTACTGCTCTGGCGACGACGACGGCGGGAGTGGCTCGCACTTGCCGTGGTCGCGCTGGCCATCGGCGGCGTGCGTCTCGCCCAACTTGCACTGGCGAAGCACGGGTCGCCGGTGGGCCCGTACGGCACCGACGTCTACCCCTGGCTGCAACCCGGATGGCTCGCCAACCCGGGGACGGGCGCAGACCCCGGTGGGCGGCTTGATTTCTCCATCGGCAACCTCTTCGCGGGCGCGATCCAGGCGGTGGGCATGATCGGGACCGCGCCGTGGTGGGGTTTCTGGCTCGCCAACCTCGGCGTCGCGGTTCCGCTCATCGCGATTGTCGCGGCAGGCGTCGCGGCACGTTTTTTCGGTGGCACAGCGGAGCGCGTGGGACGCGCCCTGACGTCGGCGTTTCCAGTGCCGCTGCTCGAGCTCGCGCTCGGCGCTCTGCTCATCTTCGCGGCGTGCAACCTGGTCGTGTTCCAGACCTGGAACTGGGACAACACCAAGCTGCTCGTCTACTGGTACCTGGTCGTCGCGCTGCTCATCGGCGCGCTCGCGGCGCACTGGTGGCGTCGCGTGTGGCCTCGCGTCGCCGCGATCGTGCTGGTCGCGCCGGTCCTGCTCACCGGCGCGCTCGTCGTCGTCCGCCTCCTGCCCTGGACCCCGCCCGCCCATGCGGTCACGGGTCCGTACACCATCGCGTCCACGCAGGAGCTGCAACTTGCCGCGGCAATCCAGCACGACACCCCGAAAGGATCGGTGGTCCTCACCTTCGGTCGCCCCAATGACCCGGTCCTCGTGGCCGCGGGTCGCATCGGCGTGATGGGCTATGGGGGATGGCTCTGGAGTTACGGGATCGACATCGGGACCCGCTACGCTGATGTGCAGACGATGTACGCGGGTTGCGCGAACGACGCGGCGACCTGCCCGATCCCCGGCCTGTTACGCAGATACGGGATCAGCTACGCCGAGATCGACAACCGGCTCAACGATCCCGGCGCGGTGGACTCGCAGGCAGGGCTGACCTGGTGGGCCGAGCAGGCGTTCCCGGTCGTCGCGCGAACCGATCACATCATCATCTACGACGTCCGTGGAAAAACCTGAGGTGCCCGAGCCTCTCGCAGCCGAACGAGGGCAGCCGACGATCAGCGCTGTCCTTCCCGCGTACAACGAGGAGGCGGTGATCGCCGAAACCGTGCGCCGCACGGGCGACGCGCTGGCTGCACTGGGCATCGCCGACTTCGAGGTGCTCGTCGTCGACGACGGGAGCAGCGATGACACCGCGGCCCGCGCTGCCGGCGCGGCGGCGCCGGGCAGACGCGTGCGGGTCGTCTCGCATCCGCGCAATCGTGGGTATGGGGCGGCGCTGCGGACCGGTTTCGACGCCGCGGCATGCGAGGCGGTGTTCCACATGGACAGTGACGGCCAGTTCGACCCCACCGAGATCTCGCGACTCCTGGCGCTCTACGGGCCTGATCGAGTCGTCTCCGGATACCGCATCCGGCGCAAGGACACGCTGTTGCGCCGCCTGTACCACCGCGCGTTCTTCGGTCTGGTCCGCCTGCTCTTAGGTCCGACGGTTCGCGATGTGAACTGCGCGTTCAAGTTGTTTCCGAGCCCGGTGGGGCGGGGCCTGCACGCCGATGGGGCGCTGGTCTGCACCGAGATGCTGGTGCGAGCGCGGCGCAGCGGTTACCAGCTCATCGACGTCGGCGTGCACCACTATCCGCGGACCACCGGACGAGCCACCGGCGCGAACGTGCGCGTGGTGCTGCGCGCCTTTCGTGAGCTGTGGGAACTGCGCACCGACCCCAGGCTCCTCGACGGGCTCGATCCCCCCGGGTGAGCAGCCGGCGGGCAGCATCGTCATGGGGCACCGCCATCGCGGCGGTCGCCGTCTCGCGCCTGCTCTGGCTCGGCGTCTTCGCGGCCGTGCTCATCTTGGATTTTCCGCACACGCCGCTGCTCACCGGACTGCGGGATCACCTGGTCGCATGGGACGCGGTGAGCTACGTCGCGATCGCCGCCCACGGATACCCGCTGCAGCTCAGCTATCTCGACGCGTTCCTGCCCGGATTTCCGCTGCTCGTGCGCGGCGTTATGGTGATCACCCGCGATGCTGTCACCGCCTCGTGGCTGGTGAATGCGATCGCCGAGACTGTCGCGCTCTGGTACCTGGCACGCCTGGTGCTCGGTGAGCGCGACCAATCCTCGGCCACGTTCTCGGTGTGGTTGCTTGCGCTGGCGCCCACGGCGCTCTTCCTGATCGCCCCCTTCAGCGAGAGCGCATTCATCGCCGCAGCGGCGGCGAGCCTCTACTACGCGCGAGCCGGTCAGTCGCGCAAGGCGATCGCAGCCGGCGCACTCGCGTGCGCGTTCCGGCTCACCGGACTGGCGCTGATCCCCGCGCTGGCGATAGAGCAGCTCAGGCGCACCGGCTGGCGCCCGCGCCCGGAGCTGGCGCTCGTCATGCTCCTGGCACTCCCGCTGGCGATCGACGCGGCATACATGCAGGCCCATATCGGCGACGCGCTGGCGCTGCTCCACGCCGATCAACTGCCCTCATTCGGATTGCAGCTCACGCCCCCGTGGACGGGCTTCGCGGCGACCTGGAACACGCTCGTCAGCACCACCGACGGGGAGACCCGATCGATCTTCGCGCGCGAGATCGCCTTCGGTTTGCTGGGGCTGCTCCTCTGCTTCGGCATGTGGGCATCGTCGCGGATCCCCCGTTCGATGGCCCTGTACTGCACCATCGCGTGGTTGATGACCGCATCGCTGCCGTTCTGGCGCTCGCAGCCCCGCTACATCCTCGCGCTCTTCCCGGCCGTGCTGCTGGCGTCCGACCTCACCGTCCGCTACCCGCGCGCGCGCCCGGCACTGCTGGGGGCGAGCGCCGTGCTCATGTGCGCCGGGACCTGGGTCTACGCGCAGACGCGGTGGCTGGGTTGATCGTCGACAGCCACGTGCACATCCTCCCGGCGGCGATGCGCGATGCGCGCGACCACCTCGCCAAGCTCGATCCCTGGTTCGACGTGTGCCACCGCGGCGGGCGCGCAATCCTCACCGCCGACGAACTGCTCGCGACCATGGATGCGACAGGCATCGACCGCTCGGTGTGCTTCGGGTGGCCGTTCGCCGACCCTGCGCACTGCGCGGAGGTCAACGACCATCTCATCTCCGTGCAGCGCGCGCACCCGGACCGGTTGACCTGCTTTTCGACGGTGAGCCCGGCGCGTCGGGGCGCCGTCGATGAGCTGCGTCGCTGCGCGGACGAGGGCTTGCGCGGCACGGGGGAGCTGAATGCGGACGCGCAGGAGTTCGAGCTCGAGGGAGTAGCGATCGACGGTGTCGCGAGCGCGTGCGTCGACCTCGGTGTCCCGCTGGTGCTGCACTGCAGCGAACCGGTCGGCCACGAGTATCCCGGCAAGGGGACCGCGACCCCGGAGCGCGTCGCCGGACTCGCGCTGCGACACCCGGAGCTTCGCCTCGTCTGCGCCCACCTCGGCGGCGGGCTGCCGTTCTTCGCGCACATGCCGGAGGTGGCCGAGCTCTGCCGCCGGCTCTGGTTCGACACCGCGGCGGCGCCGTTCCTGTACGCACCGACGGCGTATCGAGCGGTCGCCGACCTGTGCGGCGCCGACCGGTTGCTCTTCGGTTCCGACCAGCCGCTCTTGCCGGCGCGACGCTACATCGATGCCTTTGCGAAGGCGGAGCTCACCGCCGCCGAGCGCGCTCTGGTGATGGGCGACAACGCGATGCGGCTGCTGGGTCTGTGACAACGTGCCGCTCCTGTTACACATCTGTGTCCCACCATCGGAGCCTATGTTCGGTCCCTTTGCGACACTGCATACGGGCGGAGAAACCGGCGCCCGCCAGCCGGTCCTTCGCCTCTTTTGTGACCAGGATTGGGGGCTTCGGCCCCCGTCCGTGGTCGCTCGTGACGCTCCGATGAGGGACAGGGTGGATCGCGACGTCGAGGCCGGCACCTTCATGGACCGGTCTCGCACACTGTGGGGCGATGTTCACGCCTGAAACGCTCGAGGTCGTGATGGTGTCCTTCGAAGGACCCGATCAATACAGCCAGGCCGGCGGCCTCGGCGTGCGCGCTCGCGAGCTGTGCCGCGCCTTCGCCGCGCTCGGATTTCGCACCACGCTCGTATTCGTCGGGGATCCCGACAAGCCAGGCACGGAGATGGACGCGGGTGTGCAGCTCGTCAGGTGGTGCCAGCAGATCAGCGATCGCTACCGCGCTGGTGTGTACGAGGGTGAGCTCGCCAAGATCCGCGACCTCACCGCGACCCTGCCCGACAAGCTGATCGACACGGTGATCCGTCCGGCGGCGGAGGCGGGGAGGGTGGTCGCGGTGCTCTGCGAGGAATGGCACACCGCCTGGTTCTGCAGGTCGTTGAGCGATCGCCTGTACGCGCTCGGCATGCGCCAGAACGCGGTGCTCCTCTGGAACGCCAACAACACCTTCGGTTTCGAGGCGATCGACTGGGCGCTGCTCGACTTCGTCGCCACCGTGACGACGGTGAGCAAATACATGAAGCATTTGATGCGGCCGTATGGGGTCAACCCGGTGGTCATTCCCAACGGCATCCCGGAAACCGCGCTCGCCCCCGTCGATGCGTCGGCCCCCAGGGCGATCCGCGCAGCGGCGGGCACGCCGTGCCTCGCGTTCAAGATCGGCCGATTCAGCGCCGACAAGCGCTGGAACCAGGCGGTCGCCGCCATCGCCGAGCTCCGTGCCGAAGGCATGCCGGCCCGGATGCTCATCCGCGGCGGCATGGAGCCGTACGGCGCCTCGGTGCTCGCCTTCGCGCGGGAATGCGGGCTCGCCGTGACTGACTGGTACGAGGCGGTCGAGGATGCCGGCGGAATCGTGCGCGCGCTCACCGAGACCGACGGCGCTCCCATCGTCCATCTGCGTCGTTTCCTTCCCGACCAGGTCATCACGGAGATCAACGTTGCCGCGGCGGCGGTGCTCGCCAACTCCGGGCATGAGCCGTTCGGCCTGGTCGGGCTCGAGGCGATGGCCGCCGGCGGGATCGCCATGGTCGGGGCCACCGGCGAGGAGTACGCCCGGCCCTATGGCAACGCCATCGTGATCGAGACCGACGATCCTGCCGAGATCGCCAGCGCGCTGGACGGCCTCGTCGAGCAGCCAGCACTCGGCAAGCGGCTGCGTCTGGCGGCGCGACGCGACGCGGCGGACTTCGCCTGGCCGCTGGTGATCGAGGGGCTGCTCGAGCGCCTCCGATTCATGTGCCTGCATCAGCGGGTGCTCCTGCCGGTCGACCGATCCGCTGCGCGTACATCGAAGCAGCCGCCGCGCCATATGATCTGACCAACAGGCCGGTGCCGAGGAGGTGGCCGTGTGAAGGCAGTGGTCATGGCGGGGGGAGAAGGAGCCCGTCTGCGTCCGTTGACCAGCCGGCTTCCCAAGCCGCTCGTCCCGGTGCTGGGCACCCCGGTCCTCGAACACATCCTCCGGCTGCTCCGGGCGCACGGCATCACCCAGGTCGTGGTGACCCTCGCCTACCTCGGCGCCGAGATCCGCAACCGCCTCGGCGACGGAGCGGACCTGGACATGGAGATCGAGTACGTCGTCGAGGACCGTCCGCTCGGTACCGCGGGCAGCGTGCGCAACGCGGCGCACCTGCTTGACGACACCTTCCTGGTCATCAGCGGCGACGCGCTCACCGACATCGACCTCAGCGCGGTGATGACCTCGCATCGCGAACGCGGGTCGCACGCGACCATCGTGTTGCACTCCGTCCCGAACCCATTGGAGTACGGGGTCGTGGTCACCGACGACGAGGGCAACATCAAGCGCTTCCTCGAGAAGCCCTCATGGGGCGAGGTCTTCAGCGACCATGCCAACACCGGCATCTACGTGATCGAGCCGCAGGTGCTCGACCACATCAAGGCTGACACCGCAGCCGACTGGTCGCAGGACGTCTTTCCGACCATGCTCCGCCGCCACGAGCCGCTCCATGGCATCGTGGTCGACGACTACTGGACTGACATCGGCTCGATCCAGTCGTACCTGCAGGCGAACTGGGACGCGCTGGATGGCAAGGTCCGCTGTTACATCCCGGGCCGTCGGGAGGGCAACGTCTGGATGGGGGAGGGTGTCGAGGTCGGCATCGGTGTCCAGTTCGACGGCCCCGTCTTCATCGGCGACGAGGTCAAGCTCAAGGCCGGAGCGATCCTCAACGAGCACGTGGTCATCGACAGGTACAGCGTCATCGACGAGAACACCAAGATCAGCAACAGCGTGGTGTGGCCGCACTCGTACATCGGGGAGCGCTGCAGGCTGCGCCAGGCAATCGTCTGCCGCAACGTGACCATCAAGAACGACTCGCTACTCGAGGAGAACTCGGTGGTCGCCGACGAGTGCGTTCTCGGCAAGGGCTCGCAGATCCGTGCGGGCGTCAAGATCTGGCCGAGCAAGACCGTGGAACCCGGATCGACGGTGAACGACTCGATCATCTGGGCGGGTGAGTGGCGACGCGGACTCTTCTCGTCCTACGGGCTCGGTGGGCTCATCAATGTCGAGTTGACGCCCGAGTTCTGCGCCCGCCTCGGCGCTGCGTTCGGTGCCACGCTGCGGAAGGGAGCCTGCGTGGTGGTCGGACAGGACCATGCGCGCTCATCGCGGATGATCAAGCGCGCGATCGTCTCCGGCATCCTGAGTGCCGGGGCCAAGGCACGCGATGTACGCGAGCTGCCGGTGCCGGTGACCCAGTTCGCGACTCGCGGTGCCGGGTGCGCCGCGGGGATCCACGTGCTCGTCTCACCGCTCGACCAGCGCAGCGCCGACATCCGCTTCTTCGACACCGACGGGCTGCAGATCGACAAGCGCGACGAGCGCAAGCTCGAGAACCTGCTGTTCCGCGAAGACTTCCGGCGCGCCGCGTTCTACGAGATGGGCGACATCGAGTACGGCGAGCCGATCGCAGACTACGCGGCGCACCTGCTCACGACCGTCAACGCCGACCTGATCCGCAACGCCGGGTTCCGGGTGCTCATCGACTACGACTACAGCGATGCGTCGGCCGTGCTCCCGGCGATCCTCAATGAGCTCGGGGTGACCACGATTCCGCTCAACGCAGGGCTCCGCGAGGGCTCGCATCACCGCGCGGTCCCCGATGAGACGGCGCTGATCAGCAAGACGGTGCGTGCCGATATCGGCTGCATGATCAGCCCGACCGCCGAGCGCATCACCCTCATCGATGACACGGGTGTGGTGCTCACCCCGCACGAGGGCTTCGGTCTGCTCGCATCGTGGTGGCTGCAGTCCAGTCCGGGCTCGGTGCTCGCGCCGGCCGCCACACCGATGTGGATCAGCGAGCTGGTGAGCCGCGGCGGTGGCACCTTCACTGCGACGCCCGGCGAGCCTGCCTCGGTGCTCCGCGCCTCCGCGAACCCCGGCACCGTGCTCGCCAGCGACGGCGACGGCGGGTTTGTGTGGCCGGCGCACCTCGGCGCCTTTGATGCCATGTACACGCTGGTGAAGTTGCTCGAGCTGCGCGCCAGCGTCGGCATCCCGCTGAGCGAGGCGCGCGCGGCACTCCCCCATACGGCGTACGTCACCGCCACCGAGTTCTGCCCCTGGGAGGTGAAAGGGCGGGTGATGCGCATCCTGCTCGACAAGCACCGCACCGACTCGGTCGACCTCGTCGACGGGATCAAGGTCTACGTCGACGACGGGTTCGTGCTGGTGCGCCCGGATCCCGACGAGCCCGCGTATCACGTCGTGGCGAGCGTCGCCGACCCGGAGCGCGGACGCCAGCTCGTGGAGGAGTACCTCGCGCAGGTACGCGAGGCGGAAGGCTCGAACGGACACGTCGCGGTGGAGGCGGTGGCGGGGACCGAGTAGGACCGGGTCAGCTGCCGGGGTCAGCGCGGCGCGGCGATCGTGACCGCGATGAACACGAAGTAGACGGCGCTCGCGGCGATCACGAGCACGTGGAACACCTCGTGAAAGCCGAAGACACGCGGCCACAGTCGCGGCCAGCGCAGCGCGTAGACGATCGCTCCCGCCGAATAGAGGGCGCCTCCGATGGCGAGCACCAGGAGCCCGCTGCCGTGGATGCGATCGCCGAGTGCCGGCAGGAAGAACACCACCGTCCACCCCACCGCGAAGTAGAGGCCGACGGTCACGCCGCGTGGCAGGGGCACCCCGGTGGCGGAGATCGTCGCGCCGGCAACGGCGAGCACCCAGATCAGCGTCAACAGCACGATCGACTGCCAGCCGCGCAGCACGTTGACGACGACCGGCGTATAGGTGCCCGCGATGGCGACGAAGATGGTCGCGTGATCGAGGCGGCCCCAGACCCGGCGCGTCCTGAACGACCAGGGGCCGCGGTGATAGGCCGCGCTCACCGCGAAGAGCAGGACGAGAGAAATACCATACACAGCAAGGGAGATTTGTCGCGCCAGGCTGCCGCCGCTGATCGCCACGAGCGTGATCGCACCCACGATGGCAGGGGGAACAGCCAGGGCATGGCTCCAGCCACGCAGCATCGGCCGGGCGGCCGGCGGAGTCAGCGTCGTGTCAGGCAGCGGGAGCGATCTCCTGCCGGTCCGGGGCGCGGCCACGCAGCCATCGCGGCGCCCACCAGTTGGCCCTTCCGAGCAGCCGCATCAGCGCCGGGACGACCAGCGCGCGGACCAATGAGGCATCGACGACCACCGCGACCGCCATACCCACGCCGATCGATTTGATGGTGACGACGCTGGCAAGGGCGAAGGCGAGGAACACGCACGCCATGATCGCGGCGGCGCCGGTCACGAGGCGGCCGCTGCGCTCGAGGCCGTCGGCGACTGCGATCCGGTTGTCGCCGGTGCGATGCCACGCCTCCTGCATGCGCGTGAGCAGGAACACCTCGTAGTCCATCGAGAGGCCGAACACGACGCAGAACAACAGCACCGGGATGGTCGGATCCAGCGGGCCGGGGGTGAAGCCGAGGATCGACGACAGGTGACCCTGGTCGAAGATCCACACCAGCGCACCGAAGGCGGCGCTGAGCGAGAGCGCGTTCATCAGCACTGCCTTGAAGGGAAGGATCACCGAGCGGAGCAGCACGGCGAGCACGATCAACGTGGTCACGAGCACGAACCCGATCGCCAGCGGCGTGTGATTGATCATGTAGTTCACGAGGTCGATGTCGAACGCCGTGTCGCCGGTGACCTTCACGCTTGCGCCGGGAACAGAATCATCGGCTCGGATCTGGCGCACCAGCGCGTGGGCTTGATCGCTGGTGACGAAGTACGGATTGGCGACGTCGAGGACGGCGATGCTCGAGCCGGTGAGGCTGGTCAGGACTGACCGCACCGCCGCGGGGAGCGCCGATCTGGGTTGCGAGTACAACGACTGGTAGGAAGCCAGCGTGAAGGTTGGGTCGACGTTGACGTAGCTGTGGACCGAGGTGACCCCGTGCAGCGCTGACAGTCTCCGGCTGAGGGCATAGGCGGTGGCGAGGTTGGCAGGGCTGGTCGGGGGACCCTGGTCGAACTGGACGACCACCGCGATCGTGTTGGTGCCGACCTGCGGGAATTGCGCCTGGAGCAGATCGGCGCCCTGACGCGCCTCGGCATTGGTCGGGAGTTGGGTGACGTCGCTGTTCGCGAGCTGGAGATTCAGAAACGGTGATCCGGCGACCAGGAGGATCGCGACTGTCGGAATGAGCACCAGCCACGGACGGCGCATGACCCAGGTCGCGAGGCGATGCCAGGCGCCCTGACCGAATGGCTTGGGCTGCAGGATTGGGATGCGAATGCTGTTGATGCGATGGCCGAGGATCGCCAGCATGGCGGGGAGCAGCGTCACCCCGTAGAGCACAGAGATAGCCACGACCACCGCGCCCGCGATGCCCATCGAGACCAGCGCGGTACCGGTGTAGAACAGCAATCCCGCCAGCCCGATTGCGACGGTGAGGCCACTGAAGAGGATCGCCCGTCCGGCGGTCGCCATGGTCGTCGCCAGCGCATCCTCGACGCTGTTTCCGGACCCGAGCTCCTCGCGGAACCGCGTGACGATGAACAGGGAGTAGTCGATGGCGATGCCGAGGCCGACCAGGGTGACCACGTTCACCGCATAGGTCGAGACGTCGATGACGTGCGCCAGTGCGAGTGTCGCGCCCACGCCACCGAGCACCGCGAACACGCCAACTCCGAGGCAGAGCAGCGCGGCGATCCCGGTGCTGAAGACGATCACGAGCAGGATCAGTGCCAGCGGCAGCGAGACCGCCTCGGATCTGCGCAGGTCGCTCGCGAGATAGGTGTCGAAATCGTAGGCGAGCGGCACGTCACCGGTTGCGGTGATGCGCAGCGCACTGGAGTGCACCTCGGATCGGATGTCACCGTACTGCGCGCGTGCCTGCGAGAAATCGATGCGCAGGCCGACCTGGGCGAGCACGCTGTGCATGTCGGTCGAGACCATCAGGGCCGCGGAGGCGGGGACCGTGTAGGGCGTCGACAGGCCGCTCACTCGCGGGTCATTGCGCAACGGGGCGAGCGCCGTAGTGACGGCCGTCTGGTACGCCGGTTCGGCATATGTCAACTGCGGACTGGTGAAGATGAGCGCGAAGGACGACCCGGTGGTGGAGGGCAGCTGGGCGGACTCGAGGTTCGCGGCCTGCACCGACTCGACGTTGTAGTCGGTTGCGTTGATCGGTTGCCCACCGGTCAGGAGGGCGGCGATGGATGCAACGAAACAGAGCAGAGACGCCACGAGTACCGCTGTGCGACGACGGTAGACGAACCGTCCCCATCGCCTCACGGTGTCACTTCGACCACTTCGGTCGAGTATATCGACCGTGTGTTTGAGCACCGCGTACACTGCCCGGTGTCCCGCGATGGCAACACACGCTCAACCACCGAACGGGGAGATCAGCTCGATCTCGCATTTTGCGGCCGCGAGCGATGAGCGGCTGCCGGGTCGCCAGCTCGAGCTGATCCGCCAGGCGGCCCCCGGCTTTCGAGACTGGTTCCGGACGACCGGCATGCCCGACTGGATCGGCACCTTCGACCTCATATCGCTTCCGTATCCCACTCGTTTCGGTCTCTTCCGCGCCGCGCTGAGCCCGGCTCCCTTCCTCTCATTGACGCACCGACTCGTGATCGTTCGCTGGCACGACCCCGACGGACGGCAGAGGACCCTGCTCTTCGAGCCGACGGATGTGGAGCTGGCCCGGCGCACCCCCTACTTCGCGCGACTCAGCCAGTCCACGCCGAACGTCTTCGAGCGCGCGTTCTCGCGACCGCTCGGCGACGTGCTCACCCATCTCCGCAGCGTCGGCATCAGGACGAGCGACGTCGACTGGATCACCTTCGACCACCTGCACACCCAGGACGTACGCCGCTGGATCGGCACGGTCGCGCCCGCGAGCGATCTGTCGCCCGCTGCGCCGGTGCCCGCGCTGCTCCCCAATGCGAAGCTGATCGTGCAGCGCGATGAGCTGGAGTCGCTTGCGGCGCTGCACCCGTTGCAGGCGCCGTGGTATCAGCCGTTCGCGTATACAGATCTTCGGCGCGAGGCAGTGCGCGCCGTTGACGGTGACGTGCTCGTCGGACCAGGCGTCGCGCTGCTCTCGACACCGGGCCATACCACCGGCAATCACACCCTGGTCCTCAACACCGAGACCGGCATCTGGGCGAGCAGCGAGAACGTGATCGCGACCGAGTGCCTGACTCCCGAGCACAGCAGGATCGCCGGCGTGCGCCGCTACACGCGAACCTGGGAGCAGGAGGTCGTGCTGAACGCGAACACGCTCGAGGAGACGGCGCGACAGTACAACTCGTGCGTGCTGGAGAAGTCGATCGTCGACATCTCGCGCGCTGACTCACGGTTCCTGCAGTTCATGCCCTCGTCAGAGCTGACCGCCAACGCCTTCAGTCCAGGCACGTCGCCCACCTTCACCCACTCGGGCATCTTCCATGGGACCCTCAGACCGGCGCGTGGTGGCGCCGGCTGACCGCAAATCCTTCGCGACTACGTGCGTGAGGGCGCGACCCAGCAGATCTCCCCGTTTGGTAGGGGCAGCTGTGCGTACTGCAGCTGGTGCAACATCGCCGACACTGCGGCGGGCAGTGCCTCGAGCTGTAGCAGCACCGCAGGGGGACGCGCGCGCAGTTCGCTGATGAGCAGCGGCTGGGCGTGGGGATCGAGCGTGAACGATGAGTTGAGTGACGTGTACCTCCCTGCGGGGAACCTCTGGCTCAAGGAATACGTCCACGGCACTCGTCCCCACACGAAGACTCGATCTCCTGGGCGGCTGTGCGCGTCGATGACCGCCACCGTCTCGCGCACGAGCGCGGGCTGGGGGCCGAACCCGGCCTCGTAGGTCGCGGCGCCGGTGACCCCGAGGACGCGTTCCCAGCCCCCACCGAGGTAGTGGGTGATGACATGCGGGGACACGATCGAGGTGACGAAGGTCGAGAGCTCTTGCGGCACCACCAGCGATGCCTCGGCGGTGGGAGCGATGAGGCTCACGACGGCCACGACCCACGCGATGACAGTGGTGACGGCCGCGAGGGCAAGCCGGCGCAAGGGGAATCGACGTACGAAGCGGGCCGCGAGCAGGGCCGAGCAGACGCACAACGACGGTTCCATCTGCTGTGCGTAGTGGGCGAGCCCGAGGGCGCTGACCACGACCGCGGCTAGTTCCCACGTCAACCACCATGCGGCGACGCCGGCGGCAAGATGATGACGGCGAGCCAGCCACCACGTGATCGCCGAGCCGACGAGGAGGACAAGCCCGATCCGCGTTGCGGTCATGAGCAGGAGGACCAGCGCGGTGCTGCCGGACGGCGCCACCCCGACACCGCCGCCTCCGTTCGCCGACTGCAGATAGGCCTCGTCCTGGTGGGTAAGCACATCGACGAGCCCCGGCAGCGAGCCTCCGAGCCAGAGCGCCACCGCCGCGACCCCGAGCAGCCCGACCGCGCCCGCGGCGACCGAAAGCACGGCGTGGACTTCGTGGCGACCGGGTCGCCGACCTGAGGCGAACGCGATGACCATCGGGATCGTCGCGATCGCCACGGCATCGGCGCCGAACGTGGGCTTGCACAGCATCGCGCCGCCGGCGATGACCCCCGCGACCACGGCGGCGCGCGTGGTCACCACAGAACGGCGGGCGACGAGCACCACCGCCCAGACCACAAGCGCGGCACCGATCACCTCGACGTAGAGGACGTCACCTTCCAGGGTCGGCAGCGACGAGAGGATGACGAACGCAAGCGTCGCGGCCCAGGCGACGTGTGGTGATGCAAAGCGACGGCAGAACAACCAGACGCCGAACGCGGTCGCCGCGACCGCAGCCGCGAGCACGACATGAAAGGCGAGGACGGATGTGTTTACCAGGTTGATGGCCGCCCCGAGCCAGTAGATGCCAGGTGTGTAGTGGCCCCACACGTCGCGATACAGCACAGCGCCGTGATCGAGCGCCCAGCCGATGTCGGAGTAGGTCCCCTCGTCGTTGAAGGTCGGCGGCTCGATGAGGCTCGGCAGCCTCAGAACCAGGAATACCGCGGCGATCGTGAGCAACGAGGCCCACTCCGGGGTCAGGCGCGGCGCCTGCGCGTCGCGCGCCCCGGTTGCGGGCTCAACCATGTCCGCGCGATGGTACCTACGAGGCGCCCACTACGATACGAATGTGCCTCAGACGCTCGCACGCCGCGCCTGGACCCTGTACGAGCCCATCCATGCGATCGTCTACTTTGCCCCCGAGTCAGCTGAGCACTACAGGGCTGCGGGGCTGCGCGGCGGGTGGATGGGATATTTCGCGTCCCGCTCGGCGGCGATGGGTGCGGCCGGCGCTGAGGTGGTGACTGCTGTCTTCCACAACTTCCGTCCGTCGATGGTGGCGCGGGCCATCCCCGACGCCTGGCACTTCTCGAGCCCCGATCGTGTCCTCGAGGCGCGACTTGCGGTCGCCGACGCCGCGCTGCGACGCCTCTGGGGCGCCGAGGTCGATTCGGATGACGTCGCGGAGGCCGCCGCGCTCACGCTCGAAGTCGCCGCCCGCCTGCACGGCGACGGGCGTCCTCTGTACGCCGGACATGCTGGGCTTCCGATGCCCGACGCCCCACATCTGCTGCTCTGGCATGCGTGCACGCTGCTTCGCGAGCATCGTTTCGACGGCCACGTCGCAGCGCTCACCGTCGCCGGCCTGAGCGGCCTCGAAGCCCTCGTGACCGCGCGCGCCGCGGGTCCAGGCATGGATCCGGCAACGATTCAGCGCGTGCGGGGGTGGACCGAGGAGGAGTGCGAGGCGACTGCACGGCGCCTCCGCGCACGCGGGCTCCTGGATGCGGACAACAGGTTGACCGTGGAGGGACGGGTGCTGCGGGGCTCCGTCGAGGACACGACCGACCGCCTTGCGGCAGACGCGTGGGATGCGCTCGACGGAGCGCAGCGCGACCGGCTGTTCGACCTCCTCCGGCGCCTCGCAACGCTGCTCGAACACCCCGATGGGATCAGGTATCCCAACCCGATCGGGGTCGATCGCCCGGCTTGAGCCTCGAACTGTCGCGGTTTCAGATCGGCGGCAAACCGAAGCACTGACGGAGCGCGTTCTCGACGCGCTCAGCGCGGGCGTGACTGCCCATCGTCCCGGTGACGAAGGCAAACGCGTATCCGCGTTCTCGAGTGCACGCTCCGCCGTAGCTGCCGCCCAGCCCACCCATGCCGAACCCTTCGTCGTCAACGCCGAAGCCGAGTCCCCAGGCGTTGTCATGACCGAAGACCGCGTCGACACCCGAGCACTGTTTCGAGACTGACTCGCGCAGCAGGTCCGGCGACAGCAACTCGCCCTGCAGCAGCGCTGCGTAGAGACCGGCGATGCCGCGTGCGGTGCCGTGCCCGTTGATGGCGGGCACCTCGGCGGCCCGCCATGCGGCGCTGTTGACCACCGAGGGATCGCGAGTCCCCGGAGGGTTGGACGTCGCCCGGCGGTACAACTCGCTGGCGCTCGAGAGTTCGATGTCGCCCAGGCACGTGAGCTCGACTGCGCGAGCCTGTGCGTGAGGCGGCAATCCCACCATGAAGTCGAGTGCCGCGGGTCCGCAGATCTCGTCGCGCAGAAAGCGGCCGAGGCCGCGTCCGTCAACACGGCGTACCAGCTCTCCGACGAGATGGCCGTAGAAGAGCGCCGACTCGCCGTGCGCCGTGCCGGGCGGCCACGCCGGTTGTTGCGCTGCCAGCAGCGAGCACATGCGATCCCAGTCGTAGAAGACGTTCGTATCGCAGGGGACATCGATTGCCACCACACCTGCCTGGTGCGAGAGCACATGACGCACCGTCGCGGGAGCGGTGAATTCCGGCCAGTAGCGTTGCATCGGCGCGTCGAGGTCGAGACGGCCGCGATCGATGAGCAGCAGCGCGCACATGGCGGCGAATGGCTTGGACACCGAATACGGCTGCACGATGCTGTCGCGAAGCCAGAGCCGGGATCCGTCGGCGGTCGCGGCGCCACCCCAGAGGTCGACGATCCATCGCCCCTCGGACCACGCCGCAACCGCCGCGCCGGTGCCGCGCTGTTCGCTGAGTACCGATGCGAACGCGTCGCGCACCGCTTCCAAGCCGGGCTCAACCGATCCTTGTGCTTGCGAGCGCTCGTCGATGCTCACCACCGATTCAGGTGACAGCTGCGGATGCGGCTCCCTCGTGCTCGCGTGCGACGACCGCAGCAAGAGCACGGATGAAGGCCGGCTGGGTGTTGGGCAACGCGATGCGGTGCATGGTGATGCCGGCCGACGTGGCTTCCTCGCTGGCCGCGATGTCGATGTCGTACAGGATCTCGAGATGGTCCGCGAGGAACTGCAGTGGGACGATCAGCACCTCGGTGACCCCTGCGTCGCGGAAGCCGGGAAAAAGATCTTTCACGTCTGGCGTGAGCCACTCCTCGGGCGTGTGGCCGGCGCTCTGATACGCGAAGCTCCAGCGCGCAGGGTCGAGGCGGAGCGCGCTCGCCACCGCCCGTGCGGTGTCCCGCAACTGGGTGATGTAAGCGGGGTCGCGATCGACCACGGGGCGAGGAAGACTGTGCGCGGTGAAGATGATCGGAATGGTGTCGCGAGCTTCAGGATCGAGCGCGGCGAGTGCCTCGGCGACGCGCTCTGCGAGCGCGCCGATCCATTCGGGGATCAGATGCCAGGCTCCCGCAATGCGGATGTCGACCCCGGGATGATCGGCGGACCAGGCGGCGACAGCTCGCTCATACCCGGCGAGGATGATCGGCGAATACTGCGGCGCCAGCACGACCACGATGATGTGCGCGGCGCCGCCGGCATGCACCACGTCGAGCGCATCGGTCAACCACGGATCCGAATGCAGCATCCCCGGCACAACCATCGAGCCATCGCTGCTCTCCGAGTCGAGCAGCGACTGCAGCTCGCGGGCCTGATCCCGCGTGATGTCGATCAGCGGGGATCGTCTGATGAGGTCGTACCGTCGCCGGAACTCCGCGATCAGCTCCGGCGGCACCACCCGTCCGCCCCGCACCGAGCTGAGGTAGGCAGGGACGTCGTCAGCGGTGACGGCGGAGCCGAAGGTCGCCAGTACCACGCCGAGCTGGGCCATGCTACCAAGGGTATAGCTCGGCCCCGCGCGCCCGGCGCCGGTCAGGCGCGCGCGGTTTCCTCGTGCACCAGCTCGGCGAGGCGCTTGAGGTGGTCGCTCGGCGTCTCGGGGAGCACCCCGTGACCGAGGTTGAAGATGTGCCCCGGGCGCGCGGCGGCAAGTGCCAGGACCTGCCGTGCCTCGCGGGCGACGACCTCGAAGGGCGCGAGCATCACCCCGGGATCGAGGTTGCCCTGGATCGCGCGGTCGCCGATCCTGCGCCACGCCTCATCGAGGGGCAGCCGCCAGTCGACGCTGATCACGTCGGAGCCGCCGCCGGCCATCGCCTCGAGGAGGTGCGCGGTTGTTGTCCCGAAGTGGATCGTTGGCACACCCGTCAGGGACACCGCGTCGAGGATGCGCCGGCTGTAGGGGAGGACCGATTGTTGATAGGCGGCCACGGACAGCGCTCCCGCCCACGAGTCGAACAGCTGGATCATCTGCGCGCCCGCTTCGACCTGCGCCTCGAGGTAGCTGATAGTCACGTCGGTGAGCGTCGACATGAGGCGATGCCAGAGATCGGGCTCCCCGAAGAGCATCGCCTTGGTTCGCGAGAAGTCCTTGGTGGGCTTGCCCTCGATCATGTATGAGGCGACGGTGAACGGGCCGCCCGCGAACCCGACGACAGCCGTCTTTCCCTCCAATTGCCTGCGCACCAGGCGGATCGCGGCGAAGAGCTCCGGAGTTGCCTCGCGCGGGTCCATGATCCGCAGAGCGGAGACGTCGCCGGGGGTGCGCACCGGTGCGTGAATCAGCGGGCCGATCCCGGGATCAATGGAGAAGGGAACGCCCATGCCGATCAGCGGCAGCATGATGTCCGCGTACATCACCGCCGCGTCGACACCGAACTCCTCGACGGGCATCAGTGTCACCTGCGCGCAGAGCTCGGGAGTGCGCGTGATGGTGAGGATGTCGTAGGTCTCGCGCAGCGCGCGGTATCCGGCGAGGCAGCGTCCTGCCTGGCGCATGAACCAGACCGGGGTGCGGTCGGCTGGCGCGCGGCGAGCCGCCGCCAGCATCCGGTCGGCGCCGGTCATCGAGCCGGTCGGGGTCACCGTCATGACATCGAGGGTATCGAAGCTGTGTCCGGGCGCGGATGCTGCCCATTTGGGGCGGATGCCGCGTAGGATCTCGGCCTGCGAGCCGATGGTAGGCTCGTGGTCAGCGCAACAGCCACGCAGAGGAGAGTCAGGCCGATGAACTCGACCATGCAGGACGCGCCGCTGACCATCACCGAGCTCTTCCGCCACGGGGCGGAGGTCTTCCACGACAGCGAGGTGGTCACCTTCGAAGGCGAGCGGGCCCGGCACACGAGCTTCGCGAAGGTGGCCGAGCGGGCAGGCCGTCTCGCCGCCGGGCTGCGCGCGCTGGGGATTGGTCCCGGCGATCGGGTGGCCACCCTCTGCTGGAACCACCAGGAGCACATCGAGGCCTACTTCGCCATCCCGTGCATGGGAGCGGTGCTCCATACGCTCAACCTGCGGCTGCCCCCGCCGCAGCTTGCGCAGATCATCAACCATGCGGAGGATCGGGTGGTCATCGTCGACGACATTCTGGCGCCGCTGCTGGCGTCGGTGATCGCGCAGTGTCCGAGCGTCGAGAAGGTGATCGTGGTCGGCTCGGGACCGGTGTCGGGTCTCGGAGAAACGCTCGCGTACGAGACGCTGATCGAGGACGCGCCGGCGACGTTCGAGTGGCCCGACATCGACGAACGGAGTGCGGCGTCGATGTGCTACACGACCGGGACCACCGGCGATCCGAAAGGTGTGGTGTACAGCCATCGCTCCGTGTATCTCCACTCGTTCGCGGTGTGGGGAACCTTCCGGCTCGACGACAACGGCCGACTGCTCATCATCGTGCCGATGTTCCACGTCAACGCGTGGGGCACTCCGTACGCGGGGTGGATGGTGGGAAGCGATCTGCTGCTGCCCGGACGTTTCCTGCAACCAGAGGGGCTCTGCACGTTCATCCAGCAGGAACGACCGACATTCACCGGTGGCGTGCCGACCATTCTCACCGCGCTGCTCAATTACGTGCAGGCGAACGGCGGCGACGTCTCGAGCATCAAGCGCGCGGTCTGCGGTGGCTCGGCCGTTCCAGCGACCCTGATCACCGCCTATCGAGAGGTGCTCGGCATCGAGTTGTGGCAGGCATGGGGAATGACCGAGACGAGCCCGATCGCATCGATAGCCTTCCCGCCCAAGGGCACGGCTCCCGAGGACGAGATGCTGTACCGCGCGAAGACCGGCCGTGTCGTCCCCGGCGTGCAGCTGCGCATCGTCGACGACAGTGGCGCGGAGGTCCCTCGTGACGGTGAGGCTGTCGGCGAGATCGAGGTGCGTGGCCCATGGATCACCGCCTCCTACTACAAGGCGGCCACGCCCGAGAAGTTCCACGACGGGTGGCTGCGCACCGGCGATGTCGGCAACATCGATTCGCGCGGATACATGCAGATCACCGATCGCTCGAAGGACGTGATCAAATCGGGTGGAGAGTGGATCTCCTCAGTAGAGTTGGAGACGCTCCTGGCCGGCCACCCAGCGGTCGCCGACGCGGCAGTGGTCGGGGTTCCCGACGAGCGCTGGGCGGAGCGGCCGCTTGCGGCGGTCGTGTTGAAGCCGGGTGCGACCGCGACCCCCGAGGAGTTGCGCGAGTTTCTCGCTCCGAAAGTTGCTCGCTGGTGGTTGCCCGAACGCTGGGCGTTCGTCGACGAGCTTCCCAAGACGAGCGTGGGCAAGCTCGACAAGAAGCTGATCCGGGCCGACTACACCGCGGGCAAGTACTCGGTGGAGGAGCTGACTCCCGCGTCGCGCTGAGCTGCGGTCAGCGCAGCGCTCATCGTGGTCGACACCCTGACCCGCTGCATGGTCGGCGCCGATGAGAACTCGACGCGAGATGGGACTCGCCGTGGATGCGCTCGACCGCCTCCGAACGGTGATCGGTTCCTGCGTCTGCACCATCCACCATAGTGCGTCCCGAGTGCGTCCCGGTGCGTCCCGGACGCGGTGCGACCCCAGTGCGTCCGTGCGTCCCACCCCTTAACGGGGGACGCACACGGGACGCAGTGCGTGGAGATCACACGAGTGCGTCCCCCCTTGCTTATTGGCGCACGCCCTGTTGACTGGTCGCCCGAGCCCGCGTGGGTTGCCGCATGGATGCGAGAAGACGACGCCCGCCGCGCCGCGACGATGGCGGCTGGCAAGCGCCGGACGGCCGAGCTGCGCCTAGCGCTGATCGATCGTCGTATGGGTCCCGCCAGCCGGATCGACAACTTCGCGGCGCCGCGTCAAGCTGCCGCCACCCCAGGACGACCAGAACACCATGGATAGCACGATCCCCAGAGCGCCGGCTCCCATCAGGATCCAGCCGATGGTATGGACGTCGAGCGCACCGTTCGTTGGGTTGACGTGAAGAGCAAACGTGAGGACGGCGCCAACCGCCAGCAGAAAGATGCCAACTCCCAGACCCATGCTGCGTGCCTCCTAGTGCATCCGA
>DAITPY010000021.1:0-27987 GCA_036833315.1 Candidatus Dormiibacterota bacterium
CGAAGCTGAAGAGATCGTATTCGGGCACCAGATGGGTCACCTTCGCTTTGTGGAATCCGGCATCCGCGAGCACGGCATCGAGCGTCGACGGCGTGAAGTGGACGAGATGCCGCGGGACGTCGAGGTGGAACCACCCGGCGCGTCCCACGCGTGCCTCGGGTGACCCGAAATTCGGGACCGCGATGAGCAGCACTCCTCCGGGCCGGAGCAAGCGTGCGATGCGGCGAACGACCTCGGCCGGCGTGTGCAGATGTTCGGCGACATGCCAGAGCACGACCGCGTCGAAGGTTGCGCCTTCCGCGACCAGCTCGTCGACATCCTGCGCTCGCACGTCGAGATGGAAGACGTCTCTCGCCTGTTGAGCCGCTGCGGGGGAGCGCTCAGTGCCGCGTACCTTCCAGCCCCGCGCCCGCATCTGGTGGAGCAACACTCCCGGTCCACACCCGATGTCGAGCACGCTCCCCGCCCCGCCCAGCAACCGCTCGATCGCGCGGATGCGGCTGCGGTGCACGAGCGAGAGGACGCGGTCCATCCCCCCCCGATATCGCCTGGTGGTGCTGTGATATCCCTGCGGGTAGTAGCGGTCGAGCTCGCTCGCCGACGGCGCGGGGACCGTCTGCGCGAGCGCGCACTGCGCGCACCTCGCGACGGTGAACCGGTCGCCGGTTGCGGGGTCGTCGGCGTCGAAGAGCCGCACCAACTCGCTCGGTGCATGACCGCATGCCGTCGAGGTCGCAAGCGCCGTGCCGATCGCGGTCATCCGTTCAGGGCGATGTCGGCACGGGCCGACCAGGCGCGGGGCTCGATGAGCGCGAGCGCGAGCCCGGCGATGATCAACACACCTCCGGCGATGGTCGCCAGGGCCGGCACCGCGCCGAAGAAGGCAAGCGCGAGCAACGCGGCGAGCGGCGGCTCGCCGAGGAACGACAGCGACACGAGCAGCACCTGCACATGACGGAGCGCCCAGTTGTACACGGTGTGACCGCCGATGGTGCAGATGACCGCCAGCCCAAGGCAGGCCAGGGCGACCTTCGGTGAGGGGAAGTGCGCCACGCCGCCCGCTATCGCGGTCAGCGCGGCGACCACGCAGACCACGGCGTAGACGATCGCCGAGTAGCCGGCAACCCCGAGATTGGCACGGACGCCGCGTCCGATCAGCAGATACCCGGCGAGACACACCGCGCCCCCGATGGCGAGGAGGTCACCGAGGAAGGCGTTGCCGCCGCCCCGCAGGTCGCCGGCGCAGGTCACGCCCATCCCGATGAGCGCGACCGCCACCGCGGTGAGCATGCGTCGTGAAACGCGCTCGCCGAGCAGCCGCCGCCCGAGCGGCGTGACGATGATCGGATGCACCGACACCAGGAGCACGCTGGCTGCGATCGACGTGTACTTGAGCGACGCCGTCCACAGCAGGAAATGTCCCGCGAGGAGCACGCCACTGGCGAGGACCAGCGAGCTCTGCATAGTCCCGCGGGGCATGACACGGCGGCGCACATCGCGTGCCACCCACGGCAGGAGCACGACGGCGGCAATCCCCATACGCAGCCAGACGATGGTGGCTGCGTCGTCGTTGGCGTATCGGATCAGGATCGCCGAAAAGGAGACGGCGACGGTCGCGACCACGAGCGCGACCCCCGGGGCGGGAGCGCGCGTGCGCCCCGCGGCGACGCTCACCGGCGGCGCTCGCGCTCCCGCGCTTTCTGCAGGTCCGCGTAGCCGCCGAGCACCTCACGAATGCCGCCGTCCTCGATCGACCAGGTGCGTGTGGCGACCGCATCGATGAGGGCGCGGTCGTGGGTGACCAGGACCATGGCGCCGGGATACTTCACCAGCGCCGCCTCGAGGACTTCCTGGGCGGGGATGTCGAGGTGGTTCGTCGGCTCGTCGAGGAGGAGGAGATTGGTCTCCTCGATGGCGAGCTTGCCCATCATCAGCCGCGCCCGCTCGCCGCCGCTCAGGTCGCCGACGAGCTTGAGGGTGTCGTCGCCGCTGAAGAGCAGCGATCCGAGCAGGGTGCGCGCGCGCTCCTCGCCGACCGGATGGGTGGCGAGCAGGTCGGCGAGCACCGTGCGCTCGTCGTCGCCGGCGGGCACGTCCGCCGCTCCGTGCTCGGTGGATTGTCCGAGGTCCTGCCGGTACAACCGGCGCACGCTGCGCGGACCGAGCGTGAGCGTTCCCTCCAGCGGTGGCAGATCGCCGGCGAGGGTGTGCAGCAGGGTGGACTTGCCGCTGCCATTGGGGCCGATCACCGCGATGCGCTCGCCCGGAACGATCGTCAACGGAGGCACGGCGAGCAGCGGTGCATCGCGCCCGACGACGAGCCCGACTGCCTTCAGGGTCACGCGCGACGCCGGCGCACTCGCGAAGCGCAACCGCGGCCGGCGGTCGACCGTCGGCGGCTCGACCCGCTCCAGCCGGTTGAGGCGAGTCTGCCGCCCGCGCGCCTCACGCGCGCGCTGGCCGGCCTTGTACTTGCGGATGAACTCTTCCTGGTGGTCGATGTACGCCTTCTGCGCGGCGAATTCGCGCCGCCTGCGCTCCCGCCGTTCGACCCGCAGCTTGGTGTACTGCGTGTAGTTGCCGGGGTACTCCTCGACGGTGCCGCCGGCGACCTCGATCACCTGGGTGCACACGTTGTCGAGAAAGCGCCGGTCGTGCGAGACCAGGACGAATGCGGTGGATACCCCGCGCATGAAGTCTTCGAGCCATTCGATCGCGGTGAGGTCGAGGTGGTTGGTCGGCTCGTCGATGAGCAGGAGATCCGCGTCCTGAACGAGGAGTTTGGCAAGCTCGAGCCGCCGCTTCTGTCCACCGCTCAGCTGCGACGGGTGACGCTGTTGCGTCGCGGTGTCGAGGCCGAGTCCGCCGAGCGCCTCGCGAGCGTTGGCCTCGAGCTCGTAGCCTCCCTGGTCGATGTAGCGGTGCTGGACATCTCCATAACGCTGCAACAGCGTTGCGGCGTCGGGCCGCGCGCCGTCGGCCAGCAGCGGCTCGAGCGTGGTCATCTCGTGATGCATCGCGGCGAGGTCCTCGCGCGATGCCATCACCTCGTCGAGGATTGTCTCAGCGACCGGTTCGGGAGCATCCTGGGGCAGGTACCCGATGCGCAGCCCGCGCTGCCATTCGACCTCTCCCGCGGTCGGCTCCCTGGCGCCGCTGATGAGCGTGAGCAGCGTGGTCTTGCCCGCGCCATTGGCGCCGACGACCGCGATGCGCTCACGTGTCTCGACGCGGAACGTCACACCTTCGAGCACGCTCTCGGCACCGAAGGCGACACCCACGTCGCGAAGGCTGACCAGGGACAAGCGCCGCTACTGCCCTGTCGCGCCTTCGCGGGCGATGATGCGCCTCACGATGGCGACCGACGACGCATATGTCGAATCCATGCCGAAGTACGAGAGACCGCGCGCGCCGAGCGTGCGCGCCTGCGTGTACGGCGTGTCCGACGCGTAGTGGATCACGCCGAAGTCGATCGGCAGCTTGGAGAAGCTGACCGGCTCGCTGGTCGGATATCGGGCAGGCTGGGTCATCTCGTACACGGCGTTGCAGTATGGGCCGGCCTCCATCTCGACCACCGTGAACGCCTCGCGGTAGTAGAAGTCGAGATAGCCGCGGTTCTGCAGGAAGGTCCCCTTGACGCTCACTGCACGCTGGTTGTCGAGGCCGCTGCCGAAGCGCAGATAAGGGGCGATGTCCGAGACGGAGAACGCGTTGTCGAGCCAGTATGTCGACCTGCTGTGCTCGTCGTGGACGACGCTGCTGATCATCACGTCACCCACGTCGGCGTTCAGGGTCGCGGCCTTGCCGAGGATGTACACGCCGCGAAGGTCGACGGTCTCGGCGACCTCGCGGAGAATGTTGTAGGCGGCGAGCCCGAGGGGATAATCGATGTTGACGATCACGGCTCGGCTCGCCGCAAGCGCTGCCGCGTCGACGGGCAGCGCCCGCTCGTCGAATCGGGCGGGCGCGAGGCGGTCGAGCGGGATGACCTGGGCTGCCACATCGAGGGCGGTCCTGCTGGTGACGTTCAGCGCCCCCGCCTCCCGTTCCTCACGCCGGAGTGCGCCGCGCTCCGAATCGGGGAGCAGACGCATACGCTCGCGGGCGACGTAATAGAGGAAGTTGTTCCAGTCGCCCTGGGCGGTTCCAGATCGAAAACGCTGCAACTCCTCGCGCAACTCGGCGGACCCGCTGCGCTCGACGGCCACCGCGAGCTCGTCTGCGTGCCGGGGGGCGACGCCGGTGAGCAGGTTTGCGATGGCGTGCGAGTTGCTGCTCACGAAGTACACGGGGCGGTCGAGCAGCGACTCGGACCGCATCAGCCCGGTGACCTGCTGCCACCAGCGTCGGGTCACGCGGGCGTAGCCGACCTGGGTGCCACCGAGCATGCGGACACGCAACTCGACCGGCCGTTCCGCGATCTGCGCGAGGCGAGCACCAAAGCCGGCTCCCCAGATCTCCTGCAGGTGTGCCCAGTCGTCCTCGAGGCCGCCGCATGCGCTCGCAATCTCGGCGACGGTCGCCTGCTCGATGTGTTCGATCCCGGAGCTACGCAGTGCGAGGCGCAGCTTCTTCCACTCGATCTGGATCGCGACCATGGTCGGGATCAGGTCGTCGACGTCGGAGGCGCTCGCGATGAGCACGGCGAGGGTGCCGTTTCCGTCGTCGTACCAGCGCCGCCGCCGGCCTGGGGCGCTCACCTCTGTCCACTCGCCGAAGGGGCGGTAGCCGCGCTGCGCGAACACCTCGGCGGACTGGCCCATCACCACGATTCGGGCGCTGAAGATCGCATCAGGGAGCCGGCGGACCGCGTAGAGGAACGCGCCGAGATCGATCTCGGCGGAGCCGGCGAGAGGATGCAGGCTCGAGCCCATCGCCTTGTGGGAGTGCTCGAACACCCTGAGTTGCGTCTCGCCACTGCTGCGCAGGATCGTCGTGTAGGTGCGGTGGTACACCTCGACCGCATCGACGAGCGCCGTCTCCTCGGGTGCCGGCTGCGCGGGGTTCAGGCCGGCGAGCGGGCTCTGAGCAATCGTCTCGTGCCCCATCTCGTGTAACGCCATCGGGTTCATTGTCGCCGCTCGCGGTACGGCGGGCACGCCGGGCTGGCTATCCTGCCCCGGCCGTGGGACGAACCGCCGTGACCGGATCGGTCGCCTTCGACACCATCATGGTGTTCAAGGGGCGATTCGGCGACCACATCCTGCCCGACAAGACCCACCTGCTCAATGTCGCGTTCCTGGTGGACCACCTCGAGCGCCGGCGCGGCGGCACCGCGTCGAACATCGCGTATTCGATGGCGATGCTCGGCGAGCGGCCCTTGCTCTGCGCCGCAGTGGGCGCCACCGATTTCGACGGATTCGCCGCGGCGCTCGAGGCGGAAGGCGTGGATACCTCCACCGTGCTCCGGTGCGACGACATCGAGACAGCGACCGCGTTCATCACCACCGACCTCGACGGCAACCAGATCACCGCGTTCCATCCCGGCGCCATGACCCGCGCCGCCGGGGTCGACCTGAGCGTCCTCCGGGATGTGTCCGAGGTTGTGGTGGGCGCTGACGACGCGGGCGCGATGGCGCTGCACATCGAGCAGGCTCAGACGCTCGGTGCCCGGCTCGTCTTCGTGCCGGCGCAACAGATCCCGGCGCTTCCCGATGACGCCCTGCGTGCCGGCCTCGAGCAGGCCTGGCTGGTCGCCGGCAATGACTACGAGCTCGAGATGATCCGCGAGCGCACTGGACTGTCGGTGATCGAGCTCGGCAAGGAGCGAATGGTCGCGGTGACCAAGGGCGCCGCGGGGAGCGAGATCCACACGCCGGAAGGACTCGCGCAGATCCCTCCCGCTGTCGTCGACGTGGCGGTCGATCCGACAGGAGCAGGCGACGCTTACATCGCGGGGCTGCTCACCGGTTTGCGCGCCGGGGCCGCGGCCGACGTTGCGGGCCGGATGGGATCGGTTGCGGCGGCCTACGTGGTTGGGGAGCGCGGCCCGCAGACCCATCACTTCACCCCCGAGTCCTTTCGCGCCCGGTACGTGCAGACCTTCGGAGCAGAGCCGCCGCTCCCGTCCCAGAGCCCGGCGTAGAGTGGTTGACATGGAGGAGGCGGTCATCGTCAGCGCCGTGCGCACGCCGGTCGGGACGTTCGGCGGCGCGTACGTCGACGTCCCGGCCACGAGGCTCGGCTCGATCGCGGTCGAGGAAGCCTTGCGCCGAGCCGGAATCGACACTGTCGACGAGGTGCTGATGGGCAACGTGCTCCAGGCGGGTCTCGGTCAGAACAGCGCGCGTCAGTCGGCTATCGGCGCAGGACTTGCGGAGCACGTCCCGGCCACCACCATCAACAAGGTGTGCGGCAGCGGGCTCAAGACCGTCGCGCTGGCCGCGCAGGCGATTCGCGCCGGTGACGCGGAGTGCCTGGTCGCGGGCGGGATGGAGAACATGTCGCGCGCTCCGTACCTCATGGAGAACGGCCGCTACGGCTACCGACTCGGACACGGACAGCTCGTCGACGAGATGATCCGCGACGGTCTCTGGTGCGCCTTCGACGACTGTCATATGGGCAGCACCGCCGAGAACATCGCGCGCGAGTTCGAGGTGTCGCGCGAGGACCAGGATGTCTTCGCCGCCGCGTCGCAGCAGAAAGCCGAGGCTGCGATCAAGAGCGGACGGTTCAAGGACGAGATCGTTGCTGTGCCGGTGCAGCGCAAGAAGGAGCAGGTGCTCATCGACACCGACGAGCACCCTCGGGCCGGCATCACCGCAGAATCGCTCGCGACGCTGCGCGCCGCGTTTGCGAAAGATGGCACCGTCACCGCCGGCAACGCGAGTGGCATCAACGACGGAGCCGCTGCGGTCGTGGTGATGAGCGCGTCGCGCGCGAAGGCCGAGCAACGCGTTCCCCTGGCTCGGATTCGCGGGTACTCGAGCGCCGGCGTGGCGCCGCGGATCATGGGCATGGGACCGGTGCCGGCGGTGCGTTCGGCGCTGCAGAAGGCCGGTGTCGAATTGCGCGACATCGACCTCTTCGAGCTCAACGAGGCGTTCGCCGCTCAGGCGGTGGCAGTCGGTCGGGAGCTGGCGGTGCCTGAGGACCGGCTCAACGTCAACGGCGGGGCCATCGCCATCGGCCATCCCATCGGCGCCAGTGGCACCCGGATCCTGGTCACTCTGCTGCACGAGATGGGCAAGCGCGATGCCCACCTTGGGATCGCCGCTCTCTGCATCGGCGGCGGACAGGGCATCGCGATGGTGCTGGAGCGGGACTAACTCGGCGAGACGCCGGCGAAGAGGTCGGTCTCGGGGAGCACGGCGGGCGTGCGCGAGATGATCAGCTGGTAGTACTCGGTCGCGAACTGCGCGGCGACCTCGTCGGAGATGGTGAGCTGCGGCCAGTCAGCCGAGATCTGGCTGCGATGGGCGCGCAGCGCCTCGCGCTTGCGAGCGACCACCGAACGGCAGTCCACCGTGCTCGTCACCCATGCATCGGGAGTGAGGAACGCCATGTTGTCGGGATTCTCCTCACCGAAAGGTGGGTCCATCCCGGCCTGTTTCGCCATCTCCACCATGCGCTTGAACTGAGACTTTGGGAATGCCGTGTAGTACAGCTTCTCGACCCGCCACGGCTCACCGGCATCCTTGTACATCGTCGGGAGACACGCGGCCTCCACGGCGAGCAGGGTCGCGCGATGCGTCTGGATGTGGTCGGGGTGGCCGTAGCCGCCGTTGCCGTCATAGGTGACCACAACCTGCGGGCGGAAGCGGCGGATCTCGGCGACGATGCGGCCGGTCGCCTCGTGCAGTGGTGTCATCCAGAAGGCGTCGGGGAGTTGATTGGTCGGTGTGTCCGCCATCCCTGAGTCGCCGTAGCGGAGGAACTCGACCTCGTCGACGTGGAGGATCCGGCACGCCTCGCGCAACTCGGCCTCGCGGATCTCGGCAAGGCGCGGGCGCGTTGTCTCCTCGGGCATGTCCGGGTCGACGATCGTCGCCAGCTTGCCGTCGGTGCAGCAGACCACGCAGGTGCGCACCCCGCGGTCGGCAAGTGCCGCGAGTGTGCCGCCCATGGTGATGGTCTCGTCGTCGGCGTGTGCGTGCACGGCCATAAGCCGGAGCGCTGGATCCGCCATCACTCCTCGGCCACGGTCACCGACCGCATCACATCGTTCTGGCGGATCTTGCCCACAACATCCATACCCTTGACCACCTGGCCGAAGAGGTTGTACGACTTGGTCAGCTTGTGGCGGTCGTCGACGGTGCAGATGAAAAATTGCGAGCCGTTGGTGTTCGGCCCGGAGTTGGCCATCGCGACTGCGCCCGGCTCGTACTCGCCCTGCACGGGCTCGTCATTGAATTTGTATCCAGGACCGCCGCTTCCGGTTCCTTCCGGACAGCCGCCCTGGATCACGAAGTCGTCGACGATGCGGTGAAAGGTGAGCCCGTCGTAGAACCCCTCGCGGGCGAGGAACACGAAGTTGTTGACCGTTTTGGGTGCGCGCGTGGGGTCGAGGGCGATGACGATGTCACCACGGTCGGTCGCGATGGTCGCGTTGTAGCGGTGAGCCGGGTCGATGACCTGCTCGGCAGCGGTGTATTTCTTGGGCATCGGGGCAGTCTACCCGGGGTGCACGGATAGACTGCCGGACCGCCGGCCGGGATCAGAGCGGGATGCTGGATCCCGTCGCGGCGGCGGCGGCGGGAGTCGAAGATGGAGTCGTTGCGGGCGTTTGAGGGAATCCGCCGAATCGGACGCGGAGGTACGTGCTGAGGTTCAGGTTCATCAGCCTGGCGACGCCTGCCGTCGCAGTCGCGTTCAGCGAGGTCGCCTGCGCCTGGGTGATCCTGCCTTTGGACACCTCCTTGGTCAGCCGAGCGGCGATCTTGGCTCTGACAGCACCCTCGACGGCCTGAGCCTTGGAGCCGTCAATCTGCGCCAGCGTCTCGCCGTTCAAGAGATCCTTCAACACCGTGGTGCGGCTGAGCCCGGTTTGCTCGACCGAGGTGCGGAAGAGGGCAAGCGCGATCCGGCGCGTGGCAATCGCTCTCGTCGCGGATTGCCCGCCGTTGGCGCTCGGCGCTGAGGTGCTGGCGAGCGTGTTGGCACTGCTCGAGGACGTACCCGCGGCCAGCGCCGGGATGATGGCAAGCGTGGCAACCCCTGCGACGGCGACGACAGCGAACGCGACGACAGTCATCGCGAGCCTCTTTACGGGGAAGGAATTTCCCGACATCCTGCTGCTCCTTGTGGTTGCGACATGTTCTATCGTGGCGGTGCCCTCATTCTCAGCCGCCGCCGGCGCGCGTTCCCTGAGCCATGGCTGAGACGCGAGCCACCCCGCACGATCCGCTTGCTACACGGAGGCATCACGTGGACGGTGCCGCTGCGAGGCCGGTGATCGGGCTCTTCGGAGGGTTCGACACCGGCGACCTGGGTGAGGTTGCCCTGCGCCGGGTCATGGAGCGTGAGCTCAGGCGGCGACGCCCCGACATCGACTTGATCGCAATGGCGCCGTTTGGGGCGGAGCGTCCGATCCCCGGAGACGAGGGGCGTCCGGCGCGTGCTGTTCCCGCGACGGTCGCAGCCGAGGGACTTGGCATTGACGCCCTCATCATCACCGGTGACGTCATCGCCGGCGACGGGGAGTGGGCGGCGCGATACGAGGTCGCCCCTGACGTGATCACCGAGCGCGGGATCGCAGCACTTGCGCTGCAAGGGATCCGCGGCGGCGTCCCCGCCGCGTCGCAGGTGATCTGGTTCGGGGTCGGGGGGTCCGACGACTCGGACGTCGATATCAGGGGTCTCATGGGCAGGGACGTGTGGGTGCGGAATGGCGCCATCGAGGAGCGGCTCGGAGGCACGGCGGCGCAGTCCGGGGATCCGGTGCTCCTCGCATCGCGAGTTTTTGGGGTCGATGCCCTGCGCCGGCGAGCCGATCTGCTCCGGATGTGCGGCGCGCTGCCGGCCGGTCCTCGCCTCGTGGTCGAGGTTGCGCGAGCCATCGAGCCCTCGCCCATGCGTGAACAGCTCGTCGACGGGTTGCGCGGGGCGCTCCGCTCCGACCCGAAGCTCTCGCTGGTGGTCCTCAGCCTCGATCCGACGCGGCATGCGCCCGAGACACTGCTCCACATCGAGGGACTGATCGCCGAGCGGGTGCATCACTTTCCGCAATGGGCGGGGCTCGACGATGTCGCCGCCGCGATGTCGGGGGCCGCCGCCGTGGTCGCGGCCACGTCCGCAGGGGGGCACCTGGCGGCGTCATTCGGCACTCCAGTTGCGGTGTTCGGGAGTGGGGCCGGCGCGCGCAGCGCCCCAGGCATCCCTCTGTTGACGAGCGACGTCGCCGCGGGCATCGCGGCGCTCCTCGCTGGCGGGTCGCCGGCCGACCTCGGCAAAGCGCTGAACACGCTCGACGCCGCGTTCACCGAACTGGGCGAACGGCTCCCACGGGTGGCGGGCATGACGGCAGCGAACAGGCCGCCAGACCCGGTCGAATCGGCGATTGCGATCCTGCAGCAGCGCCTCGTGGATGAGCGCACCGCACTGCAGGCCGAGCTCTCGCGCCTCCAGGCGGAGCTCGAGCATCTCCAGGCCTCGCCCGAGCATCGGATCGCCCGCCCGATCCGTGAGGGGTACCAACGCTGGCAGCGGCGCCGAACGTGATCCTGTTTCCGCGGGTTGACCGGCCGGACGTGACCGTGGTGATGCTCACGTACAACCGCTGGGACCTCACCCGGCAGGCGCTGTCCCTGCTCGCCGACGTGACCGAACCCCGCTACGAGGTGGTGATCGTCGACAACGCCTCGACCGACGGCACCCTCGACCAGCTCGCCCGCGTCCGCGGAGCGAGGATCCTGCGCAATCCTCGCAACCTCGGCTTCGGGCCCGCCAACAACCAGGGTGCGGCGATGGCACTGGGGCGGTACCTCGTCCTGCTCAACAGCGACGCCTGGGTGCGCCCGGGGTGGCTCGCCCCGCTCGTCGCGACCGCCGACGCCGACCCGACGGTGGCAGCCGTGGCGCCGAAGCTGCTCTACCCGGACGGACGGCTGCAGGAGGCAGGCTCGATCGTCTGGCGCGATGCGCGAGTTCGCAACTACGGCGACGGCGAGGTGCCGAGCCGGCCCGAGTACCTCTTTCGGCGCACGGTCGACTACGCGTCGGCCGCGTGTCTCCTGGTCCGCCGCTCCGCGTTCATCGATGTCGGTGGCTTCGATCCCCGCTTCGCGCCGATGTACTGCGAGGACGTCGACCTCTGTCTCGCGCTTGCCGCAGCCGGCGGGCGGGTCGTCTACCAGCCCCGGTCGGTGGTGGAGCATGTCCGCGGCGCGTCGGGGGGCTCAGCCGTCAGGGCAGGGCAGGTGGAGCCCAACCGGCGGTTGCTTCGCGCGAGGTGGCGCTCGGTGCTCGACCGGCGTCCACCCGAGAGCCGTCGGGTCGAGCCAAGTGGCGTTCTGGGAGGTCGCGACGCCATGACCTCCGAGCGGGTGCTCGTGCTCACCGGCCCCCGACCCGACGCCCAGGGGACGGCGGAACAGCGCCGGCTGCGCGACCTGATCGGTGACGCCGCCCGGCACTGGCCGTCGGCGCGGTGGACGGTGGCATCGATCGACGGCGAACCGGTGAGCCGGATTGACGATCTCGGCGACGCGGGGATCGAGGCGGTGACCGGGGCACCGAATTGGGACACGTGGCTGCGCGGCCGGAGGTACCACTACGGGATCGTCGCGATCGGGGATGCACGCTGGGGCGAGGGGTCCCTCGAGGCCGCCCTGTCCGCGACACAGCCGCAAGCGGTGCGGGTGCAGCTGGGGGCGTCGGCAGATCTCGAGGCGCTGTCCGCCTCCCTCGGGCGAGCGCCGATCGCCGAACGCCTCAGCGCAGGACCCCTTTGACGGGCATGGGCGCGCAAGTTCCGGGTATTCGCGCAGAGGTGCGGTAGAGTTTCGATCCCGGGCAGCAATCAATGGAGGTGTCAGTGAAGGTCGTCGTCTGCGTCAAGCAGATCCCCGATCCGAATACGACCGGCCAGCTCGATCCGACCACCCATCTGCTCAAACGCGATGGGGTGGAGGTCGTGCTCGACCCGGGCGATGAATTCGGAGTCGAGGCAGGCCTTCAACTCGTGGAAGCACAGGGCGGTGAGGTCACCGTGGTGTCGATGGGTCCCGAGCGAGGCCTCGACGCGGTGCGCAAGGCCCTGGCCATGGGCGCGGGCAAAGGGGTGCTGATCAGCGACGACTCGCTGCGCGGGTCCGATGCGCTCACCACCGCCCGGGTCCTGGCGGCGGCCATCCGGCGCGAGGGATTCGATCTCGTGATCACCGCCACCGAGTCGACCGACGGCTACACGGGCGTGGTGCCACAGATGATCGCGGAACTCCTGGACGTCCCTGCGGTCACCTTCGCGAAGACCGTCGAAGTCGACGGCACCACGCTCAAGGTCAAGCGTCAGACCGAGGCGGGCTTCGATCTCGTCGAGGCGACACTCCCCGCGGTGGTGAGCGTGACCGCCGGGGTCAATGAGCCGCGCTATCCATCCCTGAAGGGGATCATGGGAGCCAAGTCCAAGCCACTCGATCGAGTCACGCCCGGCGACCTCGGTCTCGACGGCGCGGGCGGCGGCACCGCCGGCCAGAGCATCACGAGCGTCGAGCCGGCCCCACAGCGCGCTGCGGGCTCGATCGTCAAGGACGACGGCGAAGGCTACAAGCGGATCGCCGACTTTCTTGCCGAGAAGAAGGTGATCTGACCGATGCCTCTGGAAAAGATCTGGGTGTTCGCCGAGGTCGCGGGCGGCAAGCCCGCGCCCGTCGCTCTCGAGCTGCTGACCAAGGCCCGGTCGCTGGCCTCGACAGTCGAGGCCGTCGCCTTCGCTCCGGACGCCGCTGACGCCGCCACCGAGCTTGGCGCCCATGGCGCGACGACCCTGTACGCGGGGACCGACCCGCTCTGGGCCGACCTGCTGCTTGGCGGACCCGCCGCCGATGCCCTTGCCGCGCTCATCCAGGAGCACAAGCCGGATCTCGTGCTCTTCGGCATGACCTACAACTCCCGCGACGTGGCCGGCCGGCTGGCAGCCAAGCTCGGGGTGCCGGTGATCGCCAACGGGCTCGACCTCAGCGATGGGGACGGCATCGCCGTGCAGTCGGCCGCCTTCGGCGCAACCCTCAATGTGACCACCCGCTTCGAATCGTCTGGACCGGCGATCGCGATCATCCGGCCCAAGTCGTTCGCCGCCGAGCCCGGTGGCGGCGGCGCAGCCGCTGTGACGCCGGTGACCACGCCGATCGACGAGAAACACCGCACCGCGCGGGTGACCGACCGGGTCGCCGATGTGGCCGCGGGCCCCAAGCTGGAAGAGGCGCCCATCGTGATCAGCGGCGGCCGCGGGCTGGGGGATCCGAAGAACTTCGAGCTCCTCGATCAGCTCGCGGCCGTGCTCGGCAACGCCGCCGTCGGCGCCAGTCGGGCAGTGGTCGATGCCGGGTGGGTGCCCTACGCGATGCAGGTGGGCCAGACCGGGAAAACTGTCAAACCTGCCGTTTACCTCGCGTTCGGTATCAGCGGCGCCATGCAGCACACGGTCGGCATGAAGGGTGCAAAGGCGATCGTTGCCGTCAACAGAGACGAGAACGCGCCAATCTTCAAATTGGCCGATTTGGGCGTCGTCGGCGATGCCTTGAAAGTGCTGCCGGCGCTCGTCGACGAGTTGCAAAAGCGCCGGTCATGAGCGCTGCGCTGGATCGATTGCAATTGCACGACAGTCCGCCAGGGCCGAAATTCGCGGGTATACTCGGCTCTGCGATGGACGACAAGGTCATTGTCGACCTTCTGGGCCAGGTCGGTAACCTCTTCACGTCGAGTCTGGAGCTGAAGGAGACGATCGACTTCATGCTCAAGGCTGCTGCAGACCTCGTGGACTGCGATGCAGCCACGGTCTTCCTCCTCGACGAGGACGGCAAGGCCCTGTCAGCGATTGCGACGTTCCCATTTACGGACAACCTTGGCCAGGTCGCTCGATTCGAGCTCGGCGAGGGCATCGTCGGATGGGCGGCGCAGCGGCGCAAGCTCGTCTCCGTCGCCGACGCGACCAAGGATCGACGCTTCAAGACCCTGGGCCTCGCATACGCGCCGCGGTCGTGCCTGGTGATGCCGCTCGAGTCGCCGCAGCGATTGGTGGGAGCGCTGACACTGGCGCGCCGCGAGGTGCAACCCTTCACGAGCATCGAGCAGGCCCTGATGCGGATCATCGCCAGCCAGGCCGCGATCAGCATCGACAACGCCCGGCTGTACACGGCGCAGCGCGCCCAGCTCGGTGAGATCGCAACCCAGAAGCGCGAGGTCGAGGTGGCCAACGCGCAGATCGCCGAGATCTCGCGGCTGAAGAGCGAATTCCTGGCCAACATGAGCCACGAGCTGCGCACCCCGCTGAATGCGATCCTCGGATTCAGCGAGATCCTCAAGGACAATCTCGTCGATCTCACCCCACAGCAGCGCCAGGAGTGCCTGCAGAACATCCACGCGTCCGGCAAACACCTGCTCGAACTGGTCAACGACGTGCTCGACCTCAGCAAGATCGAGGCGGGGCGGATGGAGCTCTCCTACGATCGCTTCGGCGTGCAGGATGCGGTCAAAGAAGTCCACAACGTCATCCGCTCACTCAGCGAGCGGCGTGACATCGACCTCAGCATCGACGTGGTGCCGACCAACCTCGAAATCCGCGCCGACAAGAGCAAGTTCAAGCAGGTGCTCTACAACCTGCTCAGCAATGCCATCAAGTTCACCCCGCAGGGCGGGAAGGTCTGGGTGTCAGCGCGCGCCGACGCGGAGGACCTCATCGTCGACGTCGGCGACACCGGCGTCGGCATCCCGCGCGAACACCACACCCGCATCTTCGACGAGTTCTATCAACTCGACCATGCGACCACGCGTCAGGTCGAGGGCACCGGGCTCGGGCTGTCGCTGACCCGCAGGCTCGTGGACCTGCACGGTGGCAGCATCTCGCTCGAGAGCGACCCGGGCCGTGGATCGGTTTTCACGTTCCGGCTACCGCTGACAGGAATTGAGGTGCTCAACGGCCACCGCCACAATCGGATCCTGCTGGTGGAGGACAACGCCAGCAACCGGGACCTGGCCAAGATGGTCCTCCTCGGCAGCGGGTTCGACGTCGATATCGCCGTCGACGGCGAGGAGGGCCTCCACAAGCTCCGGTCCGCGGTTTACGATCTCGTGCTCATGGATGTGGAGCTGCCGGGTATGGACGGGTTGACTCTGACCCGGATACTCAAGGCCGATCCGAAGACGTCCGGGGTCCCCGTGGTCGCGCTGACCGCGAACGCCATGAAGGGCAACGAACAGGAAGCACTCGCGGCCGGCTGTTCCGGCTACATCACCAAACCAATCGAGGTGGCAAACTTCGTGAAGCGCATCTCCACATTCATCGAGGTGCCCAACTGATGAGCGGAGCCGGGAAAACCATCCTCATCGTCGAGGACGACCCGCCGAGTCGCGAAGTGGTGCGTCTTGCCACCAGCGCGCAGAACCACACGCTCATCGAGGCAGCGACCGGCGTCGAGGGACTCAACCTCGCTCGCGAACAGAATCCCGACCTGATCATTCTCGACGTCAACCTTCCGGGAATGAGCGGCCTCGACGTCTGCCGGCGCCTGCGCGCCGAGGGTGCGAGAGTGCCGATCATCATGCTCACCGCGAAGAGCGACACCATCGACGTGGTGGTCGGACTCGAGCTCGGCGCCGACGATTACGTGACCAAGCCATTCGAGGTGCGCGAGCTGATGGCGCGCATCGGAGCGCATCTGCGTCGCAGTGAGATCTCTGCACAGGAGCAGCCCCGCGACCGCTTCGAGTTCCCCGGACTCACCATCGATCTTGGACGCCGTCAGGTGTTCCGCGATGGAGAGGAAGTGATGCTCACGCTCACCGAGTTCAATCTCCTTGCCCTGCTTGCGTCGCGGCCTGGGCAGGTGATGAGCCGCGGCGAATTGCTGCGTCGCGTCTGGGGTTACGAGGTCGAGATCGAGACGCGCACTGTCGATGCGCATGTCTACCGCCTGCGCCGCAAAATCGAGCCTGATGCGGAGAAGCCGACCTACATCCATTCTGTGCCGGGGATCGGGTACCGCTTTTCCGGGTGAACTTCGCTTAGTCGCTTCGCATCGTGGGGAGGCGAGACGGGGGACACGGCCTCTCTGCTTAGCTGGTCGCTCGCTCGTTCGCGCAAATAAATTATCGCGCTCTCTCGCTCGCTCCCAAATGCGCTGAGAGTCCGTGTCCCCCGTCTCGCCGCTCGGCGGCTTGCCATAGCTGCGTGGTGCGGGTCTCTCACCGAGCGCGCTCGCCGAACTGTCACGATCAAGTTCGCTGCGTGCCGGGTGACCTCCCGCCCGAAGGTTGCTTGTGCCGTTGCTCCGTAGTGCTTGGAAGTCCCCAACTCAGGGCGCGTAGTCTTCGTGGATGGATCGGAGACTCGTGCTCTTCAGCGCTCTGGCGTTCTGCGCTGCGATCGCGGGATGCACATCGACGAGCCCTCGTGCGACCGCGAGCCCGTCGGGGCTCGGACTCAACCTGGGTATGCCGGTCGCCACATTTGACGGAACCGTCACCGGTGGGATCTATCGCTGCTCCGCCCTACCCCCGCAGCTCTCCGCGCCCCCGACCCGAGTTGCGGGAACCGTTGACGTCTTCACCGACCGGAGCGGCACCGTGGGCCAAGCCTCATTTACGCAGGCGCTCGTCACCACCGGCGGCACATACACGTTCACGCTCCCGCCCGGCACCTACGTTCTCGTCGGTCACTGGACCGGCAGCAACCTATCGCCGCCAACAGCCACCGTGACCGTGGCAACCGGAAAGATCACCCACCAGAACCTGACTTACCAGCAATGCAAGTGAGGATTTCGACAAACGTAGGAAACGGCACAACGAGTGCTGGCGAGAGGGAGGGACGGGGACTCGCAGCGCATTTGGGAGCGAGCGAGAGAGCGCGATAATGTATCTGCGCGAACGAGCGAGCGACCAGCTAAGCGGCGAGTCCCCGTCCCTCCCTCTCGCCCCACCACACGCCATGTGACTGCGAAGTAATTAGTAGATAAATCCCAGTATCGAAGGATCGGAGGCACTGATGGTGCGGTAGTCGATGCGCCCCCATCCTCCGCCACCCGCCCGGTAATTCATCTCTGAGACGACGAACGTCCCATCGAGGTTCACGTGCTCCACGTACGCGACGTGCCCGACCCAACCGATGTTGAAGACGACGATCGCACCTTGCACAGGCACCTGCCCCTCGGGGCGGTGACCGCGCGCCGACCACCACCACTCGACGGCATTACCTCCCCAGCTGACCGCACGCTTGGTCGCGAGGTAGTAGGTGCACTGTCCGTAGGGGAAGTGGTCCGCGAGTGGCGTAGCCGCGGGAACGCCGGGGATGCCGTCCCCGGCATCAACAAAGAACGAGGCAATGAGCGATCCGACCGGCGCGCGGGTCAGCGGTACCAGGAGAAACGACCCGGCGGTCATCGGCGCGTTGTTGCTGAGCTGGTTGTACTCGAGGATCACGGCCGGATCGAGGTGCATCCGGGCGGCGAATCGCGTGGGGGTTTCGCGGGGAAGTACCGCGACGAGGGCGCCGGGTCCAGGTGGGATGAGCAGCATCGAGCCCGCCGCCGGAACCATCGACTGGGCGAGCTGGTTGCCCCAGCGGATCGTCGGCAAGGACACGCCGTACTCGGTCGAGAGGGCGGCGAGCGACTGGCCGGGCTGGATCGCGATGGTCCGGGCGGGTCTCACCGCGAGGGCCGTCACCGTCGCCGAGTTTTCGACCACGGCGTTGATCTGGATCGCGGCGAGGTTGCGCAGCATGGGAGCCGCCGGGACCGCCGTCGGGCGTGCGAGGAGCACGACAAGCAATGCCGCCACGGCGAGCACCCAAAGGTGTCGCACCAATCGATGGACGTGTGTCGCGATCGCTGCTTCCTCGCTAGTGACGTGACACGGCCGGTGCTTGCATAAGCAGGCCTCGTTCCGGTAGATCGCGGGCGACCGTACCAAAATCAGCTTTCCGCCGTCAAAGTTGGGGCGTGGATGCTCATGAGCCTCCGATCCTCGCGACGGTCTGGCGTGGCGATGTCGTCGAGGCACGGATCCGGGGCCACGTTGCAATCGCCGACGCCACAGGCAGGGTATTGGCCGGCGCCGGCGACCCTGGCAGCGTGACCACGCTCCGAAGCTGCGTGAAGCCGCTCCAGGCGCTTCCCTTCGTCAGGCTTGCCGCCGACCGGCTGGGAGCGAGCGAGGCCGAGGTGGCGATCGCCTGCGCCTCCCATCAGGGCGAGGACGAGCATCTCGCCACCGTGCGCGGCCTGCTCTCCAGGGCGGCTGTCCCAGAGTCAGCGCTTGGATGCGGGCCGCAACTTCCGTCAGACGAGGCGACCGCCCGGCGTCTGCTCGCCTCGGGCGGCACGCCGCAGCCGATCCACAACAACTGCTCCGGGAAACACGCGGCGATGCTGGCGACGTGCGCTGTGATGGGGTGGCCGCTCGAGGGATACATGGATCCCGCCCACCCGTGCCAGGTCGCGGTGACCACGGCGATGGGGGAGATGCTCGGCGTCGATCTGCCAAGCGCTCCGCACGGGATCGACGGCTGCGGCCTGCTCACCTATGGGGCGCCCCTGGCCACGATCGCGCGCGGCTTCTGCGCAGCCGGCGCCGACCCCGGCTTCCGGCGGTGCCAGGACGCGATGGCCGCGCACCCACGCCTCGTAGCCGGGACGCGTCGATTCGACACCGCGCTCCTTGCGGAGGCAGGAGGGCGGCTCACCGCCAAGATCGGCGGGGCGGCGGTGTGGGCCGCGGTGGCGCGCCCGGACGGCCCCGGGATCGCCATCAAACTCGAGGCAGGCGCCATGGACGCGATCCCGGTGGTGGCGATCGCCGTCCTGCAGCGTCTCGGACTCCTCGAGGCGACCCTGCCCGAGCGACTCGAGCCCTACGCCCGGCTGCCGCTGCGCAACTGGGCGGGCACCGTGGTGGGCGAGATCCGTCCTGAGCCTGATGCGATGCCGTCGATCGCGGCCGCGTGTGCACCCCTCGGACGGCAATAGTTCATACATGCCTGACCAGAGCCACATCGGTCGCCGCTACTCGGCGCCAGGGCAGCGCGTCCTCCCGGAGGCCGCGGCGCGGGTTGCGGCCGCAATCGCCGGCCCCGACCCCGTCGCCGAACCGGATGCGATCCCTCCCACCTTCGCCGCCGTGTACTGCCTCGCCCCAACCTTTGCGCAGCTCTTCACCGACGCCGAGGTTGGGATCAACCTCGCGGGCCTCATCCACGCCGAGCAGTCGTTCGAGTGGCCGGAGCCGGTCCGGGCGGGCGACGTCGTCGACGCCATGACCGAGATCGTCGGGGTCGACGTCAAGCGCGGCATGACCTTCGTTCGTCTCGCCATGGAAGCCATCCGCCCCGACGACCGAGCGGTGGTGTGCCGCGGCACTGCCTTGATGCTCGTCCGGGCAAGCGCGTGACAGCCGTCACCGCGTCCTCGGTTGCCATCGGCGACACCGTCACGCCGCTCTCCCGCCGGGTCGGTCAAGCGCAGATCGACGCGTACGCCGATGCCGCTGGTGATCACAACCCGATCCATGTCGACCCGGAGTTCGCACGCTCGGTGGGGTTGCCCGGGACCATCGCCCACGGGCTCCTCGAGCTGGCAATTCTCGCCGAGGCGATCTCTGCGTGGGCGGGCGGCAGCGCCAACCTGCGCAGCCTCTCGTGCCGGTTCAGCAAGCCCCTGCAACCCGGCGACACCATCATCTGCACCGGAACCGTCGTCGCCTTGGACGCCTCCGAAGGAATCGCTACTCTGGAGGTGGGCGCGTCGTCGGACCGCGGCGATCGAGTGTTGACCAACGGCCGGGCAACCGTCCGGCTCTCACGCTGAGGGACCATCACTATGGGACTCGACTTCTCTCTGACCCGCGAACAGGAGGAGATCCGCGACCTCGCCCATGAGTTCGCCGCGAAGGAGATGCGCCCGGTCGCCGAGCGCTACGACGAGAACGAGGAGACCCCGTGGGACGTGATGCGCAAAGCGCACGCGCTCGGGCTCGATGCGATCGCAGGCTTTCCCGAGCAGTACGGGGGCGGCGGCATCGACCTGGTCACCAACCTCATCAGGGAAGAGGAGCTGGCCTGGGGCGATGCCGGCATCGCGGTGTCGATCGGGGCGACAGGTCTGGCCGGCACGGCGATCATCGCCATGGGGACCGAGGAGCAGAAGCAGAAGTACATCACCATGCTCACCGATCCCAGGGAGCTGCGGATCGGCGCCATGGGGCTCACCGAGCCGAACAGCGGCTCCGACTCGCTGGCGCTCGAGACCACTGCGACCCAGGTGGACGGGGGCTACGTCCTGAACGGGACCAAGCAGTTCTGCACCAACGGGGGCATCGCTGACGTGCAGGTCGCATTCGCCACCACCGACAAGTCGATGGGTCCCGCGGGAATCGCGGGGTTCGTCATCGAAAAGGGCACCGCGGGCATGCGTCAGGGGCGAAAGGAACGCAAGCTGGGGGTGCGGGCCTCGCACACCGCGCAGGTGATCTTCGAGGACTGCTTCGTCCCCGACGACCAACGCCTCGGCCACGACAGCAGCGGCCGGTCGACCGGCCCGGGAGCCATCGGCGCGATGATCATGCTCGAGGCAACCCGACCGATGGTTGCGGCGGGGGCCCTCGGCATCGCCCGCGCGGCGTTCGAGTTCGCCCGCGACTATTCGCTCCAGCGCGTCGCGTTCGGCAAGCCGATCGCCAAACACGAGGCGATCGCGTTCAAGCTCGCCGACATGGCCACCGAGATCGATGCGGCGCGCCTGCTCACCTGGCGTGCCGGCTGGATGGCCATGAAGGGGCTTCCCTTCGCGCGCGGCGAGGGCTCGATGGCAAAGCTCTTCGCCGGCGACATGGCGATGCGGGTGACCGTTGATGCCGTCCAGATCCTCGGCGGCTACGGGTACATCAAGGATTACCCGGTGGAGCGCTTCATGCGCGACGCCAAGATCTATCAGATCTGGGAAGGCACCGCCGAGATCCAGCGCCTGGTGATCAGCCGGTACGTCCTCGGCGAGCGCACCGCGAGCGCCCGCCCCTCGCTGGTCAGCGAGACACCGGCCGGTCCCGTCGCTGCCGCGAGCTGAGGCAACCTCCCGGTAAGCTCTTCGATCGCCGCATCACCAGCCTCTCGAGGAGCGTTGCATGTTCGATCTGACCGGGAAGGTCGCCGTCGTCACCGGAGGATCGCGCGGCCTGGGTAGGGCGGACTGCCTCGCACTCGCCCGTGCCGGGGCCGACGTCGTGGTCACCGACATTCTCATCGAGTCGGATCCCACCATCGAGCAGACTGCTGAGGCTTCGAATTCCGCGCTCGCGCAGCTGTTCACGTCGCAGCACGTGGTGTTCGCGGAGAAGACGAGCGAGGAGATCCGCCAGATGGGCAGGCGCTCCGCCGCGATCAAGATGGATGTGACCAATCGCGAGCAGATCCGCGAGGTGTTCGCCGGCATCAAGAAGGACTTCGGCTCGATCGACATTCTCGTCAACAACGCGGGCACGCTCGATCACATCGCGCAGATCGAGCATCAGAGCGATGAGCTGTGGGAGCGCGACATCCGCGTGAACCTCTCGGGCGCGTTCAACTGCACCAAGGCCGCCTGGCCGTACATGCGTGAGCAGGGATGGGGCCGCGTCATCTACATGGCGTCGGTCGCAGGCACGCTGGGTGGATTCGGCCAGGCGTCGTATGCCGCGACCAAGGCGTCGGTGATCGGGCTCGGCAAGTCGATGGCGCTCGAGGGCGCACGCTTCAACATCACCGCGAACATCATCGCCCCGGGGATCATCAGCACCGAGGCGTGGCAGATGGGCGATGCGAAGATGAACGATCGCATGGTGTTGCGCACCGCGATGCGCAGCCCCGGCGAGCCCGAGGACATTGCGCACACGGTCGTGTTCCTCGCATCACCCGAATCGCGATACATCACCGGTCAGGTGATCACCGTCGCGGGAGGCATCGATCTCTTCGTCTACTGATCCGCTCGTGTCCGGCGCGACATCGCGGCAAGCGGTCGACATCGGCGTGACCTACTGGTCGCGCGAGGTCGGCCCGTACATCTGGCACGAGTACGACGCTGCGCGCACCGCCGGGGAGTTGCGCGCGATCAAGTCGGCAGGACACCGCACCGTGCGCACGCACCTGCTCTGGGACGCCTTCATGCCCACGCCGGGGCGGGTCGAACCGGCCCGCCTCCGTGACTTCGATCGATTCCTCGCCACCGCGTCCGACCTGTCGCTGCAGGTGATCCCGGTGATGTTCATGCAGACACTCGGCGGGTGCGTGATGCTGCCCGCATACGCGATCGACGTGGACGCTCGCCGTGGCGGCGTGCGCGCCATCTACGATGCGGTCGCGCAGCCTGGTGGGGCGCGCTACGTGTACACGGATCCGCTGATGCTCGAGGCATGCGTCGCCTGGATCGACGAGATGCTTGCCTCGTTCGCGGGTCATCCCGCCATCACCATGTGGGACCTGGGTCACGATCCCGCCGGCGGCGTCCGTCCGCACCGCATCGAGCATCTGCGCGACTGGGTCGCGTTGATCAGCGGGCGCATCCACGAACGCGAGCAGCGCTGCATGCTCTCCTTGAGCGCCAACGATCTCGTGATCGCGCGCGCGGTGCGCCCCGCCGTCGTCGCCGGCAGCGTCGATGCACTCGGGCTCGACCTCGCCGGCGAGGCGCTCGAGCAAGTTGGTGGCGCGATGGACCCGGCCGCCGCCGCGTTTCTCGTGCAACTCTGTCAATCACTCGCCGGCGCGACGCCGCTCATCGCTCATCTCGGCGCGCACCGCGTGGAGCACAGCGGCGGCGATGATCCCGATGCCGCGACCTCCACCGAACGCGATGCGCTGTCGCGGAGATTCGCAGGTGCGGCAATCGATACGCTGATCGATCTCGGCTGCACTGGGCTGATGGCCTCGATGTGGAGCAACCCCGGGCCGCGCGCCGCAACGGTGCCACCGTTCGACAGAGATGACGATCTGCGTGAGCTGGGCGTCGTGGATGCCTCCGGTGGCGCCACCGCGTTCGGAAGTGTCTGGCTCGAACAGACGCGCCGCGAGCGCGAGCGTTCCGGTCCCGCTCCATGGCCGGTACATCTCGACGTTGACGACTACTACGCCAATCTCCCCGAGAGCCTGCACGAGCTACGCGCGGCATGGGAGCGCGGCTCCGGCGAACACCCTGCTATGCTGGTGTGAGCACCGGAACGGCGGAAATCGTCATCCCACGGTGCTTCCATCGCGGTCTTTGCGGGTTCCCGTTGCTGACAGGGGACACTCCCACATGTGGTCGTGAACGCGGTGGGACGTCCGTGTCGGCGAGAGTCCTGGAGGACATGCTGTGACCGCTGGCCGTATCAAGAAGATCATCCCCGACCGTGGATTTGGTTTCGTCCGCGCAGATGATGGCAACGAGGTGTTCTTTCATCGCACCGAGTTGACCACCGTCGACTTCGACGCCCTCCAGGAAGGCGAGCAGGTGACGTTCGACATCGTCGATTCGCCCAAGGGACCGCGCGCGCGCAACCTGCAGAAGGTCTGATCGCAGCGGGGTGACCCGCTTGTGAGGCTAGACGTCGCTGCGCAGCGAGCGCAGCCGGGCCACCGCGGCGTCGACGCGCCCTGCATCCTGCCCGCGAAGGCGGATGACGAGCTCGCGCTGCTCAACGTGCGGATATGAACCGACGGTGACGTCGGGGAACTCACGTTCGAGCGCGAGCATCGGCTCGTACATCTGCGACTCGGGCACCGAGCGGTAGTGCACCTCGCGCACCACCGGGGCCGTCCCGCCGGCGAAGTATCGCGGGATGAGCTCTTCCTCGACGATCGTGACGAATTCGCGGGGGATCCCCGGCAGCACGAACAGCCACCTGTCGTCGCCAAGGTCGATCGCGAGCGGGGGAGCCATGCCCCGCCGGTTCGGGAGCACGGTCGATCCGGTCGGCACCATCGCGCAGCGCCGGTTGGCCTCGGAGACCTCCGGCGTATCGATCCAGCCCGCGGCGTGCATCCGCTGGGCCAGCGCCGCGATGTTCTCGTAGGCGATGGGATTGAGCTCGAGCGGGCGGCCGAGCGCTTCGGCCACCGCCTGGAACGTGCGGTCGTCCGGCGTCGGCCCGATCCCTCCGCAGACGGCGATTCGGGATATCGCCGGATCGTCGATCGCCCGCCGGATCGCCGCGACGATCGTTGGCGGGTCATCAGCGACCACCTCGATGTGCGTGACCGGACGCCCCGCAGCGAACGCCAGGCGTGCGAGCAGGCTCGAGTTGGTGTCCTGCGTGTGCCCGCTGAGGATCTCGTCGCCGACCATCACGATGGAGGTCAGGCCGGCTGCGTTCGGCACGGGATCAGCATAGGCGTTGGTGAACACGAGGACGGGCCGGGTACAATGCGGCGGCCCCGGGGTGGCGCGGATGAGAGCCGCCCGGGCACTCACACACATCCCTGAGGAGAACTGAGCGCATGCCGACCCTTGACCGCGCCATCCTGCTACCGATCGGCGCAGCCGGACTGCTCGCACTCCTCTTCGCCATCTACCTGATCTTCTGGGTCCTGCGCCAGCCCGAGGGCAACGATCGGATGCGCGAGATTGCCAAGGCGATCCAGGAAGGTGCGCAGGCGTATCTCAACCGCCAGTACACGATCATCGGCGGGATCGGGGCGGTCATCTTCCTGTTCCTGACGTTCACGCTCGGCTGGAAGACGGGAGTCCTGTTTCTGATTGGCGCCCTGCTCAGTGGCGCCGCCGGCTACGTCGGGATGAACATCTCAGTGCGGTCCAACCTGCGTACGGCCGAGGCCGCTCGAGGTGGCGTCAATCCCGCGCTCCAGCTTGCCTTCAGGGGTGGAGCGGTGACCGGGTTCTTCGTCGTCGGATTTGGGTTGATCGGCGTCGCCCTCGCCTATGGGCTCTTCCAGGACTTCAATGCGCTGGTCGGATTTGCCTTCGGCGCTTCGCTCATCTCAGTCTTCGCCCGTCTCGGCGGTGGCATCTATACCAAGGCCGCCGACGTCGGCGCCGACCTGGTCGGCAAGCTGGAGGCCGGGATTCCCGAGGACGACCCCCGCAACCCCGCGGTCATCGCGGACAACGTCGGTGACAACGTCGGCGACTGCGCCGGCATGGCGGCCGACCTGTTCGAGACCTATGCGGTCACGGCGGTTGCGACGATGCTGCTCGGCAGCCTGCTCTACAAGGTCGGCGGCAAACCGGACCTCGTCTTCGTCTTCTACCCGCTGATGCTCGGTGCCGTGAGCATCGTCGCCTCGATCATCGGCACGTTCTTCGTGCGCATGGGTCGTGGCACCTGGATCATGGGTGCCCTCTACCGCGGGCTGATCGTGTCGGCGGTTGTCGCGCTGCTGGGATTCCTGCTGATCACCATCCTGCTCAACAACGGCGGATACCTCACCAACTTCGAGCACGGTGTCGGCGCCACGCCCGGCCACCCGGTATTCAATCTCTTCTGGTGCGCGGTGATCGGCATCGTCATCACCGTGCTCATCGTCGCGGTGACCGAGTTCTTCACCGGCGCGCAGTTCTGGCCGGTGCGCACCATCGCCCGTGCATCGCAGACCGGGCACGCCACCAACATCATCGCGGGGCTCGCGATCGGCATGGAGGGGACCGCGATACCGGTGCTGATCATCGCCGTCGGCATCCTTGCCTCAGCGGCGCTCGGCGGCCTGTATGGCATCGGGATCGCCGCGACGGCGCTCTTGAGCATGACCGGGATCATTGTGGCCATCGACTCGTATGGGCCGATCACCGACAACGCCGGCGGCATCGCCGAGATGGCCGACCTCCCCGAGAGCGTACGTCACGTCACCGATCCCCTCGACGCCGTCGGGAACACGACCAAAGCGGTCACCAAGGGATACGCGATCGGCTCGGCCGGCCTCGCGGCGTTGGTGCTCTTCGCGAGCTACACCGACATCCTCAACAACACCCTCATCGCGCACAACCTGCCGAAGGTGACGTTCGACCTCACCGCCCCGCCGGTCATAGCCGGCCTGCTCCTTGGCGGGATCATGCCCTTCCTCTTCGGCTCGCTTGCGATGCTCGCGGTCGGCCGCGCGGCGGGAGAGGTTGTCATCGAAGTGCGGCGTCAGTTCCGCGAGATCCCGGGCATCATGGAGGGCACCGCCAAGCCGGAGTACGGCAAGTGCGTGGCGCTCGTGACCGCCGCCGCGCAGCGGGAGATGATCATCCCGGGCATCCTCCCGGTGATCGCGCCGCTGATCGTCGGGTTCGTGCTCGGTGCTCAGGCGCTGGGCGCGATGCTCCTCGGGACCATCGTTGTGGGCCTCTTCGTCGCGCTCCAGATGACCACCGGCGGTGGCGCGTGGGACAACGCCAAGAAGTACATCGAGGAGGGCAACTACGGCGGCAAGGGATCGGACGCGCACGCCGCAGCAGTGACGGGTGACACTGTCGGCGACCCATACAAGGACACCGCTGGGCCGGCGATCAACCCGATGATCAAGGTGATGAACATCATCGCGATCCTTGCGATCCCCACGATCGCGGTGCACCACCTCTTCTATTAGGATCGTGGGCATACTGTCTGACATGGCTCAAACGGCTGCGACAGCCAATCACGGCGGCGATCAGCATGCGCACCCGGCGCGACCCCATCATCGGGACGTCCAGGGCGGCGTCGCCCGGGCGGCGGTCTTCGGGATCAGCGATGGTCTGCTCACCAATATCTCGCTGATCCTCGGCGTCGCCGGCGCGAACCCGCCCGCAGCCGTCGTCCTGCTCGCCGGCCTTGCCGGGCTCGTGGCGGGGGCGTTCTCGATGGCGGCGGGCGAGTTCGTCTCGATGTCCGCTCAGTCCGAGCTCCTGCAGCGCGAGCTGGAAATGGAGCGCGGCGAACTCGAGCGCCATCCCGAGGCCGAGACCCGCGAGCTGGCGGCCGTGTACCGGCTCCGAGGCGTCGACGACGCCGATGCCCGTCGTATCGCCGAGGCGATCATGCGCGACCCCGAGGTCGCGCTCGAGGTCCACGCCCGCGAGGAGCTCGGGCTGAGGCCCGGGAAGACCGGGAATCCCTGGCAGGCTGCCGGATCCTCGTTCGTCACGTTCTCGATCGGCGCGGTGATCCCGTTGCTCCCCTGGTTCTTTGTCAGCGGGACCGTTGCGGCGCTGTTCTCGATCGTGCTCGGGTCCGTGTCGGTTCTCGCGGTCGGCTGGACCGTGGCCATCTTCACCGGGCGTTCGCGGGTCTGGGCCGCACTGCGGCAGCTGGCTTTCGCGGCGGTTGCGGCCGGGGTAGCCTTCGGCGTCGGTCACCTCGTCGGCAATCTCGTGAACCTGCGCGCCGGCTGACGATTCCTGTGCCTGAGGGGGCGGGGGCGTGCGAGCCGGCGGTCTAGAGTCCACTCATGCGTAGAGCGGCAGGGTTGGGGATTCTTGTGCTCGTCGGCGCGGTGGCGGTGCCGATCGCGACAGCGAGACCGGCGGCTGCGATTTCGAGCGCAACCCTAACGTCGACCGGCCCGACGACTGGCCAGATTGGGACGACGGTTACCTACACGTACAGCTTCGACGGCACGACGAGTGCCTGTCCACAGACGGGCACCCCCCCATACACGATGCATCCTTTACTGGGACACCCCTGACCAGCAGATCGGTAGTGCCTCAGGGTGCGGGGGGCCGGTTTCGGGACAAGTGCCGCCCGACACCATCGGGAACCCCCACCTTCCGAGCGCTTCCCTTCAGGATTCCAACGGCCTCTCGGTCACCGACAGCGGGGCCACGACGACGACTCCGTTCACGGTCACTACGCCGCCGCCACCCACGCCAACTCCAACCCCGCGCTTTGCAGAAATGCCTGCGCCCAGGGGCGGGC
>DAITPY010000022.1:0-25775 GCA_036833315.1 Candidatus Dormiibacterota bacterium
GCGTGGCGGGCGTGGGTGCAGTCAAAGGCGAAGCGGCCCACCGAGTGCTCGAGGACGAGGGTGAGCAGGGGACCTCCTCGAAGCCGGTGGCGCCGGCGACGGTGGCGATGCCCGCAGCGGTGTCGCCGGCGCTGGCCATGCCCGCCGGAGCGTCGCTGCCGGGGGCGTCATCGGGTACGGGCCCGAGCGTGGTGGTACGCAGAGCCCGGGCGGTGCCGGCGGGCAGGGCGAGGTGGGCGAAGCCGATCCGTCCCGCCTCGAGGGCGGCCACGCTCGCGGGCAGCGACTCCAACTGCTCCCCGGTGGCGATGGCACGCGCCGCCGCATTGCCGGACATCCCGCACTGGTGGCGGACCCAGTCGATCGGTGAGGTCGAGCCCTGGGCCTCGTACTCCTCGGTGGTGGCGAAGACCGCCGCCTCTCGGGCGAAGCCGAGCTCATACGCGGTGAGCTCGATCGGCGGTCCTCCCAGGAACGCTTCGATGGCCTGCAGCAGCCCTTCGAGGCTCGTAGTCTTGCCGCCGCCATCACACATCCCTGTAGTGTAGAACATATGTTCGCCATGAGGCGCCGTCACCGCCTCAGAGGGATCGAGATTCCGGGCGTCTCACGCCAACGCACCGAGATCACAGCACGCGCAAACGACCACCACCGACTGCGACGAAGCTCACGACTGGCCAAGCGACACGACCGCCGCCGAACGATCAGCTGAACTTGCGCCGCGCAGACGGCAGCGACCCGGACTCCACCGTCCAGCGGTTGGCATAGGGCAGCAACTCGGCGATCGGCACCGACTCCGCCATCCCGTCGCAGGAAACGATCGCCCGTATCTGCGGCTGGTAATCGAACAGGATCTGCCGGCAGCGCCCACAGGGAGCCAGGATCCCGCGCTCCCGATCGGCGACCGCCACGATCACCTCCAGTTCCTGCATACCCTCAGCCGCAGCGTTGCCAAGGAGCACGAGCTCGGCACAGGGTCCGCCCGTGAAGTGATACACGTTCATCCCGGTGACGATGCGGCCGTCAACCGCGCGCGCCGCCGCGGCAACGGTGTTGATGCGCCCGTCACCCCGACGGGCCGTGATCTCGGTGGCGCGCTCGACGAGCTCGAGATCCGCGGCGACAAGGGCATGCTCCATCGCCAGACTATGAGTGGGCTACCGCATCCGGATGAAGGTCGCGTTGTTCCGGAACTCATCCAAAGTCCGGGCGTCCATATAGGACATCGAGCTGCGCAGCCCGGCCACGTAGCGCTGGATCACGTCCGCCACCCGCCCCTTGTACGCGACGATCGACTCGGCCCCCTCGATGTACTCCGGGTCCTCGCCGGCGAACTCCTGCTGGACGGAGAAGGAGGCGGCTCCACGCATGATCTTGAACTTCTTGCCATCGACGACCAGCACCCGCCCCGGCGCCTCATAGGTCCCGGCCAGCGCGGAGCCCACCATCACGCAGTCGGCGCCAAGGGCCAGCAGCTTGCACATGTCCGCGGGGCTGCGGATCCCGCCGTCTCCGATGATCAGCGCGCGCCGGCGCACCTGGGCGCATTCGTACACGCTGTACGGGGTGGGGGCGTAGACCCCGGTCTCGGTCCGGGTCTCGCACACCGACCCCCCTGCGATCCCGACCCGGATCGCGTCCACCCCGAGGTCCTCGAGCCAGCGGAAGGTCTCGGCGCTCGCGACATTGCCGGCCATGAGGAAGACCGCGGTGTCCTGCTCACGAACCCAACGGACCGCCTTCGCCACCTGCTCGTGCGCGCCGTTTGCGGTGTCGAGGCACACGATCCGGCAGCCGGCCGCGACGATCTGCCCGAACCGCTCGCGGAAGTCCCCGGTCACCCCCAGAGCGGCCGCGACCGCCCCGCCGGCGGTGCCGACCTCGCGCAGTTCGTTGACCTGATCCTCGATCGCTGAGAAGCGGGGCAGGATCCCGAGCGCGCCGTGCTCGGCGAGGGCGCGGCACATGTCGACCCCGCAGACGTCGGGCATGGGCGAACCGATCAGCGGCACCGAGAGGTGCAGCGGGCCGAAGTCCACCGAAGGCGCCGCCTCGGTCCGATGGACCAGCGACGAGCGCCGCCGTGGCACCAACGAGACGTCGTCGAAATCGAAGGCGCGCGGCAGATCGGGGAAGAGCTCGTCGATCGCGATCTGAGCGGATCCGGTGGCGGGTTGCATGAGATTCATTGTGGAATACTCGACGCATGAGCGAGATCGCAGACCGCGCCACCAACGTCGCCGCCCGCATCGCCGAGCTCCTGGGGCATCTTTGACCTGGAAGGAAAGCGCGCGCGTCTCGTCGAGCTCGACCGTGAGACCTCGGCCCCTGACCTCTGGGACGATCCCCGCCGCGCTGCGGCGCTGAACCAGGAGGCGGCGAGGATTCGCGACGACCTCGCCACCTGGGAATCGCTGACCCGCCGCGCCGGCGACGGCCGGGAGCTCGCGTCGATGCTTGACTCGGAGCCGGACGAGGCGATGGAGCGCGACCTCGACAAGGAGATCCGTGCCCTCGAGAAGGAGATCGGGCGCCGCGAGATCGACCTCCTCTTCAATGATCCCTACACGGACCACGTCGCCCTGATCGGCATCCATGCCGGCGCGGGCGGCACCGACTCCCAGGACTGGGCGGAGATGCTCCTGCGCATGTACCTCCGCTGGGCCGAGGAGCACCGCATGCCGGTCGAGTTCCTCGAGGAGTCGGTGGGCGATGAGGCGGGCATCAAGTCGGCGACCATCCGGGTATCGGGACCGCGGGCGTACGGCCTTCTCAAAGGCGAGCACGGGGTCCATCGCCTGGTCCGCATCAGCCCGTTCGACGCGGCGCATCGCCGCCACACCTCGTTCGTCCTCGTCGAGGTGACCCCCGAGATCGAGGACACCGTCACCATCGACATCGACCCCGACGACGTCCGCACCGACGTGTTCCGGTCGAGCGGCGCCGGTGGCCAGCACGTCAACAAGACGTCGTCGGCGGTCCGCCTCACCCACATCCCCACCGGGGTCGTGGTCACGTGCCAGAACGAGCGCTCGCAGCAGCAGAACCGGGACGTCGCGTGGCGGGTGCTGCGATCCAGGCTGCTCGCCCTGCAGCAGGCCGCCCATGCTCAGAAGGTCGCCGATCTGAAGGGCGAGCTGATCGCGGCCGAATGGGGCAGCCAGATCCGTTCGTACGTGCTCCATCCGTACACCATGGTCAAGGACCACCGGACCGGCGTCGAGGTCGGCAACACCCAGGCGGTGCTCGAGGGAGGCATCGATCCCTTCATCGAGGGCTACCTCCACTGGGCCGCCCGGGAGGGCTCGGAAGCGAAGGTGTCGTGATCGCGCGCCGGCGCGTATCGACCAACGGAAGTTACCGATCTGTGAAATTGAGGGGGAGTCAAGCGGAACCCCGGTCTATACTGGCGCCCGACTCAGAAGCGATCCCAGAAACCTTCTTATGAATACATCGCCCCAGGGGGCAGCCTGGTGAGCGTGGCGGTCGCGGAGCGATCTGCGGCCCCGCCTCAAGGTGCGCTGCGCCCAGTCATCTCGTTTCACGGCGTGAGCAAGGTCTACCCGAACGGAACGGAGGCCCTGCGCGACGTCGATCTGGCGATCCATCAGGGCGACTTCTGCTTCCTGGTCGGCGCCAGCGGAGCCGGCAAGTCGACCCTGGTGCGACTCCTCATCCGCGACGAGGCGCCCTCGACGGGGCGAATCTTCGTCGAAGGACAGGAGATCAGCCGGATGGCGCGTCGCAAGCTGCCCAAGTTGCGTCGGAAATTCGGCATCGTCTTCCAGGACTACAAGCTGCTCAGCCGGCGCACGGTTGCGCAGAACGTCGCCTTCGCGCTGCAGGTGACGCGCCCCGGCCAGCGCCATCTGCGCGAGAAGGTCGAGGAGGTGCTCTGGATCGTCGGGCTCGAGGACAAGCTCGACACCTTTCCCGATGAGCTGAGTGGCGGTGAGCAGCAGCGCGTGGCGATCGCCCGTGCCCTCGTGCATCGGCCGCGGATCTTCCTGGCCGACGAGCCCACCGGCAACCTCGACCCCGACACGTCGTGGGGCATCGTGCAGCTGCTGCTCCAGATCAACCACCGCGGCACGACGGTGCTGATGGCAACCCACAACCGCGAGGTCGTCGACCTCGTGCGCCGCCGTGTCATCGCCATCGACGGCGGGCGCGTGGTCAGGGACGAGGCTGAAGGCCAGTACATGCGCGAAGGCAGCGCCACCCTGTGAGGCAGATCGCGGCGTCGCTGTGGTTCGCACTCCACAGCGCAGGACAGAACTTCCGGCGCAACCTCGGGGTCTCGCTGGCGGGCGTGTTCACCATGGGGCTGATCATCTTTCTCGTCGGTGGTGGGCTGCTCTTCACGCACTCGGTCGACACCGTGCTGCAGTCCCAGGAGCAGAACGCGAGCCATCTCAAGATCTACCTCGCGGACAACGCGTCGCTGGCGGCGATCACCAACTTCGAGAGCCGCCTCAAGAGCGACCCGCGGGTCATCTCGGTGAGCTTCGAGACCAAGGATGCGGCAGCCCGGCAGGCTTCGCAGAATCTGGACATCCGTAACGCGCTCAACGTGCTCGGCAGCAATCCATTGCCGGCGTCGCTCAACCTGGTGGTGCGCAAGTTGACCGAGCTCAGCCAGTTCAACGCCCTGGCGCAGGCGACGCCGATCGTCGACAAGGCAACCCCGACCGACTACAACTCCGACGTGATCGGCAAGCTCAACGCGGTGATCACGATCATCGAATGGGTGGGGGCGATCATCGCGATCATCCTGATGACGATCAGCATCGTGATCATCATGAACACGATCCGCACCGCCGTGTACGCGCGACGCACCGAGATAGAGATCATGAAACTGGTTGGCGCAACCGATTGGTTCGTGCGCTGGCCGTTCATCCTCGAGGGCATGCTCGGCGGGCTGCTCGCCGCGATCTTCTCGGGGGCGGTCGTGTATGCGGCGTATCGGGTGTTCGTCCAGGCGGCGCAAGGACATCTCTTGAGCGTGCCCTATGACGGGCGCTACACGGTCACGCTGCTGGCGCTCCTCCTGGTCGGTGGTGTTGCGGTGGGTGCCTTCGGCAGCTTCCTCGGCGTCCGGAGATTCCTTTCGGCGTGATCGGCCGGAGCCTGGTTCGCGGCCTCGTGCCGCTGACCCTAGCGGCGTCGCTGTTCGCCATCGCCCAGCCGACGTCGGCTGACCACATCACCGACCACATCACGCAGGCGCAACGCCAGCTCAATCGAGTCAAGGCGGAGATCGCGGCGCTGAAGGCACAGATCGCGGCGGCCAAGAACCAGGAGGCCGCGCTCACGGTGATCATCACCGGGCTCGACCACCGCATCGTCACGACCGAGGCGCAGGTCGCGTCGGCGACGCTCCGGCTGTCGGCGACCACCGTGCATCTGGGGACCGCGCAGGCGCAGCTCGGCACCGCCCGGGCATTGCTCGCGACTGAGGAGCGGCAGCTCTCACGGGTCCTGGTCGTCTACTACGAGTTCGAGAATCAATCGACGCCACTCAGCAACCTCCTCGCATCGGGCGACTTCAACCAGTTCTGGACCGATGTCATCAACGGCGGACGGATCAGCGCGCGCGAGTTGCAGGCGGTCGACGTGGTCAGCAGCCAGCGCGCGACGGTGGGAGCGGATGTCGCGCGCATCGGTGCCGATCAGCGGAAGCAGCAGCAGGTCCTGGCGCAGCTGCACGGCGTCGAGCAGTCGCTGAACGAGGCACGGACGGTGCGCACCGGTGCGGTCGCGTACCTGACCCTGCTGCAGGTACGAGACCAACGCAGCGCACAGGAGTGGGAGGCGGCCGCGAACGCGATCAACGGTCAGATCGCGCAGTTGCAGAAAGAGGAGGCGGCCGCTCGAGCCGCCGGCGGGGGCAGCGGCCACTTCATCTGGCCCGACACCGGTCCGATCAGTCAGGGATTCGGCTGCACGTCATACCCGTTCGAGCCGTACGACCCGGCATGTCCGCAGAAGCACTTCCACAACGGTCTCGACATCGCCGGCGCCTGCGGCAACAACATCCTCGCGGCCGACACGGGGATCGCGTACATCGAGCCGTTCATGGCGTACGGCTTTGGGAACTACATCATCATGGTCCACGGCAACGGTTGGCAGACGCTCTACGGGCACCTGGCCGGGTTCGCCGTCCACAGCGGGCAGAGAGTCCTGCGCGGGCAGCTGATCGGCTACGAGGGCACGAGTGGGAATTCCACGGGCTGCCACCTGCATTTCAGCGTGAACCACAACGGTCAGTGGGTCAACCCGCTCGCCTACCTTCCGTAGCGGGGACGCGACCCGCCGCCGCGCGCATCGAGGCGACGCGAGGCCGGTTGTACCCGCCGATATACTGAATCTCTGTGGCCGAGCGTTTCGATATCGCGATCCTCGGCGGCGGGATGGGCGGATACCCCGCGGCGATCCGGGCAGCACAGCTCGGCCTGCGCGCGGTGCTCGTCGAGGAGGACAAGGTCGGCGGCACCTGCCTGCACCGCGGCTGCATCCCCGCCAAGGCATTGCTCCAGAGCGGGGCGCTGCTCGACGAGCTCCGCCACGCCGCCAGCTTCGGGGTCACCACCGGCGAGGTCGCCTTTGACTACGCGGTGGCCGGGAAGCGCCGCGACCAGGTGGTGAACCAGCTCTACAAGGGTGTCCAGTTCCTGCTCCGCAAGAACAAGGTAACCGTCGTCGGCGGGCGCGGCCGCCTCGATGGCCCGGGACGCCTCACCGTCGTCAACGCGGCGGGCGAGACCAGCACGGTCGAGGCGGGCGCCGTGATCATCGCCACCGGGTCCCGGCCGAAGCAGCTCCCCGGCGTCGCAGCCGACGATCAGGTCGTGCTCACCAGCGACGAGGCGCTGAAGCTCAACCGCGTGCCGGCGTCCGCGATCGTGCTTGGCGCGGGAGCGGTCGGTGTCGAGTTCGCGTCGCTGTACCGCAGCGCGGGCGCCGAGGTCACCCTTGTGGAGATGCTGCCGAGCCTCGTGCCCCTCGAGGACGCCGATATCGGGGTCGAACTGCGCCGCCAGTTCGAGGCACGCGGGATCACCTGTTTGACCGGGCACCGCCTCGATCTCGAGTCGGTGGAGCGCAATGAGGGCGGAGTCGCCGTGACCGTTGCCGGCGACGACGGCGCGGAGCAGCGGCTCCAGGCCGAGGTGCTCCTGGTGGCGGTCGGCCGTGCGGCGAACATCGAGGACATCGGTATCGAGGAGTCCGGGGTCGTCGTCGACCGCGGGGTGATCGTCGTCGACAGCCTGTTGCGCACCGGCGCGACCGGGATCAGCGCCGTGGGCGACGTGGTCGGCGGCTTCCAGCTCGCGCACAAGGCGCTCCACGAGGGAGTCGTCGCTGTCGAGGCGATCGCCGGGCGCGACCCGCATCCCATTGACTCTCGACTGGTGACGCGCACCACGTACTCCACGCCGCAGATCGGGTCGATGGGGCTCAGCGAGGCCGAGGCCCGCGCCGCCGGCCACGATGTGGCGGTGGGGGTGATGCCCTTCGTGGGGAACGGCCGCGCGGTGATCTGGGGCGACACCGGTGGGTTCTGCAAGGTGGTCGCCGACAAGTCAGGTGGTGGCGTCCTCGGTGTCCACATCATCGGCCACGAGGTGACCGAGCTCATCTGGGGACCGGCACTGGGCGGACTGCTCGAAACCACCGCTTTCGAGATGGGCCACGCGATCGCCCCACACCCTACACTCAGTGAAGTGCTCTCAGAAGCTGCGCTGGCCGTGAGCGGCGAGGCGATCCACATTTGAGCGGCTGTGGAGCGTTCGAGGCCTGGTTGCCGGCGACAGCCTCGATCGGAGGGATGGGCGTCAGATGGCAGTGACCAGGATCGAGCCAAAAGCTCGGGCCGGGCTCGACGCGGAGACGCTGCGTCAGATGTACCGGCACATGCTGCGGTCGCGGTTGCTCGACGAGCGCCTCTGGGTGCTGAACCGTCAGGGCCGGGCTCCGTTCTGGATCTCGGCCGAGGGCCACGAGGCAGTTCAAGTCGCCTTTGGCATGAACCTGAGGCCGAAGTACGACTGGATCGCACCGTACTATCGGGACCTCGCGCTCACCCTGGTGCTGGGCATGACGCCGAAGGACCACATCCTGTCGGTGCTGCAGCGGGCCGACGACCCCAATAGCGGGGGCCGCCAGATGCCCGCCCACTACGGGTGCAGGCGGCTCAACATCATCAGCACCGGATCCTCGGTCGGCACCCAGCTCATCCACGCCGCGGGCATCGCGCTGGCGTCGCGGATGCGCGGCGAGGACGCGGTCACCTTCACATCGATCGGCGAGGGCGGGACCAGCGAAGGCGACTTCCACGAGGCTTTGAACTTCGCGGCCACGCACAAGCTCGCGGTGATCTTCCTCGTCGAGAACAACGGGTTCGCCATCAGCGTGCCATGGCAGAAGCAGATGGCGACCGAGGATGTCGCGGACCGGGCCAAGGGATACGGCATCCCGGGCGTGATCGTGGACGGATGCGACGCGATCGCCTGCTACCGGGTCGCGCGCGACGCCGTCAAGCGGGCCCGCCGCGGTGACGGCCCGACGCTCATCGAGGCGAAGGTGCTCCGCCTGACATCGCACAGCTCCGACGACGATCAGCGGCGCTATCGCAGCAAGGACGAGCTCGAGGCCGAGAAGGAGCGAGACTCGCTCCTGCGCTTCAGGGCGACCCTGGAAGAGCTCGGGGTGCTGCATCCCGGCGACGCGGAGGAGATGCGCGCCGAGCTGGTCCTCGAGCTGGATCGTGCCACCGACGAGGCGGAGCTCGCGCCGCTGCCGTCGCCCGACTCGGCGATGCTCCACGTGTACTCCGAGACCGGGGACTGACCGTGCCGGTGAAGACCTACATCGAGGCGATCCGCGACGGCATTCGTGAGGAGATGCGACGTGATGAGCGCGTGATGCTCCTGGGCGAGGATGTCGGCGCAAAGGGTGGCGTGTTCGGAGTGACCGAGGGGCTGCAGAAGGAGTTCGGCGAGTGGCGCGTGCTCGACAGCCCGCTCGCCGAGTCGCTGATCGTGGGCGTCGCGATCGGTGCGGCGATGAACGGCATGCGGCCGATCGCGGAGATCCAGTTCCAGGACTTCATCCTGCCGGCGGTGGATCAGATCATCGGCGAAGCCGCAAAGATGCGCTATCGCAGCAACGGTGACTGGGGCGTGCCCATGGTGGTGCGCTCGCCGTTCGGCGGGGGAGTGCACGGCGCGCTCTATCACTCGCAGTCGATCGAGGCGATCTTCGCGCACATACCCGGTTTGCGGGTCGTGGTGCCGTCGACGCCGTACGACGCCAAGGGCATGATCATCGCGGCGCTCCGCGATCCCGACCCGGTCCTGTATTTCGAGCACAAGCGCTGCTATCGAGCTGTCAAGGGCGAGGTGCCGGATGGCGAGTACGTCGTGCCGCTCGACCGTGCTCGGACGGTGCGCGAGGGCTCGGACATCGCCGTGTTCAGCTACGGGATGATGGTGCACACCTCGCTGGAGGCGGTGGAACGCCTTGCGGCAGATGGGTTTTCCTGCGAGGTGACCGATCTGCGCTCGCTGCGTCCCTTCGATCGCGAAGCCATCGTGGCGAGCGCGCGCAAGTGCGGCAAGGTGTTGATCGTCCAGGAGGCGAACCTCGCGGTGAGTGTCGCGTCCGAGGTTGCCGCGATCATCGCAGAGGAGTGTTTCCAGGACCTGGATGCTCCGGTGATGCGCCTCGGCGGTCCGGAGATTCCCGCCATGCCTTTCTCACCACCGCTCGAGCAGTTCTACCTGGTCACCCCGAACAAGGTCGAGGCGAAGCTCCGCGAGCTCGCCGCGTACTGAAACTGAACACGAGGAACGCATGGCACTGACCGTCACGATGCCGCAGCTTGGCGAAAGCGTCACCGAGGGGACGATCGCGAAATGGTTGAAGCAGCCGGGCGATGCGATCGCGAAATACGAGTCGATCGCCGAGGTGATCACCGACAAGGTGAACGCGGAGATCCCGGCGCCGGCTGATGGCGTGATGGCCGAGTTGATCGCGCAGGAAGGTGCGGTGGTGCCGGTGGGGCAGCCGATCTGCAGTATCGAGACGGCCGATGCCGCCTCCGCATCGGCTTCGCCTGCTCCGGCCGCGACGGGTGCTGCAAGTGCCACGGCGCAGGTTGAACCGGCCGCTCCGGCGACTCCACCCGCTATGTCGCCTACGCAGCCGGCCCAACCTGCGCTGCCCGATGCGGCGGCGTCGCAGGCGGAGCCGGCTCAGCCTATCCCGGCGGCATCGGAACCGTTGGCGGGCGAGGTGGTTGGGGCGGTTGCGGAGTCGCAGAGCGAGAGTCCAACTCCGAACCCGACCCCGACGCAGGCGCAATCGCCCACGCAGACGCAGACGCCGCCGTCCACCGAATCGGCTTCGGGCAACGGGGCGGCTGGGTATCACCTGACGCCGGCGGTGCGGATGCTGGTGCGGGAGCACGGGGTTGATCTCGGCGATGTCACCGGGAGCGGGCTTGGGGGACGCATCACCAAAAAGGACGTGCTCGAATTCGTGCAGCGGCGTGACGCCGGGCAGGGCTCCGCGCGCGCGCCGTCAACTCTCGACGCTGCGGCGACTCAACCCGCGGCGTCGCCCGCGCCGGTATCGCAGCCGGCAGCGCCGAGCCCAACAGCACCCCAGCCGGCCGCGGCTCAGAGTCCCGCTGCCATGCCGGCGCAGCCGGCGCCTGTCACGGGGGGAGAGGGGGACACCGTCGTCCCGCTGACGCAGGTGCGCAAGGCGATTGCCGAGCACATGGTGCGCAGCCGGCAGACGTCGCCACACGCCTACGTCATGGTCGAAGTCGACATGTCAGCGGTGTCGCGCATCCGAGATCGCGAGCGCGCCGCGTTCGAGCAGCGCCACGGGGTCAAGCTCACCTTCCTGCCGTTCGTGGCGCGCGCGGTCATCGAAGCGCTGCAGCGTCACCCCACGCTCAACGCGTCGTGGAGCGATGCCGGAGTCGTGCTGAAGCGCAGCATCAACCTCGGCATCGCGGTCGCCCTCGAGGACAACCTGATCGTGCCGGTGGTTCGCGACGCGGACCGTCTGAGCATCGCCGGCCTCGCCACCACCATGGCCGACCTCGGCGCCCGGGCGCGCAGCAACCACCTCAAGCTCGACGAGATTCAGGGCGGGACCTTCACCCTCAACAACACCGGCGCTCTCGGCGCGGTGATGACCCAGGCGATCATCAACCAGCCCCAGGCCGCGATCATGACCATGGACCTCGTCGTCAAGCGTCCGGTCGTGGTCGGCGACGCGATCGCGATCAGGCCGGTCATGAACCTGGGGCTGTCCTTCGACCACCGGATCAATGACGGGCTGCAGGCGACCCGGTTCGTCACCGCCGTTCAGAAGGTCCTCGAAGGCATGGATCCGTCAGGAACCCTCGTGTAGCCTCTCCTGGCTATCATCTGGAGGAACGATGATCGAGCACGGCACTTTCGATGCATGGGGGCTTCGGACCCCTCCCGCCTGGGCGCGACGTGCCCTCGAGAAGGGCATCATCGACGAACGCCGTTTCCGCGCTCTGATACGGGTCGCGTCCGAGGACCCTGCGGTCGCCAGGCGGAGCCCGCGACGTCTGGGAAGCTGCTCCTGCCGGCGCCGGCCCACGCGCTCCTGTACGCGCTGGCGGTCCTGAAAGCCGCTTCCTGAATTCGGGCCTGGGCGGGGAAGAGGCCGGACCACCGGGTAGTCGCGATGGTCCGGCGCCGAAACGCGATTAGCGAAGCGAGATCGCCACCCGCTCGAGGTGATCCATCGATTCCTGCATGCCGCCTTCCATGCCGGAGTTCACGACCATGTCGCGGATCATCTGGCTTGAATGCTCCGAGAGCATCGTGAGGGTGGTACGACCGTCCTTCTCGGTGAAGGTGTTGGTGGTCAGGGCCTCGCCTTCAGGCATGCCCTCGAAGACCTCGGTCGCGACGATGCGCTCGTTGGGAACGATCTCCTTGTATTCGCCGTGGAACGCGACCTCGAATCCCTGGTTTGCGGTCATCACGTAGCGCCAGGTCCCGCCGACGCGTAGGTCGACCTCAGCGAGCGTGACCGTGCCCCGGTCGCCGCTCCACCAGCGCTTGATGAGCTCGGGGGTGGTCCAGGCCTTGTACACAAGGTGCCTGGGCGCGTCGAAGTCGCGCGTGATCAGGATCTGGGTGTCCGTCGGCAGTGTTACGACTGCCTTGCCGCTACTGGTCATTGCCTCCACCTCGGGTCTCCTCTTGTTTGAGTTGGTCCAACACGACATCGAGTTGATCGAATCGCTGCGACCACGACTGCTCGTAGGGCTTCACCCAGTCGTGGATGGACTTGAGTTGGCGACCGTTCGTCCGGTACAGGCGCTGCCGGCCCGCGTAGCGCGCGTCGACCAACCCGACCTCGCGCAGCACCCGAAGGTGTTTGGACACCAACGGCTGCGACAGGCCGAGCAGGGCGACCAGGTCGTTCACAGGTCGTTCCCCGCCCGCGAGGGTGTCGAGGATCTGCCGCCGACGCGGTTCGGCCACCGCGTTGAACGCATCCGCTGTGGTCGCAGCTCGTGCCATGACCCGGCAGGATACATGCCCATATAGACATATGTCAAGCCGCATGGGAAGGAGCGCACGAAAGAGGAGGAGCCAGAAAGCCGTGCGCTCAGCCGAGATCCGGTTACGGGTACCGCCAGGCGGTCAGTCGGGATCCTGGTGCGGGTACCGCCACTCGGTCGGCGGGACGAACGTCTCCTTGATCGCCCGCGGCGAGATCCAGCGCATCAGGTTGAACGCCGAGCCGGCCTTGTCGTTGGTGCCGCTCAGGCGCGCGCCCCCGAAGGGCTGCTGTCCGACCACGGCGCCGGTCGGCTTGTCATTGATGTAGAAGTTGCCCGCGGCGTAGCGAAGCCGGGACGCCGCCTCGTCGATCGCCGAGCGGTCGTCGGCGAAGACCGCGCCGGTGAGCGCGTATGGCGAGGTGCGATCGACCAGGTCGAGCACCGATCCCCACTCGGCATCGGGATACGAGAACACCGTGAGGATTGGACCGAAGAGCTCGCGTTGCATCAGGTCGTGGCGCGGATTGCTGGTCTCGTAGATGGTGGGATGCACGAACCAGCCGACATCGGAGTCGCACTCGCCACCGGCGATGAGCGTGAGATCGGGATCGGTGCGTGCCGCGGTGAGCGCCGCCTCGTGCTTTCGATAGCTCGGCTCGTCGATGACAGCGCCCATGAAGGTGCTGAACTCCGCGGGGTCGCCGACGGGGATCGCCTCGGTCGCCGCGGCAAGCGGCTCGCGCAGCCGCTCCCAGACCGAGTGCGGGATGTAGGCGCGAGAGGCAGCCGAGCATTTCTGCCCCTGATACTCGAAGGACCCTCGGAGCAGTCCCACCAGGAGCGCGTCGTTCGACGCCGAGGGATGGGCGAGCACGAAGTCCTTGCCGCCGGTTTCGCCGACCAGGCGAGGGTAGGCGCGGTACTTGCCGAGATTGGCACTAACCGTGGTCCAGAGATGCTGAAACGTCTCCGTGGACCCGGTGAAATGGATGCCGGCGAGCGCGGGGTGTTGCACCGCGGCCTCCGACACTGCCGCTCCCGGACCGGCGACGAGGTTGATGACCCCGGGCGGCAAGCCGGCCGCCTCGAAGATCTCCATGATCACCATCGCCGCGAGCAGCTGCGTGGTCGCCGGCTTCCAGACCACGGTGTTGCCCATGATCGCCGGGGCGGCGGGCAGGTTGCCCCCGATCGATGTGAAGTTGAACGGGGTGATAGCCAGCACGAAGCCCTCGAGCGCCCGGTGCTCCATGCGGTTCCACTGCCCAGGAGAGGACACCGGCTGGATCTCCTGGAGCTGCTCGGCGAACTGGACGTTCCAGCGCCAGAAGTCGATGAGCTCGCATGCAGCATCGATCTCCGCCTGATGGACGCTCTTGCTCTGACCGAGGATGGTCGCGGCGTTGAGCCGGTCGCGGAACGGGCCGCTCAGCAGGTCGGCAGCCCGGAGGAACACCGAGGCGCGGGTCGACAGCGGCGCGCTCGACCACTCGTGGTGTGCTGTCAGCGCAGCGTCGACCGCGCGGCGCACGTCGGCTGCGGTGGCGATGCGCGCCTGCGCCAGTTCGAGCGTGTGGCGGTGGGGCGCGCGCACCGAGATGGCGTCGCCGTGGCCGTCGACGGCCTTGCCGCCGATGTGCAGCTGCACGGTGTGCGGCGCCGCCGACTCCATATCGCTGAGCGCGCTGCGGAGTCGGGAGCGCTCCGGCGACCCGGGTGCGTAGAGGTGGACGGGCTCGTTGCGCGGCGGCGGCAGAGTCATCCGGGCGATTGTGGCGCAGCGAGTGTGTAGAGTGAGGTGCAGCAATGGACGAGATCCGTTTGCGGCCCGTTCCCGTGGCCGACCCCCGGCCGCTGCACCAGCGGCTCCTCCCAGACGGCGTCGATCGCCGCCCCGAGTGGCTCACCGTCAAGCTCCCGGCGGGGGACGGCTACTCGCAGATCAAGGGGATCATGCGGGGGCTGCATCTCAACACCGTCTGCGAAGAGGCCCGCTGCCCGAACATCGCCGAGTGCTGGGGCCACGGGACCGCCACGTTCATGATCCTCGGTGACGTCTGCACGCGGGCCTGCGCGTTCTGCGCGGTCACCAGCGGCAAGCGCGGTGGCGACATCGACTGGGACGAGCCGCGGCGGGTCGGGGAGGCGGTGTCGACCATGGGCCTCCGCCATGCCGTGGTCACCTCGGTCGACCGCGACGATCTCGGCGACGGCGGCGCCGGTGTCTTTGCGGCGACCATCCGGAGCATCCGATCGCTTGCGCCCGGGACCACCGTCGAAGTGCTCACACCGGACTTCCAGGGCGACCACGAGGCGCTGCGCACCGTCATGGCCGAGCGTCCCGAGATCTTCAACCACAACGTCGAGACCGTCGGACGCCTCTACCGGCGGGTCCGCCCGAAGTCGGAGCTCGACCGGAGCCTTGACCTGCTGCGTGCCGCCAAGCGGATCGAGCCGCGCAGCCGGACCAAGTCCGGCCTGATGGTCGGCCTCGGTGAGGAGATGGATGAGGTCAAGGAGTTGCTCGTCCAGATGCGCGAGCACGAGATCGAGATCATCACGATCGGCCAGTATCTCCGCCCCTCGCTCAAGCACCACCCGCTCATCCGCTACTGGCATCCCGACGAGTTCGCGGAGTTGAAGGCCTTCGGCAAGGCGCTCGGCTTCGCGCATGTCGAGTCGGGGCCGCTGGTCCGCTCCAGCTACCACGCCCACGAGCAGGCGGTCGCCGCGCACGCGAGATGACCGGCTCGGGAGCGCCGCCGGCGCTGCGCTGGGCCTGGCTCGGCACCGTCGGCTACGCCGATGCCTGGGCGCTGCAGCGTGAGGTGGCGCTCGCTCGCCGGAGCGGCGAGCTGAGCGACGACGCGGTCCTCCTCCTCGAGCATCCGCCCGTGTACACCATGGGGCGACAGGGAGAGGCACGCCATCTCGGAGCCGGCCCGGCGGCCCTGGCCGCTGCGGGCGCCGCGTTCGTCGAGGTGGACCGCGGCGGCTCGGTCACCTTCCACGGGCCGGGTCAGCTGGTCGCATATCCGATCGTCCGCCTGGCCGGTGTCTTTCCCATCCCGGGTCATCCCGCTCATGGGGATGTCGATCGCTACCTGCGAGCGCTCGAGGCTTCGCTGATCGCCACCGCGGCCGGGTACGGGGTTGCGGTGACCCGGCGCCCGCCTTGGACCGGTGTCTGGGCGGCGGACCGCAAGCTCGGCGCCATCGGCGTGAAACTCGCCGGTGGAGTCACCAGTCACGGCGTTGCCATCAACATCGCGACCGACCTGAGCTGGTTCGACCGGATCATCCCCTGCGGGATCGAGGGCGCGGGCGTCGCGTCGCTAGAGAGCCTCGGATCTCCCGGACACACGCCCGCCGAAGTTGCTCCCGTGCTCGCTGCGGCGCTTGCGAATTCCTTTGGACTCCGGCTCGATGTCGCCGGTCCGCTCCGCGCGCTGCTTGAGCGCACGCCCGCCGCAACAGCGGCCTGAGCGCCGCCGCCGCTCCGGCCAGAACATGTGTTCCGCTATGCAAACGGGACACAGATCTGTAGGATCGCGACCACAGGACGTCCATCTGTTCGGTCCGCCTCACCCTACGTCATATCAAACCCCCGAACCCGATGGACGCGCCCGAGGGAGCGTCATGGCCACCTTCGTCCGAAACCGCGTCCTCAATCAATTGGTGTGGTCAGCAGAAGAAGAGCGACTCCGGGTGCAGCGACGCGACACCCTGTGCGAGCTCGACGGTCTGCTCACCCAGCTTGAAGAAGTCAACCTCCGTGGAGGTCCGATCCCCACTCGGGTGCTGGTGGCACTCCGGCGCCGGGGCGTGGTGTTCCGTCCACGCACCTCGGCCGCAGAGCTGATCGAGGCCGTGTTCGTCGTGCAGGAGCGCTACATGCGCCAGCCCGACGGCTTGCCGCGCAGCGACCAGGCGCCGATGGCGTCGAGTGACCTGAGCAGACGCCTGGCATCCTGACCGCTACCCTGCAGGGGTGGATGTCGACGCCGCGAGGCGAGCGGCCGGTGCAGCCGCTGTGCCGCTGGTGGCTGACGGCATGCGCGTCGGTCTCGGCACCGGTTCGACTGCGCACTGGTTCATCCTCGGGCTCGCCGAGCGGGTGCGCAGCGGTCTGAGCATCCGCGCCGTGGCGACCTCCAAGGCGAGCGCCGCGCTTGCCGCCGAGCACGGTATCCAGATCGAGGAGCTCGGACCCGACGGGCTCGACATCGCCGTCGACGGCGCCGACTCGGTTGACCCGGGGCTGCGTCTCATCAAGGGGAAAGGCGGAGCCATGCTGCGCGAGAAGATCGTCGCGTCCGCGGCGGCGCGGTTCGTGGTTATTGTTGATGATGGCAAATACATGTCCCAGCTGCGTGGGCGGGTTCCCGTCGAGGTGATTCACTTCGGGAGCGCACGAACGCTGCACGCGCTGACCGAACGAACGTCGATGGATTTCTCGTTTCGCGTCGGTAGCGATGGTGAGCTGTTCATCACTGACAACGGCAACCTCGTCGCCGACAGTGAATACACCGACGTGACCGACCCCACGGCCCTCGCCACCGAGATCGGGTCGGTGCCCGGGGTTGCGGGTCACGGACTGTTCACGGGGCTGACTGACGTGCTCTTGGTGGGGCACAGCGATGGCAGTGTCGAGCAATTGACCGCTCATGGAGATACAGTCGCCTAGGGCGGATAGCTCAGCTGGTTAGAGCGCCTCGCTTACACCGAGGAGGTCGCGGGTTCGATCCCTGCTCCGCCCACACTCGACGCAGGCGACCAGCGCACCGGCTGCGAGATGGCCGCGCTCTGTCACGCTCCTGAAAGGGTGCGAACGCGACGATCACCGCCAACAGTTGCGGTTGGCACCGGTTTCGGAGTTACCTATCGTGAGGCGTCGCTTGCTGAGCAAGCCCTTCATCATCGGCATCGTCGGCGTGCTGATCGCCGCGGGTGTGGGGACGTTCTTTCTTACTCGCGGCGATGCTGCGACTGTCTCGTACCGCACCGGCGTCGCCACGCTCGGGACGGTGACGCAGACCGTGTCGTTGTCAGGGAACCTCGCTCCCGACGGCGAGACCGATCTCGACTTCGCAGGCGCGGGAAAGGTAACTGCGGTCAATGTCCAGTCGGGGCAGACGGTCACTGCAGGCGAGGTGCTGGCAACGCAGGATCCCAGCACCGTTGACGCAAGCCTCACCCAGGCAGAGGCAACGCTCGCGTCGGCGGATGCGAATCTCACGCAGGCCGAGGCCGGCACATCGGCCACCAGCCTTGCGCAGGCTGAGGCGCAGGTCAGCAGCTCGTATGTGTCGTACCAGAATGCGGTGACCAGTCTTGCGGACACGAAAGCGGTGAATGCGCAGATGGTCGCCCAGGCGTACAGCGCGTACACGGCGGCACAGGCAACGGCCGCCGCCGCCGGCTGCACATCGGGTGACACCACGCCGCCGTGTCCACAGGACGAGGCCACGATGACCCAGGACTATCAAGTGTGGCAGGCGGCCACGGTCAAGAGTACCCAGGCCAATGACCAGGTACAGGGTCAGGTCAACGCGGACAAGGTGCAATGGCAGAACGCCAAGTCGTCCCTCGCGGCGCTCGAGAGCGGATCGACGACGACGTCAGCCCAGATCGCCGTGGCCAAGAGCCAGGTCCAGATCGATCAGGTCAACCTGAGCAGCGCGCAGGCCGCCGTCAACGCGGCGACGCTCAAGGCGCCGACGGGCGGCACCATCGAAGAGGTCAGCATCACCAACGGGCAGCAGATCCCGACCGGGGGAACGGGCGGCGCCTCGACCGGCGCCTCGTCGGGTACTGCCGCGACTCATGCCATCGTGATCATCACTCCGGGTGTCTACGAGGTCACCGGTTCGGTGAGCGACGCGCTTGTCAACGAGATCGCGGTGGGACAGAGCGCGCAGGTCGTCGCCGCCGGGTCGAGCGGAGCTGTAGCCGGTAAGGTGACAGCGGTTGCGGAGGCGGCAACGGTCACGTCGGGCGTTGCGACCTTCCCGGTGACGGTGGTCCTGAGCGGCGCCAGTCCCTCGCTCCGGCCGGGGATGTCCGCCTCGGTGAGTGTGGTCATCAACCAGGTCGTCGGCGTCACCACGGTTCCCACCAGTGCCGTGCACACGACCGGCACGGGCAGCACGGTCACGCTGTTCGTCAACGGCAAGCCGGTTCCCACCGCGGTGACCGTCGGCGCGTCAGATGCCACGCTCACCCAGATCGTCACCGGGGTCAAGGTCGGTGACAAGGTGGTGATCGCGACCATCACCGGCACGATTCCGTCGTCCACCACCGGGGCCGGCCGCAGCCTCACCGGCGGCGGGTTCGGCGGAGGCGGCTTCGGAGGCGGAGGCGGTGGCGGTGGTGGCGGCGCCGCGCGCCCGGGGGGCTGACATGACCGCAGAGATCATTCGCCTTGTCGACGTGAACAAGGTGTACGGCAGCGGAGACGCAACCGTGCATGCGGTCGACAATGTGTCGCTGGCGGTGAACGAGGGCGATTTCCTTGCAGTGATGGGCCCTTCGGGATCCGGCAAGTCGACGCTCATGCACATCCTCGGATGCCTCGACGTGCCCACGAGTGGCGAGTATCTGTTCGCCGGCGAGGACGTCAGCCGGATGAACGAACGTGAGCTGGCGAGTATCCGCAACCGCCGAATCGGCTTCGTCTTCCAGCAGTTCCACCTGCTGTCGTCGATGTCGGCGTGGCGCAATGTCGAGCTGCCCCTCCTCTATCGGACAGCCCGCGATCGCAAGCAGATGGCGCTCACTGCGCTCGCCCAGGTGGGTCTCACCGGCAGAGTGCAGCACCGTCCCAACCAGCTCTCGGGAGGCCAGCAGCAACGCGTTGCAATTGCTCGGGCATTGGTCACCGACCCCACCATGATTCTGGCCGACGAGCCCACCGGCAACCTCGACTCCAGGGCGAGTCGTGAAGTGCTGGACATTTTGACTGGCCTCAACAAATCGGGCCACACCATCGTGCTGATCACGCACGATCCGAACGTCGCCGGCGTTGCCGAGCGCGTCGTTGAGATGGCCGACGGGCGGCTCAGAGAGCGGGTCGCTGCGTGAACCTGCTGCGCACGTTCGACACGGGCATGCGTGGCCTGCTCGGCCACCGTCTGCGCTCGATCCTGACCACACTGGGCATCCTGTTCGGTGTGGCCGCGGTGATCTGCACCGTCGGCATCGGCACCGCGTCTGCGGACTCCGTCAACTCGCGGATCGCTGCTCTGGGGACCAACCTGCTGACCGTCTCGCCCGGAAGCACGACCAGCTCCGGCGTGCTCGGAGGGTCGGGCTCAGCGAACACGCTGACCATGGAGGACGTCAGCGGCCTCGCGAACAAGCAGGACGCGCCCGACGTTGCGGCGGTTGCGCCGGTGGTGTCCGGGACTGCGTCGCTGGTGAGCACCAGCTCCAACTGGTCGACGACCGTGCAGGGGAGCAGCCCCGGGTGGCTGACGACCGACGCTCGAACCCTGTCGGCGGGCGTCTTCTTCACGCAGCAGCAGGTTGACAAGCACGCGCAGGTGGTGGTGCTCGGTGTCACCACGGCGAGCCAGCTGGGTGTGACAGTTGGGTCGCAGGTCAGCATTTCGGGGGCGCCGTACGACGTCATCGGGGTGCTCACCTCAACCGGCAGCACCGGTTTCACGAACAACGATGACCTCGCGGTTGTGCCGATCACGACCGCGCAGGACCAGATCACGGGAGGAAGCCCCGACTCCGTACAGCGCATCCTGCTGAGCGCGACCAGCAGCTCAACCATTGGCTCCGCATACCTCGAAGCCGATCAACTCCTGCTCCAGACGCATCACATCACCAATACCGCCGCCGCGGATTTCAGCATCACGTCGGCGTCGACGCTGGCGAGCACCGCCGCATCGGTGACCACGACGCTCACCGTTCTGCTTGCCAGCGTCGCAGCCATCTCGCTGCTCGTCGGGGGCATCGGAGTGATGAACATCATGCTGGTATCGGTCACGGAGCGGACCCAGGAGATCGGCCTGCGCAAGGCGCTCGGCGCGACCCCTCGCGACCTGCTCCGGCAGTTCCTCATCGAAGCGGCCACGCTGAGCTTCGTCGGGGGCGTGCTCGGTGTCGGCGCGGGCCTGCTGGCAGGATTCCTGGTGCCGCGACTCGCCGGCATCGCGGTGACCATCACGGCGACGCCGGTGATCATCTCTGTGTGCGTTGCGGCCGCAGTTGGCCTGATCTTCGGTGTCTACCCCGCGGCGCGCGCCGCTCGACTCGCGCCGATTGCAGCATTGCGAGCCGAATGACCTTGAACGCCGTCATCCCATTACGAGGAACAATCTTGTGAACCGTCCCCTCCTTGGCGCCGCCGGCGTCGTCGCCTCCCTCGGCATCGCAGCCTGCGGGAGCGCCTCGGCCAGCGGCGCCTCAACCCCATCCGCCTCTCCATCAAGCGGTGGTCGCACGGGCCTGGCTCGCAATGCCACGTTCGGCCAGCTGGTCCAGATCAATGGATCCACGCTGATCCTGAGCAGCAGCACCGGCGACTCGACGGTGACCTACGCGACGACGACGACGATCACCCAGACCAGCACTGGTAGTCTCGCCAACGTGACCCCGGGCCTCTGCATCACCGCCACGGGCACCAAGGACGCGACCGGCGCGCTGGTTGCGACGACGGTCCTGCTCAGTGCGCCCGTGAGCGGATCCTGCACCACTGGCTTTGGCGGAGGTGGTGGCGGCGGGACCTTCAGCCCGCCAGCCGGTGCCACGCCTCGCCCGAGCTTCTCGCCCCTGGCCGGTGCCGGCGCCGCGCGCGGTCTGGTCAAGTCGGTGACCGGGACGTCTGTCACGCTGACCGAGACGGCGGGCACCACCACGACCACCATGACCATCAATGTCCCGACCACCGTCAAGGTGACCACCTCGTCGGTGGTCCAACCGTCGGCGTTGCAGACCGGGCAGTGTCTGACTGCTCTCGGTACCAAGAATAGCTCCGGTACCGTTGCGGCTCGGTCGCTCACGATCACGCCGGCGGGAGCCAACGGCTGCACCGCCGGCTTCGGTCGCGGCGGGTTCGGCGGCGGCGGGGGTGGCTTTGGTGGCGGCGGCGGATCCATCGGTGCGTGACACGATTTACTGATGCGCGTGCTCGTTGCGGAGGATGATCGCGGTCTTCGGGAGGTCCTCGTCCAGGGTCTCGAGGAGGCCGGCTACTTCGTCGATGCGGTCGCCGCAGGTGACGAGGCGATCGAGCAGCTGCGTTTCTATGAGTACGACGTCGCGGTCATCGACTGGCGGATGCCCCGCGCGAGCGGGCTCGAGGTCGTGGCGTGGGCTCGGAAGAACAACCGCCCCACCGCGATGCTCATGCTCACCGCGCGCGATACCCCGTCGGATCGCATCGAGGGGCTCGATGCCGGGGCCGACGACTACCTGATCAAGCCGTTCGACTTCGGCGAGCTGGTCGCCCGGATCCGAGCGTTGCAGCGACGTCCGCGCAACGTCGACGGTCCGGCGATCACGCGGGGCGCCCTGACGCTGGACCCGGCGCGTCGCGAGATCGACGTCCACGGAGCCCCCGTCAACCTCACGTCCACCGAGTTCAACATCCTGGAGCTGCTGCTCCGGCGCTCGCCGGCGGTGGTCGACCGCAAGTCCATCGCCGAACACGCGTGGCGCGACGAGACCCAGCCGCTGGGCTCCAACGCCATCGATGTGCAGATGAGCCGGCTGCGTGCAAAGCTGCCCAATACCGGCGTGCAGATCGTCACGGTGCGGGGTGCCGGATACCGCCTGGAGGAAGCGTGAACCGACGGCTCGAGCGGGTCAATGTCGCCTCGCTGCGAGTGGCCCTGATCAGCACGGGGATCGTGGCCGTCGTGTACGCGATCTTCGCGGCGGCGGTGGTCATGTTCGTCACCAACAACCTCACGGCGCAGGTGGACGCCCGGCTGGCATCCTCGCTCGCGCACTACGAACGCTCCCAGGTCCCGCCCCGCCCGGCGAGTGTCACCGATACCGGCCAGGGGGGTCTGAGCGCCCCCGTCCTTGCGTGGGTGATCGATCCGACCGGCGATCAGGTAGCCACCACCAGGCCCTCGATACTCCTCCCGGCCGTGGATCTCGGGGTCAGCGAACCGACGACGGTGCGGCTCCAGGGTGTCGACCTCCGCATCACCGGCGCCACGGTCGGGGTGTATCGCCTGGTCGTCGGCTACAACTTCGACTCGGTGACCCAGGCGAAAGCCTCGCTCATCTTCACCGAACTCGGGGCGGGGGTTGTGGTGCTGGTCCTCGTGTTCCTGGGCACCCTCCTGGTCGGGCGCCGGGTCGGTGCCCCGATCGAGATCGCCCGCCAGCGCCAGCTCGAGTTCACCGCCGACGCGTCCCACGAGCTCCGCACCCCGCTCGCCGTCATCGAGGCGCAGACCAGCCTGGCACTCAACCAGGATCGCGACCCGGTGTGGTACCGGCACGCCTTCCAGCGGGTGGAGTCGGAGAGTGGGCGGATCCGGCGTCTCGTCGACGATCTCCTCTGGCTCGCGCGGGTCGACACCCCGCAGGGACGGCCGGCGGCCGAGCCCGTGGAGGTCGGGGTGCTGGTGCAACAGGCGGCGGAGCGCTTTGCGGCGGTCGCCGAGAGCCGGTCGATCACGTTGCAGGTTTCGGTCGGGCTCGGGCCCCTTGCGGTCATGGGCTCTTCAAGCTGGCTCGATCGGCTTCTCGGTGTGCTCCTCGATAACGCCTTCAAGTACGCGCCCTCAGAGGGAGCAGTCGGGCTCAGCGTGGGTGTCGAGAACAATCGCGTCAGATTGGTCGTGGAGGATTCGGGACCCGGCATCCCGGATGACGAGCGCGCCAAGATCTTCGATCGCTTCCACCGCGCCGTCGATCAGGGCTACGGCTCCGGGCTCGGGCTGGCGATCGCCGACGCGATCGTGCGTCACACCCACGGACGCTGGGAAGTGAGCACTTCAGCGCTTGGCGGAGCTAGGATGGCCGTGAGCTGGCCGAGGGTCCTCGGCAGCGCCCGGGATCAGGCCGAGGCCGACCCGGCGGTGAGCTGGACGGTTTCCGGCCCGGCAGCGGCCTCCGACAGCCGCTAGGCGAGGGCCCAGCGGCAGATCGAGGGAGGCGGAAAGCCCAACTCCATGTGGCACAATTTCCTCAGTTCGTGCCATTATCTTCCTAAACGAAGCCGAGTCTTGAGGAGTCCGGAGCATGACCAAGGGAGCCATGGCGGCGCTGAGCGCGGGGGTTGCCGTATTCGGGTTCGATCCTGAGCCCGGTACCCCGGCGAGCCGAGCGTTGCACGTGCTCACGCTCAAACGGACCCTGCCCACCGGCGATCTCGGCCCCAAGGAGCGGTTCTCCGAGGCGGCGCTGCGGGCGGCATCCGAGGCCGGTATCGATCTCGGAAGCCGCCGCGGCACCCGGGGCGCGCAGCGCCTCCATCTGGTCGGCGTCGACGACGACCCCGCTCGGGCGAGGAACGTGACGGTCTGGTACTACGCAGCCGCGCCGTTCGGCGCGTTCGGCGGGCCTGGGACCTGGTCGGTGACTGGACGCGGTCTCCACCTCGACGCCCAGGGCACGGCAGCGCTGCGCAGCGCCCTGGACCGGCTGCGAGCCGACACCCGCCAGCTTGCCGGCGCAGCGGCGCTGGTCGGCGAGGTGTTCACCGGCGACGACCTGCTTCGCCTCCACGTGGCCCTGCACGGCGGCCCCGAGGGCAGCGAACGGACCTTCCGGCGCCGGATCCAGGAGCTCCGTGACTCGGGCGTGCTCCGCCCGGTGCGCGACAGCGAGGTCGCGGCCCTCCGGCTCCGCGTGCCCCGGTTCCGGTCGCCTGCGGGCACCGGTGGGCGCCCTCCCGAGCTGCTCAGGTACTCGGGCGCGGGGGGCGAGGACGAGCAACTCGCCGCGCTCCGGGCCCGTCGCGCGGGCTGAGCCTACCCGGCGTCTGCCGGCCAGTCCGGTTCGCCGCTGGTCAGGACCAGCGTCACCGGCCCGTCGTTGACGAGCTCGACGTCCATGTGGGCGCCGAAACGCCCTGTCTCGACGGGGTGCCCGAGAGCCCTGAGCGCCGCCACGAAGGTCTCGCAGAGCTGAGCCGCCCGCTCAGGAGCGGCCGCCTTGATGAACGAGGGCCGATGTCCCCGCGAGGTGTCGGCGTGGAGGGTGAACTGGCTGACCACGAGGGCTGCCCCGCCGACCCCCGCAAGGTCCCGGTTCATGCGGCCGTTCTCGTCCGGGAAGATCCGTAGCGTCGCGATCCGGCCGGCGAGCCGGTGGGCGGTGGTCCCGTCGTCGTCCGGCGCGATCGAGAGCAGGACGCAGAGCCCGGCGCCGATCGAGCCGACGGTCTCTCCTGAGACGCGGACGCTCGCGCGGCTGACCCGCTGGACGACCGCCCTCACTCGAGGAAGCGAAGGCCGCGCCAGATCCGGAGCGCCTCGGCCTCGGCTTCGAGGAAGCTCGGCCGCGAATCGCGCATCCCGTGGACGAGGAAGCTCCAGGATCGACGCTCGCCGTCCGCGCCCTCGATGGTCCCGAAGGCTGTCCCGAGCGCACGCGGCGGATACATCTCGATGCGCTCGCCACCGCGCATGCGTTTGAAGATCGGCCGGCGCACGAGGATCGATTCGAGGGCCCGGTCGTCGGAAAGTCTGCCGTTGACCAGGTCGACGCTGCGCAGCTTGGCGATCGGGTTGTCCGGGTCGCGGATGCCGATCCGGCAGGAGAAACGCTCGGAGAGGTCGCGGAGCACGAAGACGAGCGCGAGGGCGTCGGTCTCGTCACCTGCCACGTGGATGAACGCCGCCGCCGAGAGCTCGCTGCCCTCCGGGTGCTCGCGGATGTCCTCGGCAATCACCTGCTCGAAGAACAGCTGACCGAATAGATCCGTCGAGTACGCGTCGGCCAGCCAGGGGAGTTGGTCGCGCCATTCCCTGCAGCCGACCAGGTCGGTGAAGCGCTCATGGAGCGCGTCGCGTTGCTCCGCGGCGATGCCGTAGAGGCGAACGTGGATGACGCGGGCCATGCTTTGATTGTACGGTCGCTGGAATCAGGCAAACGCGCCAGCGGAACTGCCCGGCGCCGACCATTACACTGCGTCGCGGATCGCCGAGGTAGCTCAGTTGGTAGAGCACAGGTCTGAAAAACCTGGTGTCGACAGTTCGATCCTGTCCCTCGGCACCACCATTTTGAA
>DAITPY010000023.1:0-25391 GCA_036833315.1 Candidatus Dormiibacterota bacterium
ACCTCGAACGCGTTGACCATGAACTGATACGACAGCATCTGACTCACGTCGGAGAAGAGATTCCAGCTGAACATCGCGTCAGTGCCCCGCGTGCGGATGCGCGATCTCGGCGTCGAGTCCGACGACGAATCGCCGGCCGCGGCTGTCGGTGAGCACCTCGACGGGCGCGCCGTACAACCTCGAGAGCACCGGTCCGGTGACGACCTCGTCCGGGGTGCCGGTGGCAACGCCGCCGCCGGCCACGTAGCAAACCCGGTCGATGACGTGTCGGAGCGGATTGAGATCGTGAGCCACCAGCATCACCGTGATACCTCGGCTCCGTGCGACCTCGGCGATCACCTCGACCATGGCCGCCTCATTGCGCACGTCGAGGTTCGCAAGGGGCTCGTCGAGGAGCAGGAGTTTCGGGCTTCCGACCAATGCCTGCGCAAGGAGCAACCGCTGACGCTCACCGCCTGACATCTCGCTGACACGACGCGACGCGTACGCTGTCGCGCCGACCGCGGCGATCGCGTTGGCCACGACGGCTGCGTGGTTTCGGCGCGATCGTATCGGCGGCCTGAACCCCCAGTGGTGGCCGTCGATACCGAAGCCAACCAGGTCGGTGCCGCGCACCGCGGCCCCCGCGTCCAGCGAGCGACCCTGGGGCACGTACCCGATGTCCGGGCTTCCGCGCCGTGGTGGCGCGCCGAGCACTTCGATGCCGCCTGCGAGCGGCGGCAGCAGGCCGAGGATCATGCGCAGCAGTGTCGATTTGCCGGCACCGTTGGGTCCGAGGACGGCCACGAACTCGTTGCTCGCGATCGAGAAGGTCGCGCCAGACCAGACGGGGTGGCCGGGATATCCGCCGGCGAGGTCGGTGGCGACGATGGCGGGAGCGTCCATGATCGCGCTGGTATCCGATAGAGGACTCATCGCCGGATTCCCGCTGATCGCCGTCACTTGCCGAGATTGCCGGTGTTCAGCGCGGTGATGAGGGAATCCAGCTGGCCGACCATCCATTGCTCAAAGGATGCATTCGCGGGCTGGATGGTCTCCGAAACACCGACCACCGGGATGTTCCGGCTCGCTGCTTCCTGCTTGAGTTGCGTCGTCAACGGGGTGACCGTCTGCACGTTGAAGACGAGCACCCGAAAGGATTTGCTCCGGATCTGGTCTGTGAAGGTGACCAGGCTCGATGCGGGAGGATCATTGCCCTCGGAGACTGCCTGCATGAAGGCGACGGGCGTGACCACGTCAAGATGAACGTGCGCGGCCAGGTACTGGAAGATGCTCTCGGTCGATGCCACAGGCGTGCCCGCGAAATGCTGCTGGACGTATGCCAGCCGCTCCCTGTACGGCGCCAGCTGTTCCGCGAACGCGGCTGACCTGGAGTCGAAATACGAGGACTGAGCAGGTTGCAGATTCCTGTAGTCGGCAGTGATCTGAGCGATGACCTTGTAGACGTACGATGGGTCATACCAGAAGTGGGGATTGTCGCCTTCGCGCTTCCCGACCAGGCTGGCGACGGTGAGGACCTTCCGCCCCGCATTCGGCTGGGCCGCGAGCAGGTGGTTGGCCCAATTGTCGTAACCGGCGCCGTTGACGATCACGTAGCTCGCGGATGCCATCAGGCGGGCGTCCGCGGGGTTGCTCTCGTACTCGTGGGGGTCGGCGTTCGGGTCGCTGACTATGCTGGTCACGACCACATGGACCCCACCCAGTTGCGCGGCGATGCTGCCCCAGGTGTTCTCGGCGGCCACCACCACCAGAGGTGCGCCGGCCGCCGGTATGGTTGAACCCGGGGTGGAGCATGCGGTTGCGTTTGAAGCCAGGACGAGTGCCCCTGCGACTGCAATCAGGGCATGCGTCGACCTCATGAGACCGCAGTCTACATGAAACTCAGTCTCGTCTAGGTGGGGCCCGCCAGAGCCTCAGGAGGGTTGGCGAAGGTCCGAAGCGCACTCGCAAGATCGACCCGGCCCTCGTGCAAGGCCCACCCCACGAGCACCCCGGCGGCACCCGCCGCAGCGCAGGCGGCGATGTCGTCCAGGCTGCCGATACCGCCAGCGGCGATCACCGGGCCGCCATAAAGGTCCTCACAGATCTGCAGGCCGTCGAGGTTCGGGCCGGTGAGCAATCCGTCCCGGGTCGTGTCGGTGTAGACGAGGCCCGCGGCCTGCCAGTGCCGCCAGAGCCGGAGCAGTTCGGTTGCGGCCAGGCCGTCCTCGGTCCACCCCTGCACCCGCGAGATGCCGGCATGAACGTCGAGGCTCAGGAGCACCTGACCACCGGCGGCCTCGCAGATCTCCATCGCAAGCTCCGGCTCCCGCGCCGCCACGCTGCCGACCACCACGAGCGAGGCCCCCTCACCCAGCCAGCGCAGCGCGACGTCGACGCTGCGGACACCGCCACCGACCTCGACCTCACAACTCGAGGCCACGCACACATCGACGATCCCGGCGACCGCATCCGCACTCTCCGACGTGGGAATACCACGCGCCGCATCGAGGTCGACGACGTGCAGGCGCGGGGCACCCTCGTCGATGAACGTGCGCGCCAGCACCGTCGGGTCACCGGAGAAGACGGTCGGTTGCGCGTGCTCACCTCGCGGAGGGCGGACGCACCTGCCGCCCTGCACCTCAATCGTCGGGATCACGATCATCGGTCACCCTTCGTGACGACGGTCAACCCCGCGCGTCACCGCGTCGAGGCCCGTCATGCGCGATCTTACGCTCGGTTCAGGGTTTTCCGGGCTCGCTCATCAGCGCGACAAGCTCATCGTGGAGCACGCCGTTGGTGGAGATCACGGTGCCGGTGTCGATGCGCACCTCGCCGTCGAAGTCGCTGAAGCGCCCACCCGCTTCGGTGATAATCACCTGGGTCGCTGCGACGTCCCACGGGTTCACCCACGCCTCGACGGCGACGTCGACCACGCCTTCCGCGACCAGCATGTGCGACCAGAAATCGCCGAACGCACGGATCACCCGGGCGCGTTGGAGCACCGTGCGGAATCCCGGCTCACCTCGGCGGGCGGCGAAGTCGCGAACGTCGGTGCACGAGACGTACGCGTCCTCCAGCGTCGCCGTCCGCGACACATGCAGGCGCTGTCCTGAATCGGTGAAGGCGCCCTGTCCGGTCGACGCCCACCAGCGCCTCCCCAGCCCTGCCGCGGAAACGACGCCGCAGACCGCGCGCTCGCCGCGCATCAGCGCGATCAAGGTTGCCCACACCGGGACCCCATTTGCGTAATTGATGGTCCCGTCGATGGGATCGAGCATCCAGCGCCACTCCGCGCTCGCGTCGCCCCCGTACTCCTCACCCACGATCTCCTGGCCGGGGCGGAGGCGCTGCAGCGCGTCGCGGAGCGCCTGCTCGGTGGTGCGGTCGGCGTCGGTGACCGGCGAGCTGTCCGACTTGGTGTCGACGCGCAGGTCGGGGGCGCGGAACCGGGACAGCGTGATCGCGTCGGCGACGTCGGCTAGCTCCAGGGCGACTTCGAGGTGCGATGTCATATTCGAGCCCCATAGTCTCGCGCTCGGCACGCGCGTCGCAGCACGAGGCTCGGCGGTTACCGGGTAACTCCATAGGATGGGGAGCGATGGCCGGCGCCGCCCCGATACCTGCGAGCACCGTCGCGCTGCTGCGCGATGTCGAGGGCGGCGTTGAGGTGTGCATGCTCCGCCGACCGGGGCGGAGCAGTTTCGCCCCGGGGGCCGTCGTCTTCCCCGGCGGCGCCCTCGACGAGTCAGACGGGACCGGCGACGCCGCCTACAGCGTCGCCGGAGTGCGCGAGGTGCTCGAGGAGGTGGGCATCCTCATCGGTGGGTCCGCGCCGGGCGCCGGCGAGCACGATCTCGACGAGCGCATCTCCGCCGCGCGAGCTCAGGTGCTCACCGGAGCCAACTTCGCCGGCGTGCTCACCGAGCACGGGTTGGAGATCACCCCTGAGCGCCTGGTCTACATCGGGCACTTCATCACCCCGCCGCGCGAGGGTCGCCGCTTCGACACCCGCTTTTTCGCGATCGCGTCGGGGTCGCTCCAGCAGGTCCGCATCCACGCGGCGGAGGCCGTCGAGGGTGGCTGGCACAGGCCCGAGACGATGCTCGCCCTTGAGTTCCCTGCGATCATGCCGCCCACCCGAATGCTGTGTCACGAGTTCGCCCGGCTCGGATCGGTCGAGGCGATCCTCGAAACCCTCGGCCGTCAACCCATAGTGGTCACCGACATCACCCCGGCGATCATCGCCGGCTGGATGGCGCTCGAGCACAACCCGGACGCGCAACCGTGAGCGCCGTGACGACGCGCGTGCTCGCGCCCAACCCCTCGGTGTTCACGGGTCCGGGGACGAATACCTACCTGGTCGGAGGCGAGACCACGCTCATCTGCATCGACCCGGGACCCGACGTTGACGCACATCTCGCAGCAATCCTCGAGGTGGCGTCATCGCGAGGGGCGCGCATCACCACGATCGTGCTCACCCATTCGCATCCCGACCACCGGCCGCTCGCGGCGCGTCTCGCCGCGAGCACCGGAGCCGCGGTGCGCTGTTTCGATCCCAGTGCCGGCGCCGACCACGCGCACAAGCTGCGTGACGGGGACGTGGTGCGCGCGGACGGTATCTCGCTGACCGCCGTGCACACGCCCGGGCACACGCGAGACCATCTCTGCTTTCACGACGCGGCGGCCCGGACGCTCTATACCGGTGACCACATCCTGAGCGGGACGACCACGGTTATCCATCCCGGCGAAGGCGACATGTCCGAGTACATGGACTCGCTGCGTCGCGTGCGCGAACTGTTCCCGGCAACCATCTTTCCCGGTCACGGCGAGCGGGTCGATGATGCTGCGTCGTTGATCGACGAGTACATCAGCCATCGGCTCGAACGCGAGGAGCAGGTGCTTGGCGCTGCGCGCTCGCACGCTGCGCCCTTTGCGCCGATGGATCTGGTGCCGCACCTGTACGTGGGCTACCCAGTCGCGGTCTATCCACTCGCGGCATGGACGGTCGAGGCGCACCTCGACAAGCTGGTTCTCGAGGGACTGATCGATCGCATCGACGGCTCCGCCGAACCGCGGTACATCGCGCATCCGGCCTGAGGCAGGTCAGCCTCGTCGGATCTTGCCCAGTGCGGTGCTGTCGAGATGGTCGACGATGATCAATTCGCGCGGCAGCTTGTGGCGCGCAATGGTTTCGGCGGCGTACGAGCGCAGGGTCTCGAGCGACGGCGGCGCGCTGCGACGGCGCGGAACGACCCGCGCGACCACACGCTCACCCCACTCTCGATCAGGGCTCGACGACACCATCACCCCGGCGACCTCCGCGTGTCCGGCAAGCGCGGCTTCCACCTCGGCCGGCCAGATCTTCTCGCCGCCACTGACGATCACATCTGCGAGCCGTCCCCAGATACGCACGGTGCCGTCCACCGCGACCGCTCCTCCATCTCCGGTGCGCAGCCAGCGCCCGGGCGCGAACGCGGCCGCAGTCGAAGCGGCGTCGAATCGATACCCGCGCATCAGCGTCGGGCCGCGAACCAACAGCTCGCCGGATTCTTCCGCGCGTACCTCGACGCCGGCAAGTGGCCGTCCGGCGTAGACGACTCCGCCGCAGGTCTCGGTCATCCCGTAGGTCGGCATTACCGGCGCACCCGCCTGCGCCGCCCTGCTCGCCAGCTCTGGACTCATTCCGGAACCACCGACCAGGATCGCCCGGAACCGGTGCAGCGGGATGTCCGCGTCGAGCAGGCGGAGCAGTTGCGTCGGGACCATCGATGTGAAGCGCACGTCGGGCAGCGCGGCGAGCGCTGCGGGGGTCATGCGAGCGCGGAAGCTGATTGGGGCGCCGAGGAGGAGGTGCCGGTAGGGCACCAGCAGCCCGCCGATGTGGGCCAGGGGAAGGCAGGACAGCCACCGATCCCCGCCGCCGGCGCCGATCGCCGCGGCCGACGCCCGGATTGCCGCCGACACCGCATCGCGCGTCAGTTCCACGAGGCGCGGATGACCCGACGTCCCGGAGGTGGCGATGACCAGTGCGATGCCGTCTCCCGCCGGCATGCCTTCGAGCCGGCGGAGCCCGTCCGTCCCGAGGCTGATGGTCGGCTGCGCCAAGGCGAAGAGGGCGGCGCGCTCCGAGGCGGTCAGCCTGATGTCGACGGGCAGTACCGCGGCACCCACGTCGCGCGCCACGCGCAGCGCCGGCAACCACGCTCGCGACGGGGGCATCGCCACTGCGACAAGGTCGCCGGCGCGGAGCGAGCGACGCAGGTGAGTGAGCGACACGGCGTCGAGCGTACCCCGGGCGCCTGCGCAGAGCCCGGCGGGCTACCATCGAACGCGTCCAATTCGAGATCAGCGTGAGGTGCATCGCATCGTGGAATGGGTCGCGGGCGGCGAGTGGGAGGACATCCGCTACGAGACGGCCGCGGGTATCGCAAAGCTGACGATCAACCGCCCGGAGGTGCGCAACGCGTTCAGGCCGACCACCCTGTTCGAGCTCGCCCGCGCCTTCGAGCTCGCGCGCGACGATCCGGAGATCGGGGTCATCGTGCTGACCGGGGAGGGGCCCGAGGCGTTCTGCTCCGGCGGCGATCAGCGCATCCGCGGTGACGACGGCTACCGCGATGCCGGCGGGACCGGACGGCTCAACGTTCTCGATCTCCAGATCCAGATCCGCCGCCTGCCCAAACCCGTTGTGGCCATGGTCGCCGGCTACGCCATCGGCGGCGGGCACGTGCTCCACCTTGTGTGCGACCTCACCATCGCCGCCGAGAACGCGCGCTTCGGGCAGACCGGACCCAAGGTAGGGTCGTTCGATGCAGGCTACGGAGCGGGGCTGCTCGCGCGGACCATCGGGCTCAAGCGTGCCAAGGAGATCTGGTTCCTCTGCGAGCAGTACGACGCCATGACGGCGGAGCGCTGGGGGCTCGTCAACCGGGTCGTGCCGCTCGACCGGCTCGAGGAGGAGACCGTCGCGGTGTGCAAGCGCATGCTCGAGATGAGCCCCCTCGCCCTGCGACTGCTCAAAGCCGGGTTCAACGCCGACAGCGACGGCCTGGCCGGAGTGCAGCAGCTCGCCGGTGACGCGACCCTCCTCTATTACATGAGCGAAGAGGCCCAGGAAGGTCGCGACGCCTACGTGCAGAAGCGGAAGCCGGATTTCGCGAAGTTCCCGCACCGCCCGTGATCGCCGAGGCGGCACCCCGACCGGGCCCGCTCGCCGTCTGGTGGATGGGGGCGCGGCCGCGGACGCTGGTCGCGGCGGTGGTGCCGGTGATGGTCGGGGCCGGGTGGGCCGGCCGTGACGGCATCTCGATTCCGCGCTCGCTGCTTGCGCTGATCGTCGCCCTCGCGTTCCAGGTCGGCGTGAACTACGCCAACGACTATTTCGACGGGGTCCGGGGCGTGGACACCGCCGCGCGCATGGGGCCGCGCCGCCTGGTCGCATCCGGCCTTGCGCCGCCACGCGCCGTGGCTACAGCCGCGATCGCGATGGTATCGGTGGCGCTCGTCGCCGGGCTGGTGCTCTCGTTGTTGACCACGCCCTGGCTCATCGCTGCGGGCGCGGCGTCGGCGCTCGGGCTCCTCCTCTACTCAGGCGGTCCAAAGCCATACGCGTCGAGCGGTCTCGGAGAGATTTCGGTGTTCGTGTTCTTCGGGCTCGTGGCCACATGCGGCACTGCGTACGTGCAGCAGGACCGTATCGACGCGAGCGTGCTCTGGCTGGCGGTACCGGTCGGACTGCTCGCCTGCGCATTGCTCATGGCCAACAACCTTCGCGACATCCCGACCGACACGCTTGCGGGCAAGCGCACCCTCGCCGTCCGTCTCGGTGCATCTCCCAGCCGGAGGCTGCTGATCGCGACGGTGGTGATCGCGCTGGTCCTGCCGGCGCTCGGTGCGCTATTCCGTGATTTGCCGCCGCTGACCGCGCTGACCCTGGTCACCGCGGCGCTCGCGATCGCGCCACTGCGTACTGTCGCGGTCGCGGAAGGACGAGCGCTCGTGCCCGCGCTGATCGGGATCACCCGGCTCGAGCTGGTGTTCGGCGTGGTCCTCGCGGCGGCGTTGCTGGCCTCGTGAAGCGACTGCAGTTCCGCGTCGCTCTGCGCCATCCGGTCATGGGTGTCACCGAGCGAAGCGGGTATCTGCTCGAGGGCCCGGCGGGCTGGGGCGAGTGTTCGCCGCTGCAGAGCTGGAACGATGATGAGCGAGAGGCCGCCGAGCGTTCCGCACTCGAGGCCGCGATGCTGCCGTTCCCTGCGCAAACACGCGATCGCATCGCCGTCAACGCGATGGTCCCGCGCGTCGCACCCGACGTCGCCGCGGCTCTCGCATTGGACTCGGGATGCGGCACGATCAAGGTGAAGGTCGGCGATGCGGAGTCGGTTGACAGGGTCGCCGCGGTCCGGGCGGCGTGCGGCCCGAGCGTGCGCATCCGTCTTGATGCCAACGGTGCGTGGGACGTCGACACGGCGCTGCGCATGCTCGCGCGTCTGCGCCCGTACGACATCGAGCTGGTCGAGGACCCGGTCCTGTCCCTCGAGGACCTGAAGTCATTGCGCGGCAGGGCGGGAATGCCGGTGGCCGCCGAATCGTCGATCAGGACGACGTCGGATGCGCGCCGGCTTCACGACCTCGAGGCGGCGGACGCGATCGTCCTCAAACCGCAGCGCATCGGCGGAGTTCGTGAAGCGCTGCGGGCCGCCGATGCAAGCGGGGTGCCCGCGATCGCCTCGAGCGCATTGGAGACGTCGGTGGGGCTCGCCGCCGTGGCGGCGCTGGCGGCATCGCTCCCCGATGCACCCTTCGCGCACGGCGTGGGCACCGCGCTGCTGCTCGCGGCTGATGTCGTCACCGATCCACTCGTGCCGGTCGACGGCTGGATCACGCCGCGCCGCCCGCGAGTCGACACGCGCTCGCTCGCACCCGCATGAGCGAGCCGAGCAACGGCGACATCGCACTGGCGTGCGCGAGCGCACTGCTCGACGAGTTGGTGCGCGGAGGCGTCGCGCACGTATGCATGACCCCCGGCTCGCGCTCGACGCCGATCGCGCTCGCCGCAGCGCGACATCCGGGCATCACCCTGCACGTCCACGTCGACGAGCGATCGTCGGCATATTTCGGGCTCGGTATCGCCAGCGCATCTGGAGCGCCGGTCGCGATCTTCTGCACCTCCGGCACCGCGGCCGCCAATCACTTTCCCGCCGTGGTCGAGGCATGCATGGCGCGCGTGCCGATCATCGTGCTCACCGCGGATCGACCACCCGAACTTCACGGCGTCGGCGCCAACCAGACCATCGATCAACAGCATCTGTTCGGCAGCTTCGTCAAGTGGTTCTGTGACGCGGGCGTGCCCGAAGCCGGCGAGAGCTCGCTCCATCACTGGGCCACGCAGGGGGCGAGCGCGATCATTCACGCGGTCGGTCATCAGGCTGGAGACCCACCGGGACCCGTGCACCTGAACTTGCCCTTTCGCGAGCCGCTGTTGCCCACCGCAGGCGGTGTGCACGTGGGCTCGCCCCTCGGCGAACGCACCACCATCACGGCCACGCAACCCGGGCCGGACCGCATCCCCGCCTTCACACGCGAGGTGAGCACCGGCCACCGCATCATCGTTATCGGCGGGCGGCTGCGTGTGCCGCCTACCGGACTCGTCGAACTCTGTGCGGAGCGAGGATGGCCATTGCTCGCAGAGCCGATATCCGGGCTGCGTACCCCGAGAAAGCATGCAGCTCCCACCGGCCCGCTGACGGCCGGTGCGCTGCTCGCCGCCGATGCCGGCTTTCGAGCCCGTCACCACCCCGACCTGGTGGTGCAATTCGGCGCCGCACCGACGTCGCGCGGCGTGCAGGAGTTGATTCGCGGGGCCGATCGGTTGCTGATCGTCGACCCTGATCTGCTGGTGGCCGATCCGGACCGCCGCGCGACGCTCACTCTGGAGTGCGATCCGGCAGCAGCAGTCGAGGCGTTACGCTCCGGCGCATCGTCCGTACCGCCGACGAATCCGGGGTGGGCCGGCGACTGGAACGTCGCGGATGCGAAGGTGCGCGCTGCTGTCGACACCCTGCTCGACCAATGGGACGAGCCCTTCGAGGGACGCATTGCCCGAGACCTCGCGGCAGCGGTTCCGGACGGCGCCACCCTGTTCGCGGGATCGAGCATGCCCATCAGAGACCTGGATCAGTACATGGCGCCTCGAGCTGGGCTCCGAGTTCTGGCCAATCGTGGCGCGAGCGGGATCGACGGGTCTGTGTCGACTGTGTTCGGCATCGCCGCCGCGGGTAACACGACCTATGCGCTGCTTGGTGATCTCGCCTTCATCCACGACGCGTCCGGGTTCTTGTGGGGCGCGCGTCGCTCGCAAGGAGTTGTGCTGGTTGTGGTCGACAACGACGGCGGCGGCATCTTCTCTTTGCTTTCGCAGGCCGCCTTGCCGCGCGACGAGTTCGAGCTGCTCTTCGGCACGCCGCATGGCCTCGACATCGAGGCGATCGCCCGGGCGTCAGGCGCCGGCGTGCGCTCGATCGACCGCGCGCAGGTGCTGGTCCCGGCGATTCGGGAGGCCGAAGCCTCTGGTGGCGTGCAGGTCGTACGCGTGCGCGTTGACAGGTCGAGGTCCGTCGAGTTGCGTGCCGAGGTCGCGCGCGCGGTCGCGGCGGCAGTTGCAGGTTGAGCCCGATCAGCCTTCGCCCGGCTCCACGCCGAGGGCCTTGAGCAGCACGCCGAATTTCGCCTCGGTCTCCAGGTCCTCGGCCGCGGGGTCCGAGCCGGCGACGATCCCGGCGCCGGCGTGGAGGCGCGCAGTCGAGCCCGAGATCTCGGCACATCGAAGCGTCAGCGCCCACTCACCATCCCCACGTCCGTCGACCCATCCGACCAGCCCGGCATAGAAACGCCTATCGAATCCCTCGAGGCGAGAGATCAGGCCGGCGGCGGCAGCGCGCGGGGTACCGCAGACCGCCGGGGTCGGGTGCAGCGCAGCAGCGATCGTCAATGCGTCGGGAGCATCGGGTTTCAGGGTCCCGCGGATCGAGGTCTGGAGGTGCCAGAGCGTGGCGGTCGACGTGAGTGAGGGCTCGGGGTCGACCACCAGCTTCGAGCAGAAGGGCGCGAGGGCTTCGGCCACGGCCTCGGCGGTGAGCCGGTGCTCGCGTTGTTCCTTGACCGCGTCGAGCAGCTGACGGGCGATCTCGGCGTCGCGGACACGGTCCGGGCTGCGCTGGGCCGTGCCTGCCAGTGGGTCGCTGAACACCCTCATGCCCCGGCGTCGCACCACCAGCTCGGGAGATGCTCCCACCAGGCTCGAAGCTCCACCCGGGAGCGCGACGAGGAACACATAGCTGGCGGACTCGGCCGCGCTGAGACGGCGCGCGACCAGGCGCGGGTCGATCGGCGAGTCAGCCTCCACCACGAGCGTTCGAGCCAGCACCACCTTCTCGACCTCGCCGGCGTCGATCGCCCGCAGCGCCGCGGCCACTGCCGCCTCGTACTCGACCGGGAGCGGGTCGGGGATCAGGCTCGTGACCGACCAGCCGGGCTCCGCAGGCCGGTCGACGTGTGCCGCCTCGCCGCGCATCGCGCGGTCGGACATGCGGAGCACGGCCTCGCAGGAGCCATCGAATGGCAAGGCCCCCATGGCGATCCCGACGCCATCCGCCTCCCTCAGGACGCGCTGGGTGAGCGACGCCGCGCGACCAATCTGGTCGGCGCCGGCCGCCACCACGATGCTTCGGGATCTGCCGATGGCGGAAAAGGCCTTGCCGCTGTGCTGGATCACCACCCCGCTGCTCTCGCCGAATGCCTCGAAGAGATCGCCCGAGATCGCCGGCGCCGCTGCGTCGGGTGCAGGGCGGGCGGCGCTCACCGCCTGGTTCCGATCAGGAGTTGCGCTGCGCCGGCACCGAGGACGATCCGGCGGGTGCGAGTGAATCCGGCTTCCGCAAGCAGACCCAACAGCGCATCCGGGGACGGCAGGTATGCGGTCGACGCGGGCAGGTACCGGTACGCGCGACGGTCCGAGATGAGCCCACCGACCATCGGGACCACATGCCGGAAGTAGAGGGCGTGCAGGCGTCGGAGCACCGGGTTGGGCGGCTCGGAGACTTCGAGAAAGACGGCGCGGCCGTCCGGACGGATCACCCGAGCGGCTTCATGGAAGCAGGCCGCGATGTCGACGACGTTGCGCAGCGCGAAGCCGCTGATCGCCCCATCGACCGACCCGTCCCGGAGCGGGAGCCGGAGCGCGTCCGCGCGCACCAGCGGCGCCGACGTGTGGGCCTTGGCGAGCATCCCCGCCGCCATGTCGATGCCCACCGCATCGAGCGCCGACCGCTCCAGGACCCGGCAGAGGTCGCCGGTGCCGCAACCGATATCGACGACACGCGCACCCGGGGCGAGGCGGAGTTCGCGCACCGCGCGCCGCCGCCAGCCGGCATCCAGACCGAGGGTCATGAGCCGGTTGACCAGCTCGTAGCGAGGCGCAATCCTGTCGAACATCTCCTCGACGGCCTGCGCCTTCCGCTCGCCGATCGGGAGTTCGGCCGCGGTCACGAAATCCACTCTACCAAGCTGCGCTCCGCGGGCAGGGTCATCAGATCAGTGCTTCGTCTACCCTGTCGGCGATGGCGGTGACCACGACAACGACGCCGGCGGCGGTGTCTGAGGCCGCGCCGGTGGCGGCTCGGGCCACCGACGCGGTCAAGGTGTACGGACGCGGCGATGCGATGGTGCGCGCCCTCGACGGTGTCACCGTCTCGTTTGCCAAGGGTCAGTTCAGCGCGATCATGGGACCCTCGGGGTCGGGTAAATCAACCCTGCTCCACTGCCTCGCCGGGCTCGATCGGCTGACGTCGGGGACAGTCCACATCGGCGAGATTGAATTGGGGGGTCTCGGCGACCGGCAGCTCACCCTGTTGCGCCGGGTGCGGGTCGGTTTCATCTTCCAGTCGTTCAACCTCGTGCCGACGCTGTCGGCGTACGACAACATCGTGCTCCCGCTCACCATCGCGGGGCGCAAGCCCGACGCCGCGGCGCTCGCCGAGGTGGTGCGCATCACCGGGCTCGGGGACCGGCTCAAACATCGTCCGAACGAGCTCTCCGGCGGCCAGCAGCAGCGCGTCGCCGCGGCACGCGCGCTCGCGAGCCAGCCGGAGATCATCTTCGCCGACGAGCCGACCGGCAACCTGGACTCGCGTGCGAGCACCGATCTGCTCGACTTTCTGCGCCATGCGGTCTCCGAACTGGGCCAGACCATCATCATGGTGACCCACGATCCACTCGCCGCTGCGCACGCGGACCGTGTCGTGTTCCTCGCCGACGGTCGAGTCGTCAGTGAGATGCACGGGCCGACAGCCGACACCGTGCTCGACGTCATGCGTCATCTCGGTGAGTGACCGGGTAACAGCACGCTGATGCTCGGGGTCAGCCTCAGGAGTCTGCTGAGTCACAAGCTCCGGCTTGCGCTCACCACCATAGCGGTGATCCTCGGCGTGTCCTTCGTCGCCGGCACCTTCATCCTCACGGACACGATCAACGCCACCTTCACGGGAATCTTCAACACCGCCAATGCGGGCGTCGCCGTGACCGTGCACGGCCGCCCCGTCGCGGGCGACACGGGTGGCATCGGCGGCGGCCAGAACCACCCGATCCCGACCTCGTTGCTCGCCACGGTGCGCGCCGTGCCCGGCGTCAAGAACGCGGTCGGCAACATCTTTCGCGGCGGCGCGACCCTGATCGGGAACAACGGCAAGCCCATCGGAGGCAACGGCCCGCCGACGTTCGGCGCCAACTGGATTACCGACAGCGCGATATCTCCGTACCATCTGCGCAACGGCACTCCGCCCCGGCAGCCGAACGATGTGGTCGTCGACGCGGGCACGGCCGCGAAGAACGGGTTGGTCGTCGGACAGTCGCTCGCCATCGTGTTCGCAGGCGGCGTCGAGCAGCATTTCACTATCTCCGGGATCGCCGGATATGGCAGCTCGGACAACCTCGCCGGAGCCACCATCGCCCTTTTCAGCGAGGCGACGGCGGATCAGGTGCTCGACGGTCAGGGCAAATACGACAGCATCCTGGTCAGCGCCGACAGCGGCCTGACCGACGTAGTGCTGCGCGAGCGGCTCGCCAGAGCGCTGCCGAGCTACGCGGTGGCCGAGACCGGGCAGCAGGCGGCCGCGGCCGCAGAGCAGAGCACCCAGGCGACGATCAGCACCTTCATCGGCACGCCGCTGCTCGTGTTCGCGTTCATCTCCCTGTTCGTCGGCTCGTTCCTGATCATCAACACCTTCAACATCCTCGTTGCGCAGCGCACCCGCGAGCTCGCGCTGCTGCGAGCGCTGGGCGCGACTCGGGCGCAGGTCATGACGTCGGTGCTCGTCGAAGCCGCATTGACCGGGCTGGTCGCGTCCATCCTCGGCTTCTTCGTGGGCATTCTCATCGCCCGGGCGCTGCTGTCGTTCTTCGGGTCGGCCGCGACCGCGACGGTGACGCTCCTCCCGCGCACCTTCATCATCGCCGTGCTCGTGGGCACGATCGTCACCGTGGTTGCGGCGACGCTACCGGCACGGCGCGCAACCCGGATCGCACCCGTCGCGGCGCTCGCCGAAGCGCTGCCCGAGACTCAGGCCCTGCCACGGCGGCGCATCGTCATCGGGCTGGTGATCCTCGTCCTCGGCTGCATCGGCCTCGCGGCGGGATTGTTCGTCTCGAGCGGCGTGCGCCTGCAGCTGATCGGCGCCGGGTTCTTCGGCGTCTTCCTGGGAGTCGCACTGCTCGCTCCCGTCCTGGTCGTACCGGTCGCGACCGTGCTCGGCTGGCCGGTACGCCATCTGCGCGGCGCCGCGGGGCTGCTCGCCGGGGAGAACGCGCGGCGGAATCCGCGCCGCACCGCGCTGACCGCAGCGGCGCTGATGATCGGTCTCGCCCTGGTGACATGCGTTGCGGTGCTCACCGACTCGGTGCGGGTGTCCACCAACAACGCCATCGAAGGCGCTTTCCGCGCGGATTTCATCGTGTTCACCCAGGGCCCGGACTTCAACACGCAGGCCGCCGACGCCCTCAAACAGGATCCGACGTTGACCGATGTCACCGAGGTGCGGAGCACGTCGGTGCTCATCGGCGGCAGCTCGCAGAGCATCGCGGGCATCGACCCGGCCAACCTCGGCAGCGTGCTGACGTTGAACATGATCTCGGGGAGCGCGTCAGCGATCACATCGACGAACACCGCGATCGTGGACTCGACGGAGGCGACGGCGGCGGATGTGCACCAGGGTCAGACGGTCAGCTTCAACTTCCCGCAAGGCGCGACGGTGCGGATACGCGTCGGGGGCATCTACACCGCCAACGCTCTGGTGAGCGGCTACATGGTGTCCCTGGCGACGATGTTGCCCAACGTCCCCACCGCACGCGACAGTCTCGTGCTCGCCAACGCCGCCGGTGGCACCTCTGCGAGTCAGGCGGAGCGCGCGCTGCATCAGGACGTGAAGGCGTTCCCGCTGTTGATGGCGATGAGCCGCTCCGAATACCGCACGTTCATCGGCGCATCGCTCGACAGCTTCCTGAACCTCATCTACACGCTGCTGGCCTTCGCGATCATCATTGCCGTCCTCGGCATCGCCAACACGCTGATCCTGAGCGTCCTCGAGCGCACCCGCGAGATCGGGGTGCTGCGCGCGCTCGGTATGACACGGTCACAGACGCGATCGATGGTGCGCTGGGAGTCGGTGATCATCTCGCTGCTCGGCGCGGTGCTCGGACTGAGTGTCGGTCTCGGCCTTGGCGTGGCTGTGAGCGCATCGCTGCATGACCTCGGGATCACCCAGGTCGCGGTTCCCGGCCTCAACCTGATCCTCTACGCGGTCGTCGCGGGAGTCTTCGGGGTCGTCGCCGCTATCTTCCCGACGATCCGTGCGTCACGGGTCGACATTCTCCGGGCGATCACGACCGAGTAGCTCTCGGCGCGCCACGTCCTGAGCGTCGTTACGTTGACCGACGCTGCGCGGCGCGTTCCCACCGCTGCTCGATACGTCCGAATCTCCAGATGGCCAGCGCCGCGGCCCAGGTGACTACAAAGAGCCCGACGATGATGAATCCGGCCTCGTTGATGTTGAAGTTGGACATGAACCCCCAGAAGCCGCCGGAGAGATTGAGCTGCGCGGCAACCAGGCCGAAGATCTCGATGGTGCCGATGAGCATCGCGACCGCAACCGAGAGCCCGGTGATGGTGATGTTGTAATAGACCTTGCGTACCGGCTTGGAGAATGCCCATCCATATGCGAAGTTCATGAACGAGCCGTCGAGCGTATCCAGGGTTGCCATGCCTGCGGCGAAGAGGATGGGCAGGCTCAGCACCGCGTACCAGGGCAGTCCCGCGGTGGCGGCGCCGGCGGTTGCCGCAAGCAGCGCCACCTCCGTGGCGGTATCGAACCCGAGGCCGAAGAGCACGCCCACCGGATACATCTGCCAGGGGCTGCGGATCGACCGCGTCAGCTTGCCGAAAAATCGCGTCATCAGCCCGCGCGCGTTGAGCTGCTGCTCGAGTTCCTCGTCGTTGTAGCGCCCGCGGCGCATCTCGATGAAGACCTTGACGATGCCGACCAGGATCACCAGATTGAGGATGGCGATCAGGTAGAGAAACGTGCCCGAGACCAGCGTCCCGATGATCCCGCCGAAGGTCGCGACCGTTGAGTTGGGGCCGCTCACCTGGCTGATGATCGCCCGAGCGGCGAAGGTGAGCCCTATCCCCATCGCGAAGACGACGCTCGAGTGACCGAGCGAGAACCAGAAGCCCACCGACAGCGGCCGCTTGCCCTCTGACATGAGCTTTCGCGTGGTGTTGTCGATCGCCGAGATGTGATCGGCGTCGAACGCATGGCGGAGGCCGAGGGTGTAGGCGGTGATGGCGACGCCGATGCCGAGGAACTTCGAGTGCTCGGGGAGGATCGCGACGATGAAGACTCCCCAGCCGACGACGTACAGGCCGATGATGAAGCCGACCATGCCGCCCACCCGGCCCCACTCCCGAGGGGTCAGCGCGCCGCGGACCCGGGTCCAGCGAGACGGCGTCGCGGCCATGGGCTTGCTCCTCATGTTCCCTCAACGTCAGCAGCCCGCTCAGCGTATCAAAACGCGACCAGCACGCAACAGCGTCCAGGAACCATGTGCCTCCAGAGCGCCTTGGCGTTCTGCGGGCGCTTATGCTTTGGGTATGGCCCCGACCACGGTGGATGAGCTCGTCGCGCAGTTGCGAGACGGCGGTTCGCGGGTGACCACAGCTCGACGCCTGGTCCTCACCGCTCTGGTCCAGGGCGCGAGCCACCCCACAGCCGAGGAGCTTCTCGTCGCCGTGAGAACCCTGGCACCCGACGTCCACGCATCGACCGTCTACCGGAACCTCGAGGAGCTCGAGCGCCTCGGGGTCGTGATCCACAATCATCTGGGACACGGCGCGGCGACCTACCACCTGGCCACCGAGGCGCACGGGCACCTCGTGTGCGAGATCTGTGGCGACACCCTCGAGGCGCCGGACGACCTTTTCGAGGCGATGGCCGAGGGCGCCAAGCGCCGCCTGGGATTCGAGCTCCGCCCCTACCACTTCGCGGTGCTCGGGGTCTGCGCCGCCTGCGCGAAGATCGCCGCCGGCAACGTCTGATAGCCCTGAGCTCAGCGCTGACGCCGAACCGATCTCGTCATCGCGCATCGCCGCGCCCATACTGCTTGGCAGTGCGACTCAACTGGAAGATGGCTGTTGCGACACCGGTAACGGCCGTCCTCATGTCGGCGTGTTCCTCGCCCAGCCCGACAAACGCCGTCGCTTACCAGTCCTTCCGCTTCACCTGCTGCGCCGGTTCTGACGTGCAGGCTTGGCGTCCTGGCCACGACGTGGTGGTGCATTGGATAGGCGAGAGCGCAGGAACGACTTCCGACGCTACGCAGCACCCCATCACGCTTACTGCTGTCCTCACCGGCCCGTACGCGAGGGTCGCCCTCTTGAAGGCGGGAGGTGCCCACGCGGATACGATCGCCGCCTCACCAATGCACGTGACCGACCGAACGCCTGGCGATCCTGTGAGCACAATCGGGCTTCCGACCAATCTGCCGGCCGGGTGGTACAACCTCGCGTTCAACATCCAGTCCGCAGGGGGACGCGTCGGCGGTTCTACAGTCATCAAGGTAACCCTGAGTCCCTAGAGACGCGGCCCAGTAAGCTCGCCTGAGCAACGACGCACTCACTAAGAGACAGAGCCTTTTCGCCAGACGCGGCCGCAGTGGCCTACTCGCCGGTAGCTCTGAACAGCACTCGCAGGGTCTTCAGCAGCGTCTTGACATCGTACGAGACTATCTGGAGCTGGGATCCGCGGCGAAGGAGATCGGCATAGTTCAGGTCTGCACGAAGCACGTCATCGGCGGTACGAACGGTTCCTTTCAACACCTGCGTCGGACCGGTTAGGCCCGCTCGCAGCTCGGCGCGGAAGTGATTGCCGCGCTCGATCTCTTCGTTGTACTCCGCGACCGGCTTGGGTCGTGGCCCGACAAGGCTCATCTTCCCATCGAGGACGTTGAGCAGTTGGGGCAATTCGTCCAGTCCAATCTTCTTCAGGACCGCGCCAACTGCGGTGAGGTTGCCAGGGTGATTCTCCACGTGTTTGGGATTCGCCCCTGCTTTGATTTGCTCTTCGGCCTGAGGCGTCAAGATGCGGAATTTGTAGATCGCAAACAACCGTCCAGCCGACATCCTCACCTCAGAATGAAACAGCCGACCGCGGTGCGCTGGAGAAATGGCATTCTCAATGGCGATTGCTGCGGCAATGATCAGCGACAGCGGAAGTGTGATCACGAGGAAGATGCCGCTGAGTAGCTTGTCGAAGGCGACCTTTGCCGGAGGAAGGACGAGTGTTCCTTCTCGGTCACGATCAGCGGGATGCGCATCGGAGCGCTTTCCGACGGTCATGCCGGACCAACGCCTGTCGCTCCGGAGTTGGGTCCGGCAACGTATGCGGCAACCTGATCGTGTCGTGCGAAGTACACGCCGCTGATCGCGGAGATGTGTTCCAGCAACTGCTCGAGCACGATGATGCGCGAACGGTGGCCAATGACGTGGGGATGGAGAGTGAGTTGAAAGAGTCCGCGTTGCGTGCGTGCTAGCTCGAATTCGTCGAGCCAAATGCGCAGCAGTTCGCGCGGCGCTGTGTATGGTCTCGTGCCCGTAAGTCGGTCCATGGTGAGATAGGGGGCATCGTCGCGGATCCATTCAACGGGGATCTCGACAATACCGGTTGGGGCTCCATCTGCCAGCAGTTCGTAGGGCTCGTCGTCGGCCATGAGCGAGGAGTCATAGGTGAGATGCAACTCTCGTATCAGATTGAGGGTGTGATCGCTGAAGTCCCAGGAGGGTGTCCGGATGCCCACAGGACGCGATCCGCTGAGCCTCTCGATGACCTCGATGCTGCGCATGAGCAGGTCGCGCTCGGTGTCAGGGTCGAGCGTCGCGTTCCACTCGTGGATCCAGCCGTGCAGCGCAATCTCGTGCCCGGCAGCAACGCACGCGCCTATCTCACCCGGATGGAGAAGCGCGGACACTGCTGGTACGAAGAACGATGCCGGTACCCGATGGTGGTCGAGCAGCCGGAGGATGCGAGGCACCGCGACCCGGGCGCCGTATTCACCCTGGGACAGCTTGCCGGGATGCGTCTCGCCGTTGCGCAGTGGGATGGTCTCATGGTCGGAATCGAACGAGAGCGCCACGGCAACCTCGGCACCGCCGGGCCACGCATGCGGTTTCAGGCTTCGGCCGGCGCGAACCCGCTCGACATATCCGCGCCAGCGCGACTCATCCCAGGCCCACGGTTGATCTTCATGCGTCACGTCAACACGAGTTCCTGAATCGAAGCAGCATGTACGAGTCCTCGTGGTGCCGGCGACGCCTTAAGAAGTACCACTTCGTCCTTATCGCCGCGCTGCCAGCATCCTCGATAGCATGGAGTCGATGATCGAATTGGCTGCTCAACGTCTTGCTATCCGGCCCTGGCAGGTCAACGATGCGCCGGCACTCAGCGTCGCCATCATCGAGAGCATCGACCATCTGCGGCCGTGGATGCCCTGGATCGCCACAGAGCCGCGCTCCCTCGCTGAGCGCCAGTCGATGATTGCCCGATGGGAGAAGGAGCATCGCGCAGGGGGAGATATGGTGTTCGGGATGTTCATTGGTGCCATCGTCGTCGGGGGTTGTGGGTTACATCGTCGCCTCGGCCCGAGTGGACTCGAGATTGGCTACTGGGTACACGCAGCCCACGTGCGCAGGGGGTATGCCGCTCGCGTGGCTGCGATGCTCACATCGTTGGCATTTTCATTCCCAGAGATTGAACTGGTCGAGATCCATTGCGATCGTGCAAATCACGCTAGTCAGGGCGTGCCGCGAAGGCTCGGGTTCATCTTGGTCGGCCAACAGACGAAACCCGCTCAGGCACCCAATGAAACCGGCTTACAGGATGTGTGGCGCGTGACCCGCTCCGATTGGATGCGGGACGCCTAAGCTCCCGGTTCCGAATCCAAGACCTTGTCGGCCTTGCGATTGATGCGGTCGAACTCGTCTTTGGTGAGGTTTCCGGCCTTGCGTTGCAGGCGAGAGAGGCGCTTGGCGCTGATCGCATGGCCCGTGTCAGGAATCGGGTAGTTCCCCACCTCCTTCCGTGCCTCACTCGAGCGTGCCTTCTCGGGCAGACCAAAGTCCCGAGCAGGGAGCTCGGAGCGTTCCTTGGGAGTCAGTTTGGCCATCAGCGTCCGTCTCCTGTTCGTTGCATTCCTCGGCTCCTCCGAGCCGATGGAGGGCGATGGTCTGCGCGTCGGGTGCCGGGATAATAGCCGTCTTCTGGGTTTAGACGCTGACCGGCACGAACACTAGTCGGTAGCCTTACCCCGTTCCGGCACCAGACGCTCCACCTTCAGGAACTCCGGCGGGGCGTGATCGACCTGCAGCGTGGTGTGCTCGATGTGAAAGCGTTCCTCGAGAAAGCGCTCGAGGTCGAGCCTGATCGCGTGACAGTCATCTCTCGGATGCACGAGCACGTGCGCCGATAACGACGGAAAGCCCGAAGTCAGCTCCCAGATATGCAGGTCGTGGACGTTGACGACGTGGGCGTGGGCCGCGAGAACGCTCCCGATCTCCTCTGGGTCGAGGTCGGCCGGTGCCGCCTCGAGCAGGATCCGTCCGGCTTTCCAGAGCAGCACCACGCCCGCGTAGATCATCAGACCGGCCACCACCAAGGATGCGATCGCGTCGGCGCGTTCGAATCCGGTGGTGACGATGACGACGCCCGCGATCAGCGTGCCGATCAACGCGTAGAGGTCGGTGAGGATGTGGCGGAAGCTCGCCTCGACGTTGAGGCTGCGGCGATTTGCTCTCGAGAGCTGCCAGGTCACACCGAGATTCACGACGACCCCCGCCGCGGCGGTTGCGATCACCGCACCGCCCACGACGGTCGGCGGGGACGCGATCCGGAGCACGGCTTCGAAGACGAGGACCGCCGCCAGCACCAGCAGCGTCGCACCGCTGACCAGTGCGGCGAGAATCTCAGCGCGCTTGAGGCCGAAGGTGAGTCCACCCTTCGGCGGCCGTTGCGCGAGTCGCATGGCAATGAGTGAGACGGCGAGCGCGGCGACATCGGTGAGCATGTGCGCGGCGTCGGAGAGCAATGCCAGGGATCGGGCCAGGACCCCAACCACCACCTCGGCGACCATGAAGAGCGCGATCAGACTGAGGGCGGCGACCAGAGCTCCCTGATCGGCATCGGGTTTGGTCAGGTGAGCATGCGGCGCATCGAGGCCTCGGGGTGGTGCTGACACAGGTTCACCGTACTCCCCCGCCGCCCAACCCAAACGCGCCCCCGTCACCCGTCCGGTGCGGCTGCGCCGGCATCCCACCAGATCGTGACCACGGGTTGGTCCGCTGGTCGCACCGACCAGAGCCCGTCCTCGTGGACGAGACGGTCGCCCAGCGCCGAGGCCACCTCCGGATCGCGCGCGGCGTCGAGGCAGAGCCGGCGGCGAATCCATGCCACCGCGTCCTCGCGTCGCACGAAGCCACCGGCGCCGCGCGGCCGGATCGCGGCATGGCGGCGCGCCGGGAGGCCCAGACCGCGGATGAGCGAGACGGCGTCGGCGGCACCCGGTCGGGTGGGTCGGTCGAGATCGTGAAAGTGCAACCAGAGGTCGGCCATCCACGCCGTCGGGTGTTGCCTTGTGAGCTCCATGACGACACGCCGTCGCGCGTGGGCATGCAGTGCCAGCACGAAGGGGGCGAGGTCGCCGACGTTGTATGCCACGTGATTGCAGACCACGACGTCGGCGACCGGCACGCGTCGTTGCACCGCCGGCCACACGCCTTTGACGGTTCGCGCCTTCACCCCGACGCGCCGGGCCTGGCGGCGGAACTCGGTGAGGGATTCCGTGGATGAGTCCACGCCGGTGATGAGCGCGCAACGTGGATGGAGCGGCAGCGCTGCGGCACCGGCGCCGACACCGACGTCGAGCAGCGTGCCCGCAGCCGGCAGGGCGTCGCGCGCGCGGCGGTTGGAGAAGGTCAGGTCCCCCTGCACGGCTCGTTCTGCCCGCGTTCGGAACGGTTCGATCGGCAGCCCCCACGGAGATTCTGGAGCTGCGGCGAGGATGGCGTCGGGCAATGCCCACTCGCGCATCGCAGCTCGCCATTCCTCGGCGTTCACTCCTCGATCATGAGACGTCGGCTGCTACGGTGGCGGACATGACTGCGTCGATCGAGATTCGCGATGGGGTGCTCGACGAGGTTCCCCGGCTCGAGGAGCTGCAGCTCCGCGCCTCACTGGTCGCGCCTGACTACCGTGACGCCCTCATCGCGCACCCCGAAGCCATCCACCTCCCGGACGACGACGTCCGCGAACATCGGACACGCGTGGCGATCGTCGACGGGCGACTCGCCGGTTTCTCCGTGGTGCTCCCCGTGCGCGGCACGTCATGCGAATTGGACGGCCTGTTCGTCGAGCCCGAGTTGATGCGCAAGGGTATCGGCCGGGCGTTGATCGCGGACGTGGTCGAGCGGGCACGAGCGCACGGGGTACATCGCATTGACGTCATCGCAAATCCCACCGCGATTGACTTCTACGACAAGGTCGGTTTTGAGCGTGGGGACGACGCGATGACGCAGTTCGGCCCAGCATTCCGGATGCATCTGGCTCTTCGCTCGATCGACGACGAATGACGGGGCTGCGCCTGCGCGTCAGTGATACAGCGCGTGCACGCCGGCGGCGGTCGCGCACGCTGCGACCACCACCACGAGAAAAGGAGCTCGCAATGCCACCAGGATGAGCGCGACGGCAAGCCCCGCTGCGCGAGAATCGAGCAGCAGGTGGTTCCCGGTCGCGAAGGTGGAGACTGCGACGAGCGCGCTGAGCAACGCGACCGGGAGCGCTTCGAGCACGCGCCGCGCCACGGCTGATTCGAGCAATCGCAACGGCACGACGAATCCGGCAAGCTTCAATGCCGCGCATCCCGCGGACGCGACGGCGACGGTGAGCCACAGCCTCACCGGTCGAGCACCAGCAGCACCGCAACCGCGGAGAGAGCGCCGATCAGAATCGGAGCACCGATGGGAACCAATGGAACCGTGGCCAGCGCGGCCGCGCCCGACCCCAGTGCGAGGAGGCGGAGCCGCGCGCTGGCCAGACGCGGTCCGAGCAGCGCCGTGAAGGCGGCCGGCCCAGCCACGTCGAGTCCCGTCGCTGCCGGTGATCCAAGCGCATTGCCGACCAGTGCCCCGACAATCGTCGACGCGTTCCAGAGCACGTAGACGCTCAGCGCCGTGGCCCAGAACGCCCACGCCGCATAGCCCGACGAGGCCTCCGCAACCGCCATCGCCGTGCTCTCGTCGATGGTGGTCTCGGCCATCGCAAAGCGACGCCACCCGCGGGGCCGCAACAGCGCATTGATCCGTGCGCCGTAGAGCCCGTTGCGTGTGCCGAGCAGCAGGGCCGTACCTACCGCCGAGAACAGGGAGCCGCCACCGCTGATGATGCTCACGAGCGCGAACTGCGAAGCGCCGGAGAAGAGCACCAGCGACAGGAAGCACACCTGGGCGAGGTTGAGATGCGTCTCCACCGACACCGCGCCGAAGGACAATCCGAATGGGACAACGCTCACGCCGATGGTCAACGCGCGGTTGCGAATTCGTCGATGCGCCGACTTCTGCGGCTCCGTCGGACGGTCGGATCGCGGCACGGACATCGACCGAGAAGCCTAGGGAAAATGCGGCGCGTCGCGCCCAGCGCGAATGCGTTGACAGTCCGATTGCGGCATCGGTACTGTGGATTCATGAGCCGTGAGCACGTGATCGACCCGCGGATCATCCATCACGACTGGGACGAGACCCTGCCGCCCATCCTCGAGGTCGAATCCGGCGACGTCATTCACTTCGATCTGCTCGAGGCGGGCAACCGGCAGGTGAAGCCCGGTGACACGTTCGAGGATGTCACGTTCGACTTCGACACCATGTACAACCTCAGCGGGCCGGTTGCCGTCGCGGGGGCAGAGCCAGGTGACACGTTGTGCATCGACGTTCTCGACCTCGAACACGGCTCGTGGGGGTGGAGCGCGATCCTGCCGGGATTCGGGCTCCTTCCCGAGGACTTTCCTTCCGGCTACGTTCGCACCTTCGACCTCGCGGGCAAGGACGCGGCGAACTTCGGTGACGGCATCACGATTCCACTGCATCCGTTCATGGGCACCATGGGCGTGCACCCGGGGGGTGGCGTGCGCTTGTCGCCTTTCCCGCCGCACGTCGGAGGCGGCAATATCGACAACCGCCACCTGACGGCGGGATTCCGCCTGTATCTCCCTGTTTTTCTGAAAGGGGCGCTCTTCTCCTGCGGCGATCCGCATGCAGTGCAAGGCGACGGCGAGGTATGCGTGTCAGCGCTCGAGGCTCCGTTGCAAGGCAGCCTGCGACTGACCCTGCTCAAGCGAAGCATCCGGACCCCGGCATTTGTCACAGCACCCCGGCGCTCAGACACCGTCGACGGCGGCTCGGACTACTGCACGATGGGGATCGCACCCGAGCTCATGGAGGGTTGCCGGATCGCGACCCGAGCGATGATCGCGTGGCTCGGTGAAGAGCACGGCCTGAGTCCGGAGGACGCGTTCGTCCTCTGCAGCCTGGCCGGCAAGCTGAAGATCCTCGAGGTGGTGGACGCCGGCATGTGGAACGTGGGGATGTGTATGCCGCTTGGCATCTTTCCGGACGGGTGGGCGCATTCCACAACTTGACGCGGGGAGCAGCGATCCCGCAAAGTAGCGCAAGGGCGTCAAACGGAGCAAGGGAAGAGGAGGCGTCGGGGGTGCATATCGATCTGTATGTCGCGCTGGCCGGGCTGATCGTCGGCTTCGCGGTC
>DAITPY010000024.1:0-20731 GCA_036833315.1 Candidatus Dormiibacterota bacterium
GGCTTGACGTAGTAGTAGATGTTCTCGAAGTCGAGGCCGGAGAGATCCGCGCCCCAGTTGGGCATCGGCCGCTTGCGGAAGTGGTCGAGCGCCTTGAGCCGGAACTTCAACATCCACTCGGGCTCGTTCTTGTGCTTCGAGATCGATGCGACCACCTCAGGCGACAAGCCCTTCGCGGTGCGGAATACCGAAACGTCGATATCCGAGAAGCCGTACTGATAGTCCTTGGTCAGCTCTTTAGCTTGAATCGCCATCGCGGACCTCCTACGCGGTGGCGGCGGCGGCCGTCCCGAGAATTGGTTCGTAGCCCTCGCGCTCGATCTGCCGCGCCAGGTCCGCCCCGCCGGAGGTGACCACGCGCCCGTCATGGAGGACGTGCACGCGGTCCGGGTGAAGGTGTTCGAGGATACGTGGGTAATGGGTGATCACGAGCACCCCCATGTCGGGCCCGCAGAGCCGCATCACGCCGTCGGCGACGGTGCGCAGCGCATCGACGTCGAGGCCCGAGTCGGTCTCATCGAGGATGGCGAGCTTGGGTCGCAACATCGCAAGCTGCAGGATCTCCGAGCGCTTCTTCTCGCCCCCGGAGAAGCCGTCGTTGATGTACCGCGAACGGAAGCTCTCGTCGATCTTCAGCTCCTGCATCTCGGCGCTGAGCCGGTTCAGGAACTCGCGTGCGGGCATTTCCTTGCCCTGGGCTCGGAGCGCGGCGCGGAGGAAGTTGACGGTGGTCACGCCCGGGATTGCGGTGGGGTACTGGAAGCAGAGGAACAGGCCGAGGCGCGCGCGTGCGTCGGCGGTCAGCGGGAGCAGGTCCTCGCCGTCGAAGCGCACCGAGCCGGCGGTCACGACGTACTTGGGATGCCCCATGAGCGTGTATGCGAGCGTGCTCTTGCCCGAGCCGTTGGGGCCCATGAGCGCGTGCACCTCACCCTGGGCGACCTCGAGGTCGACACCCTTCAGGATCTCCTTGCCCTCGACGGTGGCGTGCAGTCCGGTGACCGAGAGGACTGCTCGGCTCACCGGCGGTCCTCTGGAGGCGCGGGGGCCATGGCGTCGATCAGCGACTGATCGGCGACCAGCTCGGCGAGCGTGGTCTGGCTGAGGACGGCGTCGATGCTCTGCTTGAGTCGGAGCCAGAGCGCGCGCGACGCGCACTCGCCTTCGCGCTGGCAGGCCCCGGTCACGTAGCCGTGCGCCACGCACTCGACCGGTGCGACCTCACCCTCGATGACGGTGACCACGTCGAGGACGCTCACCTTGTCGGCGGGTCGCGTGAGCGAGTACCCGCCGTGGACGCCTCGGGTGCTCTCGACCAGGCCGCCGCGACGCAGTTGCGAGGCGAGCTGCTCGAGGTATGCGAGCGGAAGGTGCTCGACGCGGGCGACCTCCGCGATGCTCAGCGGGCCGGTGCCATACGCCTTGGCGAACTCGGTCATCATGCGCAGCCCGTAGTGGGCCTTCGAGCTGACCCGCATCGAGAACGAGGCAGCGGGCGGGGCGCCGGGCTCGGACGTGTGCCGGTGGGCGGTTCGCTTCCCGGTGCCCTGGAGAATTCCGACTGTCATGGTCAGGATTATACAACGAGGCGCGGAGCCACGAGGGAAGGGCACGCCGCCTGGGATATTCTCCACTGACCCTCATGCCCTCGCTCCATCGCCCTCGGGCGCGGTTCCTCGCGCTCGCCGGCAGCCTCGCCGCTGCGCTCCTCGCCGCCTGCGGTGGATCGACCAGCCCGACGTCGCCGACCCCGAGCCCGCTGTCCCAGGCGCAGATCCAGGCGCGATACACCTCAGCCGCCACGCAGTACAACCAGAGCGAGGTCCAGATCGGGCTGACCGTGAACGCCGCCTGCGACGTGGGCAGCCCGACGGCGGCGCTCAGTTCCTGCCAGGCCGCGCTGAGCCAGCAGCGTCAGGCGGCGATCGCCTACGACAATGCGCTCCGGGCGATCCCGTTCACCGGGACCGCCGCGACCGACGCCAGCCACCTGCTCAGCGACGATGCGGCGATCGAATCCCTCCTCGAGCAGGCGGCGACGGCCCCGAGTCTCGCGACCATCGCCAACGTCGAGCATCAGGTGATACCGCTGCTCGCCACCGCCGCCACCGCCGCGAAAACGCTGCGGGCGGATATCGGGCTTCCCGCCCCCGCCTGAACCGGTCAGCCGACCTGAGCGGCGGCGTCGACGCCGCGACGTTCCCGGATCCGCACCACGGCGTGCGCGATCGATGCCGCGGCTGTGTCGATCTCCGCCTCGGTGGAGGACCGCCCGGTGGTGCAGCGCAGTGCCCCGCCGGCGAGGTCGTCCGGGTAGCCCATCGCCCGTAGCACGTGCGACGGCAGCGGCGCGCCGCTCGCGCAGGCGGACCCTGCGGACGCGTCGACCCCTGCCATGTCCAGGGCGGCGAGGAGCACGTCGCTACGCACGCCCGCAAAGGCGAAGCTGGCGAACCCCGGCGCCGCGGGCGCTCCGGACCCGGTGAGGACCGCGTCCGGGATGCGCGCGGTCACGGCCGCGACCAGGCGCGCGCACAGCGCCGTCTGGCGGTCCGCCTCCGGGGCGCGTCGCTCTTCGGCGAGCGCGGCCGCAACCGCGAAACCGACGATGCCCGGGACGTTCTCGGTTGCGCTCCGCCGGTTGCGCTCCTGACCGCCCCCGGTGCTCTGGGCGGCGACGGCGACGCCGTGGCGGACCCAGAGCGCGCCGACTCCCTTGGGCCCGTAGACCTTGTGCGCCGACAGCGAGAGCAGGTCGACGCCGAGCGCCCCGGGATCCACGGGGAGACGGCCAAGCGCCTGCACCGCGTCGGTGTGCACCAGGGTCGCCGGGTTGCGCCGGCGGACCGCCGCCGCCACCGCCGCGACGTCCTGGATCACACCCGTTTCGTTGTTGACAAGCATGACTGAAACGAGGACGGTATCGGGCCCGACGGCAGCCGCGATCGTCTCCGGGGAGACACGGCCGTCGCGGTCGCAGGCGGCGATGCTGAGCGTTGCCGCGGCGGTCTCCTCGAGGCGTCGCGCGGTCTCGAGGACCGCCTCGTGCTCGATGGCGCCGACCACGATGTGCCTGCCGCGCTCGGAGCCCCAGCGCTCGATGACGCCGCGGAGCGCGAGGTTGTCGGCCTCGGTGCCCGACCCGGTGAAGACGATCTCCCGCTGCGCGCAGTGGAGCACCGCGGCGAGGCGATCGCGGGCGGCGTCGACCGCCGCGCGCGCGGCGCGTCCGGCGTGATGCACCGATGACGGGTTCCCCTGCGTTGTGGTCAAGTACGGCAGCATCTCGTCGAGGACCTGGGCCGCGACCGGCGTGGTGGCCGCGTGGTCGAGATCGATGCGGGTCATGCCGGAGCAGCCGGCGGCAGTGCGCTCATCGCGGCCCGCACCCGCGCGATCACCGAGTCGGTGAAGTCGCTGGTCGACGCGTTGCCACCCAGGTCCGCCGTGGCGACCCCCGAGCGAAGGACCTCGAAGATGGAGTCGCGGATCGCAGTCGAGGCCGCGCGGCAGCGTGGGTCGGGCGCGAAGCCGAGCACCGCCGCGGCGGCGAGGATCATGGCCATCGGATTGGCGACGTTCTTGCCCTCCAGGGCGGGCGCGGTCCCGTGCGGCGCCTCGGCCATGACCACCGAGGGCACCAGCGCGTCGTCGTCGAAGCCGAGGAGCAGCGACTCGGCGCCGGCGATGCTGCCGAAGAGCGGGAGGACCAGGTCGCTCAGGCAATCACCGTCGCGATTGAGTGCTGGGATCACCAGCGCGTCACCGGCACGGCTGAAGAGCAGCGCGTAGGTCGCGTCGATGAGCTGGGGTTCGTAGTCGACGCCGGGATGACGCCCGGCCGCGGCGTCGAGCTCCTCCTTGAACATCCCCTCATAGATCCGCGAGACGGTGAACTTTGGTCCGCCGAACACCCGCGCACCGGTGCGTGCGGCATGGACGAAGGCGAACTCGGCGACCGCCCGGCAGGTGGACCGCGAGATGTGCTCGGTTCGGTACGCGATCTCGTCACTGCCGGCCGCCTCGCGCCATTCGCGCGCGTTGTAGGCATCGTCGATCGCCATCCGGACGATGCTGATCGGTGCGCTCACCCCCGCGATCCCGGCCACGCCGGGAATCCGCTGCCCGGTGCGCAGGATCACCCGGCCGCCGACCCGTTCACGGAGCAGCGCGTTCGGGCTTCCGACGTCGTCGCGGTCGACCGGCGTCACCGTGGCCGCCTTGAGGCCGAAGCCCGCGGCGCGCATCGCGTCGGCCGCGTCGGCGACCACGCCGTTCCTGGTCGCGCGGCGATGCGCGAGCGAGAGCTCGAACATCTGCAACTCCAGGTCGAGGCCGGTGACATCCGGCGCGATGACGCGCAGGGACTCGTCGAGCAGCTCCTGGCCGGTTTGATCGCCGCGCAGGACGACGATGGTGGTGGTCACCCGCGAAAGGGTACGTCGCGGCGCGGTCCCGGCCCGGCGATGGCGGCGAGAGGGCCCGGCGATGCCATCATCGCCGCGTGCCGAACTCGGTGACAGCGCGAGACGACGAGCAGGAGCATCGCCCCGGCGCGGTGCTCTTCGTCTACACCTGGGACCTCGCGCTGGCGATCCTCGCGCTCTTCGGCGCGCTGGCGCCCTTTGCGGGCGCGGTGCAGAGCAGCACCGGTGTCAAGCCGCTCCCCCTGTCGTTCCAGGTGATCGCGGCGGTGTCCTCGGCCGCCTACGCCGCGACCCTGATCATCATTGCCGCGCTGCTGACCCGGCCACGCGCCTGGGTGCGTCTGACCCAGATCGGAACCATGGGCACGGCGATCGCGCTCGCGGCCGTCTCGATAGCGGTCGGCGTGATCGTCGGCAACGGCATCGGGGTCACGCCGCTGCTGGTGACGCTGTTCTTCGTGCTGCTCGATGCGCTCGCCATCGTGGTCATGACCGAGCGCCGCGTGGTGAGCTGGTATGACCAGCGCGCGAGCGTTCCCGTGTACGTCTGGGCGACCCTGGTGCTGTGGGTCGGCGGCAGCGTGACCACGATCATCGTCGGCGCGATCCTCCACTGACCCAAGCCGCCACGTCCGCGTCAGAGGTAGGTCAGCAGGTCCTCGACGATATCGACCAGCTCGTCGCTGCGCACCGGCTTCATCATCACCGCGGCGGCCCCGAGCTGCTGCGCGCGCTCTCGCGCCGGCACGTCTCCTGCCGCGGTGAGGATGACCACGCCGGCGCGCGGGTGCTCGGGCGCGAAGCGGATCGCCTGGAAGAGCTCGAGCCCGTCGGTGTCGAGCGTGGTGTCGAGAATGAGCACGTCCGGCTCGAAGATGTTGAGCTCGTCGCGGACTTCGCGCACCGCTCTGGCCCAGTGCACCTCATGACCGATCAGCGTGAACCGGTTGATGACCTGCTGGGCGACGGCGGCCTCATCCTCTGCGATCAGGATGCGGGCGCGGGCTTGCGGCATTCACCTGCATCCTAGGGCCAGGACGCACCCGTCTGCCAAGCTTCGGCGGCCTGCAGTCTCCGCGTACACTGGCGGCGGCGATGCCGCTGCCTCCTCACGTCCTGATCGGCACCGAGCGGAACCGGCGCGGGTCCTTCGACCGCAACCGATTCACGCGATGGCTCCACCGTCCCAGTCACCATGCGGTCGACGTCGCCGAGCCGACGGGCGTGCATGCTCCGACCGCCGCACCAGCGGCGCCGGTTGCGACCCGTGTCGACGCCGGGACTCGCCCGTTCTGGGCCGGCAGCGAGACCGCAACCATCACATCGCGACGCGCCGCCGCCCTCGTCGATGCCCACGAACGCGGCCGCAGCCCCTTGGGCGCCAGACCTCCGGGCAATCCCGCCTTCAGCGAAGCCCTGTTCGTCGAGCTGATGCGCGCCAACCAGTACCGCCGCGCCTTCACGCTGCTCAGCGAGGACTGTCAGCTCAGCTGGGGCTCGCCCGAAGCGTTCGCGGAGGCCCAGGGAGCGTCGACGATGCGGCGACTTCGCGGTGTCAGCGTCAAGGAGGTCCGCTACCTTGCCGCATGGACCGACTCCTATCGGGGCACCACGTATCGCGACGTTGCCGAGCTCGACGTGGAGTATGAGGTCGGCGACCCGGACCCGGTGGCGGTGATCCGGCGCGTCGTGCACCTGGTTCCCGGCGGTGGGCGCTGGCGTTCGATCTGCTATCCGGTGTAACAGCAGTACACCGACTCTCGCACCCTGAGCCGAGCGTGGGACAATCCCGCTCGTGCACGCCGCCGCCTCACACACGCAACCCGGTCCGATGGAGCGGACCTGCCTGGAGATCGCCCGCATCGAGCGCGAGGCTGCCTTCCGGCGCGAGCGCATTTCTCGCACCCGGCTTCGTGTTCGCGAGGCCGACGTGCTCATCGACCTCATCGAAGAATGCCGGATGCGCTCCTTCCGCCTGATCCCACCGGTGCTGTGGAGCGCAGTGGTCCGCGCCGTCGGCGCCGTGGACGCCGAGCTTCGCGACCGTCTCGGCATCGATCGGGACCCCGACCACGTCGCCGACATCCTCTTCGAGGCGCAGGAGGTCCTGCTCCTGCGTTCACTGGAGTCCCGCCGGCCGAGGCTCGCTCCGATCATCCCGCTCTTCGGCGCCCGCGACCGGACCGCGGCGACGGGTTGATCGTTAGTCCCAGGTGACCTGGGAGGTCGCCGTCGCGGGGACGTTCCATCGCGACGACGTGACCACGCCCGCGGGACGGCGCGACGTCCTGGGCGGCTCGGCGGTGTATTTCGCACTCGCGGCATCGCGCTTCGCTCCGGTCCACGTCAACGGCATCGTCGGTGCGGACACCGCGGCCGGCTTCCGCGCGATGCTCGACTCGCCCGCGATCCATCTCGACGGCATGGTCGTCAGCGACCTGCCCACCTTCCGGTGGCACGCGGTGCACGACTTCGAGCGCTGGGTCACGTCGCGCGAATCGGCGGAGCCCGGCTGCGACCCCGAGTGGCGGCCGCTGCTGCTGGAGCGGTCGCGCCAGGCCGAGATGCTCTTCGTCGCGAGCATGGACCCCCGCCTGCAGCGCGACGTCCTCGAGCAGTCGTCCGCTCGCCTCATCGGCACCGACTCGATGACCGAGTTCATCATGAGCCGCCCCGCCGAGGTGCTGGCCGTGGTTGAACGGGCCGACATCCTGTTCCTCACCGCGGCGGAACTCGCGGCGCTCACCGGGCATGACGACTGGCGTGCCTCCGCAGCCGGCCTGCTCGGCATGGGGCGGCTGCGAGCGGTGGTCGTCAAGCGCGGTCCCCGCGGCGCCGCCTGCGTCTCCGCCGGCGCAGTCCTCGAGATGGCGGCCGTGCCGGTGTCCCGGGTGGTCGACCCCACCGGCGCCGGCGATTCCCTCGCCGGCGGGTTCCTGGGGCGTGTGGCGCTGGGCGGGGATGCCGGCGAGGCGGCCCTCGACGTTGCCCTCGCCGAGGGGATGCGCTGCGCCGCGGACGCCGTCACGGAGTTCGGGACGGCTGGTCTGGTCAGGAGCCGCACCGTATGATCGCGGGCACATGGCAGCCCGCCCGCGCGACCTGGGGACCCCGATCGATCGCAACCTCGCACTCGAGCTCGTGCGGGTCACCGAGGGCGCGGCGATGGCGGCGGCGCGGCACATGGGGCGCAACCAGAAGGAGGTAGCCGACCAGGCGGCGGTCGACTCGATGCGCCGAAGCCTCGGGTTCGTCGACATGGACGGCGTCGTCGTCATCGGCGAGGGCGAGAAGGACGAGGCGCCGATGCTCTACATCGGTGAGCAGGTCGGCAACGGCAGCCCGCCCGCCGTCGATGTGGCGGTCGATCCGATCGATGGCACCCGGCTGGTGGCTCGCGGGATCCCGGGCGGGATCGCAACCGTGGCGCTGGCCGAGCGGGGCTCCATGTTCCACACCCACATCCACTACATGGAGAAGCTGATCGTCGGACCCGCAGCGGCGAAGGTGATCGACATCACCGCCAGCGTCACGCAGAACCTCAAGCGGATCGCGCGGGCCGAGGACCGCCGTGTCGAGGACCTCACGGTGGTCGTGCTCGACCGCGAACGCCACGACACCCTGCTCGACGAGATCCGCTCCGCCGGCGCGAGGGTCAAGCTGATCATGGACGGCGATGTCGCGGCGGGGCTGATGGCCGCGATGGAGCACCGGACCGGTATCGACGTGCTCATGGGGATCGGGGGTGCTCCGGAAGCGGTGCTCGCCGCCTGTGGCATCAAGTGCATCGGCGGCGGCATGCAGGCGCGGATCTGGCTCACGGAGGGCGAGCGCAGCGTGCTCGAGAAGGAGGGCAAGGAGGAGGGCGTGGTGCTCGAGCTCGACGACCTCGTCGCCGGCGACAACGTCTTCTTCGCCGCAACCGGGATCACCAGCGGCGAGCTCCTCGAGGGAGTGCGCTTCCTCGGCGAGGACCGCTGCCACACCCAGAGCCTGGTCATGCGCTCGTATTCGGGAACCGCGCGCTACATCGATGCGGAGCACAATCTGGCAAAGCTGCGCCGGCGGCGCGATCCCGTGGAGCTGGCCTCGAAGGGAACGTCGATCGACCAGGCGTAGCCGGCGGCTGCCCACCACGGGCAGGTTTCTTCCCACGTGACAGAATCGGAGCGCGGCAATGAAGGCACGATTTCGCCCCAGCGACAACCTGATGCGCTGGTTCACGCCGGGTCTCCACGTCAAACGCTGGCTGCTCCTCCTCTTCGTGGCGATCGTGATGATCAGCCTGGCGGTCGGCTACCTCCTCCGCGACCTCTACAGCGCCAAGATCGCGTTCCCGTCGTACGTGGGCGACATCACCCTCCAGTTCCTCCCCCGGCTGGTCCGGGCCCTGCTCTTCGCGCTGGTCGGGGTCGGGCTCATCGTGCTGTGCTTCTACAAGCTCAGCCAGTCGATCCTCGGTCCCTTCCTGCCCGGGCGGGGCACCACGGAGCGCGGCCTCGCCGACCAGCTCTACAAGTTCCGCTATCTCGCCAAGGGCCCGCGCGTGGTGGCGATCGGTGGCGGGACCGGCCTGTCGTCGCTGCTCCGGGGCATCAAGAAGTACACCGGCAACATCGTCGCGATCGTGACCGTCGCGGACGACGGAGGTTCGAGCGGGCGGCTCCGTGAGGAGTACCGGGTGCTGCCCCCGGGGGACATCCGCCAGTGCCTCACCGCTCTCGCCGAGACCGAGCCCCTCATGACCGAGCTGTTCCAGCATCGCTTCGGCGGTGAGGGAGCGCTGGCCGGCCACTCCTTCGGCAACCTCTTCATCACCGCGATGGCCGAGATCACCGGCGACTTCGAGCATGCCGTTCGCGAGTCGGGCCGGGTCCTCGCCGTCCGCGGTCAGATCGTCCCCGCGACGCTGCGCGACGTCGTGCTCTGCGCCACCGCCGGGACCGAGCTCAGGGTCGGCGAGTCCAAGGTCCCCCAGGGGATCGATCGGATCGACCGCGTGTTCCTCGACCCGCCGGACGTCGAGATCAATCCCGAGGCCGAGACCGCCATCCTGGCCGCCGAGCTGGTCATCGTCGGACCGGGATCGCTGTACACGTCGATCCTGCCCAACCTGCTCATCGACGGGATGGTCGAAGCGCTGCGCGCGAGCCCTGCGGTGAAGGTGTATGTCTGCAATATCGCGGGCCAGCCGGGCGAGACCATGGGCTACTCGGTGAGCGAGCACCTCAAGACCATCGAGGACCACGTCGGCAATCACCTCTTCGACTACGTGATCGTCAACAGCAACGTCGGATTGCCGCTGCCTCCCTCAGCGGTGGAGGCAGGCGTGACCAGGGTGGGGTTCGACCGCGACCAGGCCGCGCTGCAGCACGTGAACTACATCCTCGCCGACGTCGCGTCGGCGTCGATCTCCACCCACCACGACCCGGAGAAGCTCTCCCGGGTGATCATGAAGCGGATCTGGCACTAGCCAGGCCTTCAGTACAGCAGGTCGTGGCGGACGCGATACGCCCACTGGTGCGCTGCACGTTCAGCGATCGCGTTCCACGCGGCGTAGCGACGACCGGAGACGGGCAGGTCCCACGTCCCCACGTACTCGGTGATCCGCCCGCTGAAACCCGACTTGAACCGATACAGCCCGAAGAGCGGGTGGGAAGGGGTGAGCTCCGCCGCCGGCGGCACGGCGACGAGGTCGTAGCTCTCGATACCGCGCTCGCGCAGCCAGCGCATGACCTCCCACTGCAGCAGGTGCGGCGCCATCACCGCGCTGTGCTCCTTGGTCGAACCGCCGTCCTTGTACCAGGCCTTGGTGCCGATGAAGGTGGCGAAGACGCCGGCGAGCACCTCGTCGCCGAGTGACGCGAAGAACAGCTGTCCCTGACCGGCCGCGGCGTGCAGCCGCCAGTACCCTGAGAAGTAGTCCTTGCTGCGCAGGGTGAAGCCGGCGCGATCGCGGGTCGACGCCATCAGCGAGTACATGGTGTCGATGCTGCCGCGGTCGAGCGGCACGGGCTTGACGGTGACCCCGCGCCGCTCCGCGAGCCGGATGTTGTAGCGGCACTTGGGTTTGAAGGACCCGAGCAATGCGTCCTCCTCCGGACGGAGGTCGACGATGATCGTCGCCCTGCTGATCTGCACGTCGTGACGGGCCTTTTCCAGTCCCAGCCGGCGCAGCGCGGCGACCGCGCTGTCGCTCTGCTCGATCTCCGGTTCGACCTTGATGGCGAACGCGCGGCCGGCACGCCGGCGAAGGCCGTGGAGCAGCGCGTCGAGGTCGTCCACGTGGGTCACTCCGGGGCCTTTCGGCACGTAGCCGAGCTCGCCCAGCCCCGGGATCAGATGCCGGAGCATCAGCACCGAGACGGGCCGCTCCTCATCGTTGACCAGGTAACGCGGCGCCCATCGGTGCGCGCGCTTGAACTCCCCCCAGGATCGGGTCTGCAGGATCTGGCCGCCGTCGGGGTTGGCGGCGACGAGCTCGTCCCAGCGCTCGAGCTCGACGGCCGACGCTTCCCTCATGGACGCAGGCGCGCGGCGACGCGATAGAGACGGTGGCGCATGGGTCGTACTCCGAGGTCCCAGGTCCCGGCTCGCTCGACCGCCTCGCCGCCGAAGGATCGTTTGAACTGCGAGAAGCCTTCCCAGGGATGCCCCGGCCTGCCACCGGGGACGATGCCCCAGAAGTCGAACCGCTGCGCTCCGCGCGCACGCGCGTCGAGGATCATCGCCCACACCAGCGGCGCCGCAGCCTGGAGCCTGCGACCGGCGTCGGGATGTGACACGGCGTGCGCGTAGTAACGGGTCGCCGCGAAGTCGAAGCCCAGCGCCGCGGCCACCGCGTCGCCCCCGGCCTCGGCGATGTACAGCACCGCGGCGTGCTCCGGCATCAGCGTCCTGGCGACGATCCGGTGGTACGACTCATCCTGGCCGCGAAATTTCCCCGCCGCAGCAGTGGTTTGCTGGAGTCGCACGAAGACCTCGATGTCGTCCGGGTCGGCGCTGGATCGGATCGTCAGTCCCCGGCGCGACGCCCCGTTGATCGCTCCGCGGTGTCCCGCGCTCAAGCCCTTGCGCAGGTCGTCCTCGGAGGGAGTGAGATCGAGCACCCACGTCCAGCGCGGCTGGATCGACCTGCTCGGTCGAGCCCCGGTCGCCGTGAGCGCGTCAGCGGCGTTGTCACCCGCAGGCTCGGCACGCACGAAATCGAGTGAGCGCTCTCGGGCCGCGCTCATCGCATCTCCCAGGGCGGCGGTCATCGCGGCCGCGGATGTGGCCGTCGGCCCATGCGGGAGATACACGTAGCGCGGGAAACGGCCTGAGCGAATCGCCCCAGCCCACATCCATCGCTCTTCGCGCGACCAGATCACGTCATGGCCGAGCCCGGCCTGAACGCGCTGCCAGAGCGTGCTCTGCAGGAAGTGGCCGCCCATGCGCTGCAGCGCGGAGTCCCACTCCGCACCTGCGACGCCGGCGTGCGCCGCCGACACGCGTTGCGACGCCATCACAGCAAGGATTGCGATCGATGTTGAGAAAGGACCACGGTTTTCCTTACAATCGCGGGCGTTTCCCCGTCCGACTCCTGGAGAGAACGCATGGCAACAGTCGTGACACGCGATGTGCTCGCGAAGCAGCTCGCAGATCGTGCAGAAATCACCGTCACTGCCGCACGCGATGAGGTGCGCTGGTTCTTCGACACGATCGCGCAGTCGCTGGAAAAAGGCGACGAGGTTCGCATCCACGGCTTCGGCAACTTCAAGACCGCACAGCGCGCGGCGCGCCTCGGTCGCAATCCACGCACCGGCGAAGCGGTCAAGGTACCCGCCCGTCGCGTGGTGCGCTTCTCGGCGAGCACCTCGCTCTCGAGCGCGGTGAAGGGCGCACGGCCGGGACGTCGGGCCAAAGCCTGATCAGACGTCGCGTGATGTGACGCCGCCGCGGGCGCGCTGTCGTCGGTAAGGGACGCACGCACGCATGCTACGGGTAGACATGCGAGTGGGACCCGGATGACGGCGAGGCGACGCCCGCGGTTGCCGTGGGTCCTCGGGATCGTAACCCTGGCCGCGCTGCTGATCGCGGCGGCCTCGGTGGTCACGATCAGGCTCGGGGCGCGAGTGCCACCCGCGACCGTGCGTATCGACGTGCCCGCCACGCTCGCCGTGGCCGGCGCACCGGCGGTGCCGATCCCCACGCCCGCTCGCGGCAGCTTCGCGCTCTCCACGAGCGTGGACGGCAGCGTGGCGACCCACGACTCGACTGTCGAGCGACCGATCGGCTCGGTCGCCAAAGCGATGACTGCGCTGGTGGTCCTCGGCGTCCACCCGCTGATGCCCGGGGCGAGCGGACCCTCGCTCACCATGACGAGTGCCGACGTGGCCCTGTACCGGCGCGCGCTCGCGCAGGACGGATCGGCGGTCCCGGTGCGCGCCGGCGAGGTCCTCACCGAGCGCGACCTGCTCCTGGCGCTGCTCCTTCCGTCGGCCAACAACATCGCCGAAACCCTGGCCGTCTGGGTGTCGGGCGATCGGTCGGTGTTCATCGCTCGGCTCAACGCCGCGGCCGCGGCGCTGGATATGCACCACAGCAATTTCGCGGACCCGAGCGGTTTCAGCGCCGGAACCGTCTCCACCGCCGACGACCTCGTGCTCCTGGCAAAGGCGGTGGTGGCGAATCCCGCGCTCGCCGAGCTGGTGACCGTCCGCCAGGCCCGCCTTCCCGACGGCACCATCCTGCACAACCTCGACATCCTGCTCGGCGAGCAGCCCGGCTGGCTCGGCATCAAGACGGGGTGGACGGGAGCAGCGGGCGGCTGTCTGCTCTTCGCGGCTCGCTCCTCGTACGCGCCCAACGAGACGGTGACGGTCTGGGGCGCGGTCCTCGGACAGCCGCCGTCAGCTGCCGCCGACCGCGCGCATCCAGAGCTCGGCACCGCGTTCTCTTCGGCACGGAGCGCGGCGGTGGCGGCGCTCGAGGGCTATGTCGCAGTGGACCTCGCCAGGCTGCTCCCGGCCGTGACGGGAAGCGTCGCAACCCGCTGGGGGAGCCGAGCTCGCGTCGCCCTTTCCGCTCAACCCGGCGACCTCGAGGTGGTGCATCCCGGGGCCGTGCTGCATCTCACCGTCACCGCGCTCCGACCCGTGGCGCCGATCCGATCCGGCGCGATGGTCGGCCTGGTGACCGTTGCGCTGAACGGGGATACCACGGTTACGTGGCGGGTGGTGAGCAGCGGCGCGATCGCCGGACCGTCGTTGTGGTGGAGGCTCTTCTCGGCCTGAGGGACGGCGCCTCACCAGGCGGCGTCGGTCCGCTCCGCGGCCTCCCGCAGCGCTGCCATCACCTCTGGGTCGCGTCCCGCAAGGTCGGGTGCGATCCGAAGGCTCTCCACCCGCTCCTTCGCGGTGATCATCTCGAGCTCGTGCAGCCCCAGCTGCGCGCGAGTGGAAAGGTGGCCGTTGTACGCCGCCAGCGGCGCGCGCCACTTCTGCCGCAATGCGTGGGGCGACAACTCCCCCGCCTTGACGGTCAGTCCCGCTCCGCCCCGCGCCGGGAAGAGCCGGAAACGAAACGCGTTGCGGCCGGCCTTGGCGCACTGTTCGCATCGCCCGTAGCGTTCGTCGGGGATTTCCGGTCGCTTCAGACACACGCGGCACACGTCACGAGGATAACGTTCTCAGCGCACAACGTCCGGTCGGTCGCGTTTGACACGATGGCTCGAAGCACCTAACATCGCGCTTCGACGTTGATCGCGCACAGGAGCGTCTTCTGGTGATGGGAATCCACTGCATCGGAGTCGGGCTCACCCGGTTGAAGGGTGGAGCCCGCACGTCGGGGGTCGCACCTTGAGTCGTTGAGCATCGAGGAGCTCTGCTCACAGGATCGTGCGGCACCGGCCGGCACGGTCCTTTTTGTTTGTCTGGAAAGAACAACAACGTGAGCAGGAGAAATCGGTGTCCAGGGTAGGTGACGGCGGCATCGCCGTCGAAGTGAGCGGGCTGGTCAAGTCGTTCCGGCGCGAGCGACGCGGCCGGCCGTGGCGACGCCGGTCGCCGGATCGCGAGTTCAAGCGGGCGATCGACTCCGTCGACCTGTGTGTGCGCGACGGCGAGATGGTCGCGATCGTCGGGTTGAACGGCAGTGGCAAATCGACGCTGCTCCGCGTGCTTGCCACGCTGACGATTCCCGACGAGGGGACCGCTCAGGTCTTCGGACGTGACGTGGTCACAGACGGCCACGAGGTGCGCCGTCACGTGAATCGCGTCTCGGTCGAGGCGAGCTTCTTCAAGGAGATGAGTCCGTGGGAGAACCTCTCGTACGCGACCCGGCTGTACGGCCAGGGCGGGAAGGGCGTGCGCGAGGCGGCCGTGGTGGCGCTGACGCGGCTCGGGCTTCCCCGTGACACCTTCGACCGCCCCATGAAGCAGCTGTCGCGCGGTCAGCAGCAGAAGGTGGCGATCGCGCGCAGCTTGCTGACCAAGCCGTCGCTGCTGCTCATGGACGAGCCGACCACCGGTCTCGACCCGCGATCGAAACGCGAGGTGCAGGGGTTCGTGCGCGACCTCAGGATCGAGTCAGGCGTGACCGTGCTGCTCAGCACCCACGACCTGGATGAAGCAGAACGGCTGTGTGATCGCGTGATCATCCTCGACCGCGGACGCATCCTCGCCGAGGGCACACCGGCTGCGTTGCGAGCCGCGCACGGCCTTTCCGGTGACGGGTCGTCGCTGGAGGACGTCTTCCTCCGGCTCACCGGGAAGAGTTTCGACGACGACAGTGAATCCGAAACCGACGATGAGGTGATGTCATGAGCAGCGGCACGCGCGACGTCGAGATGCGCACCCGAGGGCTGCGCATCGAGGCCAACGCCTTTCTCGGATTCTTCGAGCGCCAGCGCGACCTCTACCGCCGCTACTGGGTGTGGGAAGTCGTCTGGCTGGTGTACAGCATCGTCAGCACGCTGAGCATCGGCTATCTCGCCTCGGGGCTCGGCGTGGTCGGCGGGTCGGGCGCGCGCGCGAACATCGCCGGCGTCCAGCTGTACCTGCTGATCGGATCCCTGCTCTGGAGCTACCTCTCGCTGGTCTTCTTCGAGGTCTCGTTCGCGATCGCGTGGGAGCGCTGGGAGGGGACCATCGAGTACACGTTCATGGCACCGGTCCGGCGGGTCACGCACCTGCTCGGGATCTGCTCCTTCGCGATCGTCTACGCGATGCTGCGAAGCGTGATCATCCTCATCGTCGTCGGGCTCGCATTCCGGCTCGACCTGTCACACGCGGACATCCTCGCGGCGCTGGTCGTGCTCGCGGCGGCGACACTGCCGGTGCTCGGCCTCGGCATCTTCACGTCGATCCTCCCGCTGCTCTCACCGGAGAAGGGCGAGCAGATGACCGTCGCCGTGCAGGGGGTATTGCTGCTCGTCTCGGGCGTGTACTACCCGCTGACGGTGCTTCCGGCGGTCCTTCGGATGGTTGGGCAGGCGTCGCCGCTGACCTACACCCTCACCGGGATCCGCTCCGCGTTGCTCGACCACGCCGGCGTCGGCGACCTGCTCGGAACCATCGCGCTGCTGCTCGCCATGGGAGCCGTGCTCATCCCCGGGGGCGTCGTGGTCTTCGCCAAGGCCGAACGCCGCGCCAAGCGACTCGGCCTCCTCAAGCGAAGCGGATGACCGCGTTGCCCCTCGGCAGCGTCCGTTGCGTTGACGAACATACTCACAGGTGCGTATATTTGTCCGTGTGAACGTCGAAGTCAGGGCGGTCGGACTGCGGGCGATGCGTGACAAGCACCACCTCACCCAGCGTGAGCTTGCTCGCCGGCTCGGGGTGACCCAGAACTACATCCCCGCACTCGAGGCCGGAACCCGCAATCCGGGACCGAAGCTGCGCCAGTCGCTGATGCAGCTCTTCGGGTGCGATTTCGAGGATCTCTTCCAGGTCGTCATGGTCAATCCGGTCGATCATCGCGAGCAGGTGCTCCGGCCCGAGGGCGGCGTTCGCGGGGTCTGAGCGCACCGGCCCGGGGCCGGCTCGCCGCACCGGAAGCATCGACGCGCATTCGTACAATCGCGCCGTGCCCGGCGAACATGACCTGATTGTGCTCGAGGGAATGTCGTTCTACGGCTACCACGGCGACACCGAAGCCGAACGCACCCTTGGGAATCGCTTTCACGTCGACGTCGAGATCCGCATGGACCTGGCGGCGGCGGGCCAGAGCGACAACATCGCCGACACCCTCGATTACTCGCACGCCTTCGCCCTGGTCCGCCAGATCGTCGAGGATCAGCAGTACAGCCTGATCGAGACCGTGGCCGCCAGGGTCGCGGCGCGAATGCTTGCGGAGCCGCGGGTGGAGAGCGTGAAGGTGCGCGTCGGCAAGCAGCCACCGATACCCGGAGCCATCGAGCGCTGCTCGGTGGTCATCGAGCGCCACGCAGAGGCACCCCGATGAGCGCGGTGATCGTCGACGGCAAGGCGGTGGCCGCCGAGCTCCGAGCCGAGCTGGCCACACGGATCGTGCGCATGTCCGAAGACGGCAGCGCGCCACCATCGCTTGCGGTGGTCCTCTGCGGCGACGACCCGGCGTCCGCGCTCTACGTGCGCAACAAGGGCCGCGCCGCCGAGCGCACCGGCGTGCGTTTCACGCTACACACCCCGCCGGCGGACAGCACCACCGATGACCTCGTGAAACTGGTGAGCGCGCTCGACGCCGACGACGCCGTGGACGGGATCCTCGTCCAGCTCCCGCTGCCGCCCCAGATCGATGCCCCTGCTGTGATGCAGCGCGTCTCTCCTCAGAAGGACGCCGACGGGTTCCATCCGTGCAACTTCGGGATGCTCGCGGAGGGCCACCCCGGTGCGGTGGCGCCGTGCACACCGCTTGGCTGCATGGAGCTGCTTCGGCGCAGCGACCTGCAGCTCCGCGGCGCTCGCGCAGTGGTGATCGGGCGCAGCGCGATCGTCGGGCGGCCACTGGCACTCATGCTCACCAACGCCGACTCCACGGTGACCATCTGCCACTCCAGGACCCAGGGACTCGCCGCGATCTGCCGTGAGGCCGACATTCTCGTGGCCGCGATCGGCAGGCCGCGCATGGTCGACGCGTCCTACGTCAAACCGGGGGCGTTCGTGATCGATGTGGGGACGACGCCGCAGGATGGTGTGGTGATGGGTGACGTCGACCGGGCGTCGGTCGAGCCCGTCGCCGGATGGCTCACCCCGGTCCCGGGTGGCGTGGGGCCGATGACCGTCGCGATGCTCCTGCGCAACACGGTCGCCCTGGCATGGGCGCGGCGCGCGCTGGGCTCCGGGGTGCCCTGATGCCGTCGCTGCGCCTCCGCTGGAGCGAGTCGGAAGCGCGCAAGCCGTATGCGCGCCCATTCATGGTCACCTTCGTGAGCGACGACGGCGACGATGCCGGCAGCGTCGCGCTCAACGGCGCCGAGCTCCTCTACTACACGCACTTCCAGACCGCGGTGCTCTCGCTCGCGGGCGAGCTCTTCGTCGACGCGACCGTCGAGGCGTCCCCCGATCCGCAGCGCGCGTGGCTCGACCGGATCGCGGAACTGATGCCGCCCCTCGGAGAGATCAGCGTGACCCCGAGGTCGACGTTCGACGAGCACAACGGACGTGTCTTTCGCCTGATCGTCAGCGCTGCGGACAAGCGCACTGCGAGCGTCGACGCGGCCGCGCTGCTCGAGTACCAGGACCTCCAGGCCGTGCTCGCGCATCAGACCGGCTGCCTCTTTCGGCTGCCCGCGATCGAGGATGTCGGGGACGTCGCCGAGCGGCGGCGCGCCTGGACTGCCGCGGTCCGGAGCCTGGTCTGCCGGCCCGATGCGAGCGAGGCGATGAGCGAGACCTGGCAGTGGGCGTAACCGGCGCCGACTACGCGCGGGCGGTGGCGACCCTGGACGCGGTGGCATGGCGCGGGATCATGCCGGGGCTCGAGCGCACTCGCGCGCTGCTCGCGGCGCTCGGCAATCCCCACCTCGGCCTGCGCGGTGCGCTCGTGGCCGGCACCAACGGCAAGGGCTCGGTCTGCGCAACCGTCGATGCGATCTGCAGAGCGGCGGGACACCGGTCGATGCTGCTCACCAGCCCGCACCTGCAGTCGTACACCGAGCGCATCGTTCGAGACGGCGAGCCCGTCACAGAAAACGAGTTCGCCACGCTGGTGACCGCGGTTGGTGAGGCGGCGCAGGCGCTGCCCGAGGAACTGCAGCCGACCGGCTTCGAGGTGCTCACCGCGGCGGGAATTCTGGCGGCGCGGCAGGCGGACGCCGAGGTGCTGGTCTGCGAGGTCGGCCTCGGGGGACGCCTCGACAGCACCAACGTCCTCGACCTCGGGGTCGCGGTGGTGACCAACGTGGCGCTCGATCACCAGGATCTGCTCGGCGCGACCATCCCCGAGATCGCTCGCGAGAAGGCGGCGATCATCAAACCAGGCAACCTCACGGTCACCGCGGCGGTCGAACCGGCGCTCACCGCGGTGCGCGACCGTGCCGCCGCAGTCGGCGCATCGCTCACGGTGATCCGTGACGGCGTCGACTTCTCCGGCCGTGCCGCGGGCATGGGTGGTGTAGTGGTGGAGACGAGCTTCGATGGCCGCCCCATCTCGCTGCGCTCGCCGCTGCGCGGCGACTTCCAGGTGGCCAACGTCGCCACCGCGGTGGCAATCTGCGACGCGCTGCGAGAGACGGGGATCGCCATCGACGACCGTGCCGTGGCCCGTGGCTCCGCTGCCGTGCGCTGGCCGGGGCGCATGGACTGGATCGACGGCGCCCCGCCGGTGCTCATCGACGGCGCCCACAATCCTGCGGGGATGGCGGCGATGGTGGCTTCGGCACGCGACCTCATAGGCGCTCGCCGGTGCGTCGCGATCTTCGCGGCGATGCGCAACAAGGACGCCGCGTCGATGGCGGCGGCGCTCGTCGAGCTCACGACCGAGGTCGTGGTCACCGCCCCGGCGGTGGAGCGGGCATCGCCACCCGCCGACCTCAGCGGACTCTTCTATCCCCCAGCCGAAATAGCTGTGGACGTTGCGACCGCGCTGGAACGCGCCCGCCGGCTCGCCGGTCGCGACGGCGTTGTGGTGGTCTGCGGGTCGCTCTATCTGGCCGGCGAGGTGCTCGGCCTGCTCGGCGCCTGAGCGGCGATCAGGCGGCGGCGAGCACCGCGAGGAGCTTGGCCTCGAGGGTCTGCTTGGGCTGGTAGCCGACGATCCGCTCCTCGGCCTTGCCGCCGCGGAAGATCATCAGCGTCGGGATGCTCATGATCCCGAACATGCCCGGCGTGATCGGGTTGGCGTCGACGTCCACCTTGGCGACCTTGACCTGACCGTCATATTGGGTGGCGAACTCCTCGACGATCGGCGCGATCATCTTGCAGGGGGTGCACCACGATGCCCAGAAATCGACCAGCACGGGTATCTCCGAATCGAGCACCTCTTCCTTGAAGGTGGTGTCGGTGACGGTGACGGGATGAGCCATGGGGATCTCCTGATGGTCGGGGAGTGAATTGATCGTACTCAACGGGCGCTGTCGGTCGAGGCGGCCTTCTTGGCGGTGGTCGAGCTGTCGGACGACGAGGTGGATGTCGACGAGTCGGACTTGGCGGTGTCTGACTTCGGGGTCGCGGTCGAGCCGTTGGCGGAACCCTTGCCGGAGTCTTTGCCCGACGAGCCCGAGTCGCCGCTCTCTGAGGTTATCGACGACGAGGAGGCGCCGCGGCTGTCGGTCTTGTAGAAACCCGAGCCTTTGAACACGATGCCGGCGGGGAAGAACATCCGGTTCGCGGCGGCGCCACACGACGTGCATGCAGCCGCGGGCAGGTCGCGCATCGTCTGCCATACCTCGAACTCGGTCGAGCACTTCGGGCAGCGGTATCCGTAGGTGGGCAAGTGATGGGTCCCTGGTCGGCGGTGAACGCTTCAACTCTACCCGTCGGAGGCCTCGACTCAAACAACGCCGGTGATGGTCGCGGGCGGTCAGACCTCGAAGAGGACGAGCCCGGTCGGGACCTTCGGGGAGAAGTACGTCGACTTCTGGGGCATGGTCTGATGCGCATCCGCCACCGCGATCACCTCGCTGGTGGACACCGGCGAGACCCCAAAGCCCAGGATCGCCTCGCCGCCGCGGACCGCCGCATCGATGGCGGCGGGATCGCGGGTGTAGGCGAGAGCGCCCGCGGCGATCGCCTCGGCAGGGACACCGGCGGGACCGAGCACCTCGCGCTCGAGGACGGCGACGTCGACCTGGTCGCGCGGCGAGCCGCCTTCGTGCCTGGGGCGGCGCAGCACCGCGGCGCCGT
>DAITPY010000024.1:20741-24756 GCA_036833315.1 Candidatus Dormiibacterota bacterium
GCGCGGAGACCCGCCGCGGTCGCCAGCGCCGCGCTTGCGTCGAGCGCGGGCTCGGTCTCGTAGGCGTCGTCGAGTCGCGCCCAGAGGTCGTCGAGGCTGAACGCGATGCCCGGCCCGGGTCGCACCAGGCGGTGGGTGGGCAGGATCGTGATCCCGGGATCGTCGGCGGCGGCGAGGTACACCAGGCAGCGTTCGAAGGGCGCATCGGGCGGGGCGTCGGGCTCCGCTGCGCGCCGCTCCGCGGCATATGCAACCGCGGTCTCGTAGCGATGGTGACCATCGGCGACATACAGCGAGGCGTCGCGCACAGCACCGGCGATGGCGGCGACCTGCGCCGGGTCGGAGACGCGCCAGAGCAGCAGTTTCTCCGAGCCGAACTCGCCGTCGATGCGCCCGCCGAGCAGCGCGCTCCCAGCCGCTTGGCCGGCGAGCATCGCCTCGATTCGATCGCCACCCTTCCACATCGCGAAGACCGGGCTCGTCTGCGCTCGGGTGGCGCGCATGAGTGCGAGTCGGTCGAGCTTCGGGCCGCTCAGGGTGCGCTCGTGCGGGCGCAGATCCGAGTGCTCCCACGACATTGCCGCGACGGTCGCCAGTAACCCGCGGCGGCGCATCTCGGTTCCGTCCGGATGCGGGAAGAGATGGTCGACGACGTAGAACCCCGGCGGATGGTCGCGGACGAGGACGCCGAGGTCGAGCCACGAGCGCAGAAACGACGCGGCGCGAATGTACGGGTCGCGCACGCCGTCGACGTCATCCGGGTAGCGCTCGCCGTAGTCGATGCGCACGATGTTGCGCAGGTCTCGGCCGTAGAGCTCGTCGCGCTTCGCGTCGCTGATGACGTCGTACGGCGGCGCGAGCACGCCGCCGAGCTTCACGTGCTCAGGGTTGTACCGGGTGCCGTCGAACGGCTGCACGGTCGCCATGCGTCAGCCGGAACGTCAGGCTCTCAGAGCCGCACCTGGCGAAGCTGATCGAGCATGGCCGTCTCGCGCACCTCCGCGAGCAGCTCTGAGCTGACCGGGTCGTCGATCTCCATCAGCATGACCGCATGGCCGCGCGGCCGGTCGCGACCGAGCTCGATGCCGGCGATGTTGATGTCGTTGCGCGCGAGCAGCGTCGAGATCGCGGCGATCACCCCGGGCCGGTCCTGGTGGGTGACCACGAGATAGGTGCCCGTTGGCTGCATGTCGACGCGAAAGTCGTTGAGCCGGGTGATGCGCGGCCCGTCGTCGAACTGCGCGCCCGCGATGCGGAGGGTTTGCTCGCCGATCACCTCCACGAGCAGTGATCCCTCGGGGTCGCCGCTTCGCGTGGTGTGACGCTCGTCGACGTCGACGCCCATCGAGGTGGCCACCACCTTGGCGTTGACGGGATTCACGCGCGTCTCCGTGAAGTGCGCGAAGAGCCCGCGCAGCACGTGGGCGGTGATGATCGAGGTGTCGATGCCGGCGAGCTCTCCGGCATAGCTGCAGACGATGTGATGCAGCTGGCGACCGTCCAGCTGCGCGGCCAGCGACCCGATCTTCTCGGCCAGGTCGAGATACGGCTGCAGGCGCGCCAGTTCCTCGGGCAACACGGTCGGGGCGTTCACCGCGTAGCGCGGTGTGCCGCCCGCCAGGTATTCGACGATCTGATCCGCGACGTCGAAGGCGACGTTCACCTGGGCCTCTCGCGTGCTGGCGCCGAGGTGCGGGGTCACCACCACCTGCTCGAGCTGCAGGAGCGGATTGCCCGGGTCCGGCGGTTCCTTGGTGAAGACGTCGATGGCGGCGCCGGCGATGTGCCCGGCACGGATGGCGCCGGCGAGCGCCTGCTCGTCGATGATGCCGCCGCGGGCGACGTTGATGAGTCGCGCTCCCTTCCGCATGCGCATGAGCTCGGCCGCACCGATCACCCCGCGGGTCGCGTCGGTCAGCGGCACGTGGACGGTGAGAAAATCTGTTTCGGTCAGAAGTGTCTCAAAGTCGCAGAGCTCGACGCCTGCCTGCTGGGCGCGTTCAACGGTGACCAGAGGGTCATGGGCGAGCACCCGCATGCGCAGCCCTTCGCGCGCGATGCGTGCCACCTCGAAGCCGATCTTGCCGAGACCGAGGACTCCGAGGGTCTTCTCGCGCAGCTCGATGCCCATGAAACGGGAGCGCTCCCAGAGCCCCGCCCGCAGTGAGCGATCGGCGGCGGGGAGGTTGCGCGCCAGTGCGAGCATCATCGCGATGGCATGCTCGGTGGCCGCGATGGTGTTGCCGGTCGGGGCGTTGAGCACGAGCACGCCGCGCTGCGTCGCGGCCTCGATATCGATGTTGTCGACGCCGACCCCGGCGCGACCCACCACTCTGAGCCGGGGTGCGGCGTCGAGGATCGCGGCAGTCACCTTGGTCTCGCTGCGAACCACCAGCGCGTCGTAGTCGCCGATGCGCTCGCGCAGCGCCGCGGGGTCGAGACCGGTGAGGACGTCGACCTCACCCGCAGCGCGCAGGCGAGCGACGCCGTCCTCGGCGATCGGATCCGCGACCAGGATGCGGGTCACGGTGCCGGTCGCGGTCGGCGGCTCCGCGGTGATGCTCACCTGACGGTGGCGGGCTCCGCCTGCGCGACCGCTCCGCGTGCTTCCGCCTGCGCCGCCGCGACCGCGAGGCCGCCGCGCGTGCGCAGCCCGGTGCCGACGAGGCCTGCCTCGAGCAGCGAGAGGATCGTGTACGCGTCGGCGTCGTCGATCCATCCCAGATGGCCGATGCGGAAGATCTTGCCCTGCAACGAGTCCTGGCCGCCGGCCAGCACAAGGCTGTGATTGGTGCGTAGGGTCGTGAGCAGGTTCTTGAGCGCTTCGGGTGAGTCGGCGGGGCTGTGCACGGCGGTGACGGTGTCGCTGCGATGCCCTTCGGCTGCAAGCAACTTCATCCCCATCGCTTCGACACCCGCGCGGATCATCCTGCCGACTCGTGCGTGGCGCGCCCACACGTTGTCCAGTCCCTCCTCGCGCAACATCGCGAGACCTTCCTGGAGCGCGTACATCACCGAAACCGCCGGCGTGGTGAACGTCTGGTGCTTGTCCTGGTATTTCTTCTCGCGACCGAAGTCGAGGTACACCCGTGGGTTGGTGGCGGTCTCCGCGCGGGCGAGTGCGGCTGCGCTCACGGCGATCATGGAGACCCCGGGAGGAGCCATCCAGCCCTTCTGTGAACCGGTGACCAGGACGTCGATGCCGAGCGCGTCGGTGTGCAGCGGCAGGCAGCCGGCGCCGCTGACGCTGTCGACCGCGAGCATCTTGCCCCGGCTCTTGACGACGCCGGCAATCGCCGGCAGGTCGTTGGTCACCCCGGTCGACGTCTCGTTGTGGGTGACGAAGACGGTGGTGATGTCGGGATGTTCGGCGAGGGTGCGCTCGACGTCCTCGGGGTCGATCGGCTCGCCCTGCGGGACGGTGAGCCGCACGACCTCGGCGCCGTAGACGGTGCCGATGGTTGCCCAGCGATCGCCGAACGATCCCATCGCGCAGAACAGCGCTTGCTCGCCGGGGCTGAGCAGGTTGACGACCGCGGCCTCGAGGCCGCCGGTGCCGCTGCACGGGTAGATGAGGACGTCGTTGTCGGTGCGGAGCGCCCAGCGCAGGCCTCCGACGACGTCATCCATCACCGCGGCGAACTCCGGGCCGCGGTGGTTGATCATGGGACGGCTCGCGGAGCGGACCACGCGAGCGGGGAGCGGGGTCGGACCGGGAACGCGGAGTTGTGGTTCACCCATGCGCCGCAGTCTACCGAAGGCCGCGGTCGCCGCCGCCAGGGGTTGGGGGTGGTTTTGATGCGGTTGAGGCTTGGGTTTTGAGCCGGTCTTGTCGCATGTGAGGTGGGTGCGGGGCACGAGATGTCTCAAGACATGGTTGACACCTGGTATCGCTGGCGGCTCGTCAGGGGGTCCGGGCCGTGTACACGGAGCCCGCTGCGTGGGTGCGAACGCATGTTTGGACACCTCGTCGTCGGACTGATGGACGGGACCGAGGTGGCGGGTCGCGCGGTGA
>DAITPY010000025.1:0-24525 GCA_036833315.1 Candidatus Dormiibacterota bacterium
GGGCCGCCTTGGCTGGGGCGTGTTCGTGGGCCGCGCGCCGACCGAACCTGCTCCCGCGACGTAGCAAGGGGCTGGAGTGGCCCAAACGTGGCCTCCCAGGATCGTAGTCCCGGCGATGCCACCCCGCTCACGCGCGTTGCCCGGACTCACGACGCTTCCCCCCGGCTCCGCACGACGTTCGATCCCGATCCTCAAGAGACATTGCGGAACCCTGGCCTGGGGCGGACGAACCTCACTGGCTCCTGGCAGCATATCGTCCCAACGACACCTGAGCACTTCGTGCAAGTCATCGTTCGTCAGGTCTACAAGGCAGCCCGGCGGAGCGCTGAGAGCTTGATGTCCACACCATCTGGACGCACATCCATCCGACGCGCTCCAGAGAGTCTCCGAGGTAGCTTCTGATACTGTCGCAGGCGCCAATGGGAGCCCGTCCGCGCGGCCACTTGCAGGTCGCAGCCACGTGGGAGCACCCCATGCCAGACACCACTTGTCACATGTCGATCTCGCTTGACGGCTTCGTCGCCGGGCCAGACCAGAGCTTGGACAACCCGCTGGGGAAGCGGGGCCAGGAGTTGCACGGTTGGCACATCGGCGACCCGCGGGCGACTGAGGCCGACAAAGTCGCGACCGAGTGGCTCATGCGCCCCCGGGGCGCGTATGTGATGGGGCGGAACATGTTCGGCCCGATCCGCGGGGACTGGGACGAGGAATGGACCGGCTGGTGGGGCCCCGAACCGCCGTATCACGCGCCGGTGTTCGTGCTGACCCATCACGGTCGCGATCCCATCCGGATGGACGGGGGGACTACGTTCCACTTCGTCACCGAAGGGTTCGACGCGGCCTACTCGGCGGCATGTGAGACCGCCGGGGAAAGCGGCGTGGACATCGCCGGCGGGGCGTCGACCGTACGGCAGGCGCTGCTAGCTGGGGTGATCGACGAACTCACCCTCGACATCGCGCCTGTCCTGCTCGGTTCGGGGGAGCGCATCTTCGACGGGATCGAGTATTTCGGCTTCGAGCCTGCCGAGGTCTTGCACTCGCCGCTGACAACCCACATCCGCTACCGCCGCATCCACTGACTTGCGGCCGCGCTCCCCAGGTCAGCAGCACGATCATTTGCCCGCTTGATGGCGATCGTAAAACTACGCCGGCGAGAGTTCACGCATCCGCCCCTTCCGTCCGAAGGAGCGTGACGACGGCCTGTCCAAGTCGTCAAGAGACATTAACGGATGCTGGCCTGCGCCGCGAACATATCGCTTGGAACCTGAGGCCCTCAGGGAGCGGGCGCGAAGACCGCGCGCGCCTCGAGACCAGCCACCGCCGCGACAACCAAAGCCGCTGTCGGATCGGCCCACCACCACCCCAGCGTCCGGTTGGCGAGCAAGCCGGCGACCGCGACCAACGCAATGGCCGCGCCCACGCCGCTGAGCGTGCCATCCCCGCGCAGCGCCCGACTACCCAGCATGGTCCCCGCGTGTCGCTTTGCTCGCGCCAGCGGTGGCAGCACGACGAGGGAGGCGGCGGCTACCACGATGGGCGCGACGGCGTGAGCTGCCCCAGTGCCGGCGGTGAGCCGTCGCACCGCTTCCACGGCAAGGAAAGCCGCAACGATTGTCAGACACGCGCCCACAATGAGACGCGCGATGCGCTCAGCGTCTTCTGCGCGGTGGGAGCGCTTGCGCTCGTGACCGAAACGCCAGATCAGCACCAGAGATCCGGTCATGTCACCAAGGAGATTGAGGCCGAGGCCGACGACCGCCAAGCTGTGGTCGAGCACGCCTACCGTGAGGCTTGCCGCGCCCGACAAAACTGCCCACGCCACCGACAACCAGGACAACCGCAGCGCGAGGGCTATGAGCACAGAGCGGTCGGGCTGATTGGGCGTCATCGTCCCTGCAGGATAGTGGCGTGGCCGGCGTAGACAGCCGACTCCGCGCGTCTCGGGGTACATTCGCGGATGCTGGCGTGGGCCACGGTGACCTCACAGCGTGAATCCTTCCCGATGCAGTCGAGATAGACGCCTCAGTGGAGGGTTAGACAGCTAGGAGGCGCCACTGCCTTGTCTTCCGCTGGGCGGCGCCACACTCTTGCGGCGTTGTCTCTCCATCACGACGGCTACCGCTATGGCGAACACAACGGAGCCGGCGCCGACCACGAGAAACGGTATGGGGCTCGGTCCACCGCAAAAGATGCTGCCGAGCTGACCTGGGCCCAATTCGAACGAGCCGCTGGTACAAGCTCGCGATCCAAGGTTCGCAATCCCGATACCTACGAGCGCGAACCCGACACCCGCAACTGCTCCCAGGGTTGGGATGCCGACAGAGAATCGGTGTACTGCCAGGTAAACCGCGACTACTGCCAGAGGCACGAGGAGTAGGCCAATCGACAACAATGTCAACAAAGCTCCTGCAGCGAGGAAGCCCGCGGCAAGCCAAATGGCGAAGCCGATCACTGCATCATCGCCCCTGATGGGAGGCCGTCGCTCAGGTCGTCGATGCGTCGCTGCAAAAGCTATGACCGCCGCAGCGACCAGGACGATGGCCACTGCAACTAGGATCATCACTCCATGCTACTCCCACCCGTTGGTGGTTCTCGAACAGCGGAAAACTCGAGCCTGCCGTATACACACCCCCAAAGCCGCCTGGGTACATTCCCGGATGCTGGCCTGCGCCAGTGTGTCGAGAAGTCACCAATCCTCGCCCTCGGGGGACCGCCGGCGGGCGGAGCCGATTGCTGGTGACGATGATGCCGCGCCATATACGCAGGATCTCGTCGTACGTGAGGTTCGACTGACTGGTCTTGACGCCGAAGCTCAGGCGACTTCGGTCAATGGACCCGACATGCTCCTCTCGCGTTCCCTGTGGTGGCACCGACGAATATCATCGCTCCAGCGACTGCAAAGGAGGTCCCAGTGGCGGAGAGTTTCATCGACCGTCTGGTTCGCAGGCAGAACTGGATGGACCGGCTCGCGGACTTCATTCAGAAGCTGACCGCAGCGACCTACAAGGTCTTCGGCGCCCCGGGGCGCGTACTCAGGGACCTCCTTCACGGAACGATCCTGCTCGGCCACCCGCTCCATCCGGCAGTGACCGACCTTCCGATCGGAGCGTGGACCGTCGGCGTCATCCTCGACTACCTGGCCGTGTATGGGCACGTCGTCCCCACGGCGGCCGGGGACATCGCCCTGCTGGCCGGGGTCATCGCAGCGCTGCTCGCAACCGCAAGCGGATACACCGATTTCAACGAGACCGTCGATCACGAGCGCCGGGTGGCATTGACTCACGGTTTGACCATGAGTCTGGTGGTCGTGGTCGAAATCATCTCGTTGATCCTGCGGTGGGTCGGCGGCACCGGCCTGCATCCCGTCGCCATCGGGCTTGCAACAGCAGGCTTGCTGGTGGCGTACGTCGGCGGCTATCTCGGCGGACACGTCGTCTTCTCGATGGGCACCGCCGTCAACCGCAACGCCTTTTACGCCGGACCGCAGGACTTCGTCGAGGTGGGACCCAGCGATGCCTTTCCGGAGAATGAGCTTCGCCGCGTGATGGTCGAGGACCTGCCGGTGTTGCTGGTCCGCCAAGGCGGCAAGCTTTGCGCGATCGGAGCCGTGTGCTCGCACGCCGGAGGCCCACTCGATGAGGGCACGCTCGAGAACGGCACCGTCACCTGTCCCTGGCACGGTTCGGTGTTCGACGTCTGCACCGGCGCCGTCAGAGGTGGGCCCGCGACCTTCGGCGAACCGCAACTCAAGGTGCGCGAGGTCGACGGTCGAGTGTCGGTCAAGCCCGCGGTCCCGCTGCACTGAGGATCGATCCGGGGGATTGCGGATGGGCCACCGCGGCGGCCGATCCGAACCGGCCGCGCCAGGGAGATCCGAACGCGTTAGGGCGCGTTCTCCTCGATATAGCGTTCGGGGTCCTTGTCTTCAATGCTGATCCCGCGAGCCCCGGCATGCTCGATCTCGAACGCCTCGAAGGACGCGGCCACTTCAGCCTGTTCGCCGGCCGACGCAAACTCATCGAACTCGCGTAGCGGCCCTTCCTCTTCTTCTTCCATGTGCTCGGTATTGGCATGGTCCGTGGCGTGCACAGCCTTCCACCAGGGCTCATCGCCGACCGGGTGTTGCTGGGCATCGCGGATCCCGTCGCGAATGTCGTTGTGGTCTCTGATCGCGTCCTCGGTGTCCTCGACAGCGTCGGCGTCATCCTTGAGCAACCGCGGATAGAAGAGCGCTTCCTCGGCTGCCGCGTGGACCTCAAGCCGCGCGGCCAATTCGGCCCAGAGGCTGGTCAGGGTGCCGATGTCACCGCGCGCGTTCTCCACCGCGGAGAAGTGGGCGCGAAACCAATCGTGACGCGCACGGATGAGGTCGGTGACCCGGTCCTGTTCACTCATGGCGTCAGGATGCGCCATCCGCGTCCGACCCGTGCAGGCGCCCAGGACGGCGAATCCAAGCGGGCCTAGAGGAAGCTCGCGCTCGTGGCGGGACGTTGCCGGAAGAAGCGAACCAGGCACTTGTCGCAGCGAAACACCAGGCGCAGGCCCATCCGGCCGAGCACCTGGGTGATGTGCGAGCCGCATTGGGGACACGTGGCCGCCTCGTGCAGATGGGTATCGAGCACCGGCTTCAGGTCGAGCGCGACCGGGGTGTACTTGCGTGCCATATCGGGAACCTCCAGGTTACGGGTCGATTTTCCCCCGCTTTCTGATACTTCCGGTATCATATAATACGTCGGCCGCAATGTGGGGTTCGATGCCAATCTGGATGCCGCCGCGGCCGGAGGGCCGGGGCGCTCGCGAACTGACAAAGAGTTGGACTCGATGGCTCTGGCAGCCCCCACCTCGACGCTTCCGCAGATCGTGGATCTCGATAAGCCGCTGTATACGATAGGCATCGCAGCCGAGATCCTCATGACTCACACCCGGACGCTCATGATGTATGAGCATCTGGGACTGGTCGTCCCGAGCCGCACCGCGACGAACCGGCGCCTGTATTCGCAGCGGGACCTGATCACGCTTGGCGCCATCCAGCGGTTGACCCGCGGGCACGGCCTCAACCTGGTTGGAGCGCGGTACGTCATCAATTGCCTCCAGCTGCTCGACGCACACAGCATTCCCCGCCCGGCCGCCCTTGGAAACGTGGACATCGAGCACGTCAAGGTCTGAGACTCACGGGGTGAACCAGCAACCCCCCGACGAGAGCACCGATCCTGACCACGCACCAGGCGAAGAGCCGGACACCGGCGAGGCGGAGAGCGCGGCTCGGGAGGCAGTTGAACCCGAACGGCTGCTGCCCGGAGAAGAGGAGGACTCCGTCCACCTCGACGACGCCGTGCATTGGGCGAAGGTCTATTCGGAGCTGCTCGACTTCAAGCGCAGCCTCTTGACCGTCGCCGAGGATGGGATCACCTCGATGCACGACGCGGCTCGCACCGAGATCGAGGAGACGGACCTGAAGATCCTCCTGGCGGAGGCGCAGCGGCTCGAGCGCCGTCAGGAGTTCTGGCGTTTCAGGTCGGCCACGCTCATGGATCGCCTGACGTGAGCTTCGAGGCCGGACCGCCGGCCTCTCGCCTTTTGGTCGCCTCATGGGAGCCGGTTGCCCTCGGCCGCGAATTACCAGCGTGACTATGACCTGATATGATAGGCGGTCTATCAGAGTGCGGCTCGATCCACCGAGCGCCGGAGGTGTGCCGCACGACGGAGGACGCGAGATGTCGGGTATGAAGCCTCAGGAGCGATCATGAGGCGTGGATCGACCGCGTCGCTGCTGCTGGTCATCTGGATCGTCATCGGTGTGGTCGTGGCCGCCTCCCATCACTTTTTCGAGCACCTCGGGACCATCGGCGCGGTCTTGTCGGCGATATTCGCGGTCATCCTGTGGCCGCTGATCCTGCTCGGCGTGAAGATCGCGATCGCTATCTGACCACCGTCGCGGCGACCAGCGCCTCGTCGATGAGCTCGAGCAGCCGGCCTTTCGGCGTGAAGCCGACGACCTGGCGCACCGGCGCTCCCTTGACGAATAGCAGCAGCGTCGGAATTGACATCACGCTGTAGCGCGCCGGAGTCACGGGATTCGCGTCGACGTCGATGGTGGCGATTCGGAAATCGCTGCGAGCCACCGCGATGTCATCCAGGACCGGGGCCATCATGCGGCACGGCGGGCACCAGGTTGCGCCGAACTCGACGAGCACCGGACGCTCGGCAGCGATGACGAGGGAGTCGAACGTGCTGTCGTCGATGGTCTGGATCATGCGTGTGTCCCTTAGCGCTGGTGAGTGGTGACGGCCTTGTAGGCGGCGCAACTGGAATAGGCGTGCGTGCCGCTGCGAGTTCGCGGGGAGCGACCTCGAGCGGGCCGAGGAGGGTCGCGATCCTCCGCGGCATAGCGATCCCACACCGACTGCCGCGACATCCCCAGACGGTCGGCGATGTCAGCCCAGCTCAAGCCCTCGGCCCGGGCGGCGAGGACCGTCGACGCTCGTTTGGACCCGAGCAGCACCGCGAGCGAGCGGAGCGCAACCAGGCGCTCGCCGGTCGGCAGCGTGGCGAGGGCCTCCAGCACGGAGGCGACCGCCCTGTCGGCAGCGGTGGTCGATGGCCGGTATGGCATATGTCAACTATACTTGACAATCGCAATCGGGGTGATGCGCGATTCGGGTGAGCGATGATCACCTCGTGGACGGAGTGCGAAGACCAGTCACGCTCATCACCGGTGGCGGTCGGGGCATCGGCGCGGCGACTGCGTTGCACCTGGCTCACGCAGGCCACGACGTCGTCGTGAACTACCACCGCAACCAGGACGCGGCTGAGCGGATCGTCCAGTCGGCGCGGGCGGCCGGCGTTCGCGCCGTGGCGGTGCAAGGGGACGTCGCGTCGGAGGAGGACGTGCATCGCCTTTTCTCCAGCGCCCAGGAGACCCTGGGCGCGGTCACCGGCCTCGTCAACAACGCTGGGGCAACGCTCCACATCGGCGACCTCGCGGATACACCCGTCGCTGTCGTGCGCGAGGTGATCGACGTCAATCTTGTGGGCGCAATCCTGTGCGCGCGCCGGGCGGCCCAGCAGATGTCGACCAGCCGCGGTGGCGCCGGCGGGGCCATCGTCAATGTCTCGTCAGCGGCCGCGACCCTCGGCAGTCCCCACGAATATGTGCACTATGCGGCGGCAAAGGCGGGTATCGACGCGCTGACGATCGGGCTGTCGAAAGAGCTCGCGCGTGACGGCATCCGCGTCAACGCGGTGGCCGCCGGAATCGTCCGCACCGACATTCACGCCGCTGCCGGCGACCCGGACCGCGCGGATCGGGCCGCGGCGGCCGTGTCCCGCTCGGACGGGCGGGGGAGCCGCAGGAGATCGCCGCGGCCATCGGTTGGCTGCTGGGGCCGGAGGCGACCTATGTCACCGGCGCGATCTTGCGCGTCACCGGTGGCCTCTAGATGGATGGGACGGCGTGCAGAGGGAGCAGCGTTCGCTGGATCGCCAGCGAACGGTCTGTTCGACACCCCAGCGGTCACCGCCTACAAGACAGCGGAAGGGCACCTCAACAGCCGGTTCACCTCGCGGGCCGACCTCGCGGACAGCATGCTCCGGCAACTCACCAGCGGTCAGTACGTGCGCAAGACCATGGCGGTCGCGACCGTCGAGGTGAAGCCCAGCCTGCTCAAGCTGATCTGGAGAGAGGGGATCAGCAAGAGCATGCACCGGACGCCGCGACCGTCGCCGGCTGAGCCGCGGTCTATGCGGCGACGACGTCCTCTCGGGCTCGGAAGCGAATGACCGCGGCCGAGATGTTCTCCTCGAGAAGCTGATAGAAGGTCTGGCGCTGCGAGATGTCGATCGCGGCTTCGACCTCGACTCCCTGAGAGCGGCGGGCGATCCACGGCGGCACGGCGTCGGCGACCATCTCGGCGCCGACGCGCACGTAAACGCGTGCCTGGTCGTCCTCAGAGATGTGCAGGGTCACCGCGAGGACCGGGCCGGTGTGCTCGACGATTCGCCAGCTCCGCTCCCACCGTGCCTGTCGCCAGTGGTCGTGGGCAAGGCGCACGACGTCGTCGACGATCAGGCTCTCGCCGGGGCGCACCGTGCGCGCCAGCAAGGTGCGGATATCCTTGTCCAGATCACGGGCAATCCAGTTGATGAGGCCCGGGCCGCGATCGGAGACATCGGGCAGTCCATTCGGATTTTTCGCAAGCTCACCGATCGCCTGCACCGTGCCCGCGTGACGCCTGCAGTAGGTGACGCCGCCGACCGAGACGCTGTGAGCCGGGCAGAATGCGGTCGGGCAGGCCCGCTGTCTCCGGTCGTGATATGCGCAGGGCTGGGCCGTCTCGTTGGTGCATCGGCGCATCGAGCAGGCTGTTGTCGTGGTATCCATCGCTGCCACCGCATGTACCCCCTCGTGCGTCTTCGTGCGTACCCCCGCACGCATCTCTGGTGTCAATTGAACGCAACGGCGGCGACCTTCGGGTGTCTGTGCGATGGCTTGCGAACCCCCGTTACATGCGGGTGACGTGGTGTCAGGAATCGGGTCTCGAATCGCATCCCGCCCGGAGCGCTCGGATGCATGCCGGAGACGGGCCGGTTGATAATCGACCGGGAGGCAACGCGCCACAACGGAGTCCTCATGACCGAGCCGATCGACGTGCGCGAGCGTCGGGAGCTCTGCGACCTGCTGCTCGAGCTCGGTCCGGACGCACCCACGCTGTGCGCGGGATGGACCGCCGCCGACATGGCGGCGCACCTGGTGCTGCGCGAGCACCTTCATCGCTGGAGCGACGCGCAGCGAGCGGCGGAGAAAGCCAAGGGTCTGCCCGCGATGGTCGCCCGGCTCCGAGCAGGCGCACCGCTGATCCCGTGGCGCATCCCGCGCATTCGCGACGTCTTCAACGGGCTCGAGTACTTCATCCATCACGAGGATGTGCGCCGAGCCAACGGTCGTGCGCCGCGCCCGGAAATGGCCGGCATCGAGGCGCTCGCCTGGCGCATGACCGGCTTCAGCGCGCGTCGCGTTGCCCGTCGCATCCGTCCCTACAGCCTCGAGCTGGTGCGTCCAGACGGAACGCGGCGCCGGTTCGGATCAGGCGCTCACGCGACTCTGAGCGGACCCGCGACCGAGCTTGTCCTGTACTTGAGCGGCAGGCGATCGTCAGCACAGGTCACGCTCGCGGGCGATCCGGGCGCGGTGGCCGCGATCGAAGCAGCCGACCTCAGGGTGTGACCAGGCGGTCGGCGGCCGCGACGAGGTCATGCAGGCGCAGCAGGCGGCTCTTCCGGTCCCCGGCGAAGCGCGCGACGCCCTCGACGATGTGGTGTGGGGTGAGGTGCGCTTCGTCCATGACCTCGTCGACCGAGCCGCCGGTGCGCCAGCGGTTGTCCCAGTCCGCGGCCATCGAGTACTCGGCGCCGAGCGGCCCGTCCACCCAGTCGCGCATGAGCTTGTACGTTCGGTTGGTGATCGCCATCGCGTCGAGCCGGTCTGCCGGGGTGATGACACTGTCGCGGTATGCCGCCGGCTGCATGCGAAACAGCTGCGGGCTGATCGCGGCCACGACCTTCACGTTGATGCCGCGCGCATCGAGCTCGGGGAGCGCCTTGATCAGGTTCGCCGTGGATGTCGTCCCCTGCACGAACACCGTCCCCATCGCCGGGCTGCCGGCGCGGAACGATCGAAGCACGTAGGCGCCTCGAGCGGCCTCGAAGTGGCTCGGCATGCCCAGGGCTTCGCGATCGGGCAGCTCGATCGCCGGTCTGGTGAGGTGGAGCGCGATGATCGGCACATCGGTGGCGAGCGCCGCGGCGAGGACCACCGGCACCTCGTTGTACTCCCACGGGTGGAGGTCGACGACCTTGCCCTCCGGGAAGAGCTGGGTGACACCGGGTTCGTAGATGCCGAAGTGCGTGCGTGAGTCCTCCGCGGTTTCGGGACCGGAATGGCCCGCCACCCAGAGGACCCGCCCGACCTTGAGCTCACAGTCCTGGGCGAGCTGGCTGAAGAGACGCATCTCCCCGTATTTCAGGTAGCTGAACGAGCCGTACGTCGAGCACGCACCCCAGAAACCATTGAACGAGGTGAACGGATCGGCGGCGAGGTTGACGGTTGCGAGCCCGACGATCATCCCGGCGTTGGTGAACTCGGTGATCTCGGTGGGGAGTAACGCCCCGCGTGGGTTCCTGTCGCGCTCGTACCAGCCGTACCCGGGCATGTCCCCGAAGTCCTTGCTGAACCCCGACAGCGCTGTCGAGTCGGCGAGGTCGGCCGACGCCGCGATGAACAGCGGGCGCCCGTAGTCGCGTTTCGCGGTCGCATTCACCCATGAGGCCCAGGCTCCGAACGCGGCGCGGTTCGGCTGCTTCTCGCCCGGCTTGCGGTACAGCTCCGTCGGATACGCGCGCGAGTCGGTGAAGCGTGGGTCGGTGAAGACGCCGGCGCCGCGGCCGCCGATGGTGACGCCGTCGATCTCGTCGGGAACCGCTGCCGCGAGGCTGATCAGGCGGTCGGACACCGCATCGACGACCGCGGGATGATCGGCGAGCACGGCCGCGGCTCTGCGCAGATTCTCGGCCGCCTGCGCATGCAGCGCAGCGGCATCAGCCGGCGCGGGCTCGTCGACGCCGGCGTAGTTCATGCCGTACTTCGACATGAACTCCTTGCGCAGGTTCCAGAACGGCTCGCTGTTCATGGGATGTGGCGACCCGTGGCTCTTGGCGTCGTACTTGCCGTAGCCACGCCCCTTACGAGTTCGGAACCAGCCGACCGACGGCACCCGATCGGGGTTCTCACCGCAGGCGGCTTCGAGGACGGTCCTCGTGACCGGCGCCCACGAGCTCCCCTCCATCGTCCCCGCCACCCGCCAGCTGTAGGCTCCGAACCACGTCTCCGGGGTTCCGGGCACGACTGACGATGCCGCGAAGTCGTCAATGCCGAAGTCGTTCCAGTCGACGAGGAAGATGAGGTTGGACAGCCCCAGCCCCCACGCGGCATTGCGTGTCTCGTGGCTGGCGCCGGCTGTCAAGCCACCCTCGCCTTCGACGACGAACACCCGCACGCTGCCCGCGCCGGCGAGCTTGAGCGCGAGCGCCTCGCCGGCCGAAGGCGGCATGCCGTGCCCCGACGGGCCGGTGTTGAACTTCAGGAAGAGGGTCTTGCCGGCCATCTCGGGATGGCCGGGGAGGCCGTCGCGATGCCGGAGCCCGAGCAGGTCCTCGGGGATGAGAGCCCAGCGCCCGTCGTCGGGGAACGCGAACCTGCCGTCGGGGTCGCGGCCGTCGCGGATGCGGAGGATCTCATTGAGCGCGGCGAGGGTGGCGTACACGACCGGAACCGTGTGCCCGGCCGAGAGCACGAAGCGATCCGCATAGGGGAGCCAGGGGCGGCGCAGATCCCAGCGCATCGCACCCGAGAGCAGGGTCGCGAGCAGGAGGTGCACCTTGGAGCGCGAGCCTCCGGGGTGCCCGCTCTGGCGGTAGTTGAGCGCGAGGTCGATGAACTCGTCGACCACGTCCTTGATCAGCTCCCAATCGCCGAACGACGCCTCTGCGTCCGCGTACAACTGCTCCACGGGCGAGACCTGGACGTCCACGCGGGCAGGATAGCGGTGTTCCCGGCCCGGTCATCCGCGATCGGGCAAGGGACGTGCGCGTCCAGGGGCGCGGATCGTAGGCTCATCGAAACGCTGTCCAGAGGAGCACCAGATGACCACGACCCTGCCGGCCGGCATCCATGCGGCCATCCACGACGCGATCGGCTATGCCACCGATGAGTTGCTGACATCGTCACGCGCAATCCACGCCCTGGCCGAGATCGGCTTCGAGGAGGTGGAATCGTCGCGGCTGCTCAGTGGTCTGATCGAAGCGCATGGGTTCCGGATGGAGCGCGGCGTCTCGGGCATGCCCACCGCGTTTGTGGCGCGGCAGGGAAGCGCCGGCCCACACGTGGCGTTCGTGTGCGAATACGACGCGCTCCGCGGACTCGGGCATGCCTGTGGGCACAACCTGATCGCCACCTCATCCGCGGGTGCCGGCATCGCGCTGGCCCGCGCGCTCACCGACACCGGGGTTGACGCCCGAATCACGATCGTCGGCGCTCCGGCGGAGGAGGGAGGCGGCGGCAAGATCCCGCTCTGCCACGACGGCCTCTTCGATGACTGCGACGCGGTGCTCATCTTCCATCCCTCTGATCGCACCGCGTCGGTGCAATACGCGCTGGCCTGCACCCACTGGGAGTGGACGTTCCGCGGGAAGGCTGCGCACGCCGCCGGGAGTCCGGACCGTGGCATCAATGCCTTGGATGCGTTCGTGCAGGCGTACACCGGGATCTCGATGTGGCGTCAGCAACTGCGCGACGACGCGCGCGTACATGGATTCATCATCGAGGGTGGTACGGCCCCCAACATCATCCCCGAGCTCACCCGCGGCGAGTATCTGACCCGTGCGCGTGACGGCGAATACCTGCGCACCATGAACGCTCGTTTTCGCGCGATCTTCGAGGCCGCGGCCGCGGCGACCGGGTGCGACCTGCAGCTGGACCAGAGGGAGACATATCTGGATCTGCGCTCGAACCCGGTCCTCGCCGAGCGCACCAGCATGCATCTCGCCGGAGTCGGGTTGATGGAAGATCACGTGGTGCCGTGGGCGCGCACCGGTTCGACCGACGTGGGCGACGTCTCCTATGCGGCACCCACGCTGCATCCCGAGTTCGCGATCGCCGACGAGGGGATCGGCCCGCACACGCACGCATTTCGCGAGGCCGCGCTGTCTGCGCGCGGCGAGCAGGCGATGCTCCAGGCGGCCGAGGTGCTCGCCAGAGTCGGCGCCGACGTTGTCCTCGACGCCGATGTGCGCCATCGCGTGCGCGACGCCTTCGCGGCACAGCCACAGCACCGCGCGGCGTGGACCGGCTCTGGCGAATGAGCCGGTTCAGCGCTCGTGCGTGGTCGTATATGCGAGCGCGCCGCCGAACCCGATCAGGCTGACACCGGCGACCCCGTCGATGACCCGCACGGTGCGCGCGCGCACCGACCGGCCGGCGACCGCGACGCCCGTCGCCAGGATGGTGACCCAGGTCAGGCTGCCGATCGCCACGCCTCCCACCAGCAGGACCGCGGTCGCGGTGGTCTGGACCAGTCCGGCGGTACTGGCCGCGGCAAAGATCGCGCCCCACGAGACGATGGTCGAGGGGTTGGACGCCGTGCCGGCGAGCGCGGTGAGCAACGCACGTCTCGGAGTCGCCACCTCGAACGGAGCCTCGTTGCCGACACGGACGCGCACCGCCGTGTACAGGGTGCGGGCGCCGAGCGCGATCAGCACCGCTGCACCGAGCAGGCCGAGCGCCAACCGCGCCGGCTGGATGCTCAGCAACGGGGTTGCGCCACCTGCGCCCGCAGCCGCATAGAGGCCGTCGACGCAGGCGATGCCTGCGCCGATTGCAAGCCCGACCCGCCACCCGCTGCGAAGCGTGGAGCGGATCAGGAAGAGCGACATCGGCCCGAGCTGCAACGCGACGAAGAATCCAAGCCCGAAGCCGACCGCCGCAGCGTGCATCTGTCTTCGTACTCTAGCGCGGGACCGGCGCAGGCGGCTCCTCGGAGTAGGCTGACCGATATGGGCTTTCTCGATATCCCGACAGAGATTTCGCGCCGTGCACCTGCTCGTCGCCGAAGATGATGCGAAGCTCTGCGAGGTGCTCATCCGCGGGCTGCGCGGCGCAGGGTATTCCGTGGACGTGGCGGCGCGCGGGGACGAGGCCTTCGAGCTCCTGCTGCTGAACACCTACGACGCGGCCGTCGTCGACTGGCGGATGCCGGCGATGGACGGCATCGAGGTGGTGACCGCGGTCCGCTCGCGAGGCCTCTCGCTCCCGGTGCTCATGCTCACCGCACGCGACACACCATCGGATCGGATCCGCGGTCTCGATGCCGGGTGCGACGACTACCTCGTCAAACCCTTCGACTTCCAGGAGCTGCTCGCGCGTCTGCGCGCGCTGCTGCGACGGCCGGCCGAGACGCTCGGCGTGCAGCTGCGCGTCGGTGCCCTGATCATCGATCCCGCGGCGCGCGCCGCATCGGTGAGCGGCGAGTCCGTCGCGCTGACGCCCACCGAGTACGCGATCGTCGAGCTGCTCGCTCGCCGCAGCCCGGGGTTCGTCCGACGTGACGCGATCGCCAACCATGCGTGGCCGGACTCCCTCGATCCCATCGGGTCCAACGCCATCGACGTCCACATTGCGCGCATGCGGGCCAAGCTGGTCGCTGCCGGCGTGCGCTTCGAGGCCATGCGGCGCGTCGGATACCGGCTCGTGGAGCGATGACGTTCGCGGCCGGGATCAACAGACATGCGCTGCGCACCGCGCTGGTCACGACCGGCACCGTCGCGGCCCTGATCATCGTGCTCTGCGTCGCCGTCGACGTGATCGTGGCGCACGCGCTGCGCTCGTCCGCGGAGAACCGTCTGTCGGCGCAGGTGCGTCAGCTGACGAGCGAGCCGGGCGGCCCGCACCTGAAAGAGCCCGACCTGGACGATCCCCTGCTGGTGTGGCAGATCGATGCATCCGGACACGTGGTCACAGCGACATCCGGGGCGCCCGTGCTCCCGGCGAGCGCGTCCCACGCGACCGCCCCGTCCGAGATGTCGATCGCGGGCAGTGACGTGCTGGTCGCCGGCGCGTCGTTCTCGACGGGACGGCTGATCGGGGCGGTGAGCCTGGCTGCGGAATCGAGCTCACTCACGACCCTCCTGGTCACCGAGGCGGTGGTGGGGCCGATCCTGCTCGCCATCGTCTTTGGCGGAGCGTTCATGGTCGGGAGGAATGCCGCCCGTCCGATCGATCGCGCACGCCGGCGCCAGCTCGAGTTCACGGCTGACGCCTCCCATGAGTTGCGCACGCCGCTCGCGGTCATCGAAGCCGAGACGTCGCTGGCGCTCGCCAATCTCCGCGCAGGAGACGCGGACACTGCAACCCTCCACCGCGTGGCCGCCGAGACGCGCCGGATGCGCATGATCGTCGAAGACCTCCTCTGGCTCTCGCGCTTTGATTCGATGCCTCCAGATCCCACCGCAGAAGCGGTCGACGCGGCCACGGCTGTCGAGGTGGGAGCGCGGCGATTCGCATCGATCGCTGGCCGCGCGGGGCTGCGCCTCGAGACCGATGCCGGCGATGCGACCCCGGCGCTCATCGACGCACCGGCCGAATGGATCGACCGGCTGATCGGCGTGCTCCTCGACAACGCGTGCCGGTACACGCCGGCGGGTGGCCGCGTCGGTGTTTCCGTGACCCGCGACCGCCACCACGTCCGGCTCACGGTCCGCGACACCGGCCCAGGCATCCCGGCAGAGCGCCGTGACGGGATCTTCGAGCGCTTCCACCGCGGAACCAGTGAAGGTGACGGTGCGGGGCTCGGCCTCGCCATCGGCAACGCGATCGTGGGGGCGACCCACGGGCGGTGGCAGATCGAGGACGTGCCTGGGGGCGGGATCTCAGTCGGGGTCGTCTGGCCGCTCTCGCGCGCCAGGCTCGTCGACTCTGACGATCCTCAGGGCAGCGCGAGGGCATTCGGCGACGGCTCGCCGGGCGTGGGCGACTAGGTCGGGGGAGAGGGCTCGGGGATCGATGATCGGGTACCCCCAGTCATCGAGGCGGATCCGCTCCGGGATGAGCTCGGCGCACATGCCATGCGCCTTGCACTTGATCGGATCGACGCGCAGACGTTGCTTCACCACCAACCCGCCTCGCTGTCGGGGACGGGGAGCAGCGGAGCCTGGCCGCTGAAGCGGCAGACACCACTGCGCACGTGATGCCGGAGGTCGGCCGCAAACACGTGCAGGGCGCTGGCGAGAAAGAGCATCGCTCCGTCGGGATGCCGGCAGGCGCCGCGGCCGAGCACATCGGTGGCCCAGCGCGCGAGCAGGTCGAGTGCCGGAGGCCGCGCCGTTCCGATGGCGACCTTGTGGAAGGTCTCGGCGATGGCGGGGAGCCCGACGTGGCACGGACCGCACTGTCCCGCGGTCTGGCCGGCCAGATAGGTGAGCACCCGATCCGTCTCGGTCACGCCGCAGGCGGCCACAGGGAGGACGGCAAGCACGCCGGCCCCGAGCGTGGCTCCGGTCGAACGCAGCGCATCGACATCGATCGTCTGATTCCAGATGGAGTCCGCCACCACCCAGCGTCCGAAGTATCCGCCCACGAGGACGGCGGCCGGCTCGCCGGTCGCGCCTCCGCTCCGCGCCACGATCTCCGCGACCGTCATGGTGGCGTCCGCCTCGACGACCCCGGTGGTGCCCACCGCCCCGGTCGCGGTGAGGAGCGTGGTGCCAGGTGTCTTCGGCGTGCCGGCGGAGCGGAACCAGGCAGCCCCGTAGCGCGCGATGAGCGCTGCGTGCGCGAGCGTCTCCACGTTCTGCACGAGAGTCGGGAGGCCGTCGACACCGCGTTGGAAGGGCCGGGGAGGAACCACGCGAGGCTTGGCCAGGCGGCCCGACACCCGCGCGGTCACGGCGGTTTCCTCGCCGGCGACATAGCGGTTCGGGCCGGCGACGATCTCGATGAACACGCCGCTGTCAGCGTGCCGCCTTCGCTCGGCGATCGCGGCGAGCAACCTCTGCTGCACGTCGGCGTGCGCCCGCGACATGTAGACGATGGCGCGCCGAGCGTGGACCGCCTCGGCCGCAAGCTCGAGCCCGTCGAGCACCAGATGCGGGCGCACGGTCAGCAGAGTCCGATCTTTGAAGCTCGCGGGCTCACTCTCGGCCGCGTTGGCGATCACGACGGACTCGCCCCCAGGTGTGCGCGACATCACGGCGCGCCATTTCGTCCCGGTGGGAAACGCGGCACCGCCGCGTCCGCGCAGACCGCTCTCGTCGAGAGCCTGGACCAGGACGCCGGCGTCGACTGCGGGCTTCGGTCCGAACCGGCGCAGATGCGCGTCGAGATCCTCGGGCGCCTGACCGTCGGGCAGCAACCGCGATGCGGACCTCTCGGCGGTCATCTGCGTGCTCACGCTCCCAGCGGGCGTGTCGTCAGGGTGCCGCTGATCGACGCGCCGCCGCCCTGGGCGATCTGCACCACCACCTGGACGGCGCCGCACTGGGCGGTTGCGGTGGTGCTGCCAAACGTCGCCGGCGCGGCGCAGATCGTCGCCCTCGATCGGAACACGGTGACGCTGCCTGAGCCGTCGGCCTTGGCGACGATCACCACTGCGAGAGTCGCATCCCTCGTATCGGTCATCGTCGCCGTGGCGGTCGTCGACGACTGCACCAGCGAGCCGCGCAGGGGATCGTTGAGGCCGGCGGTCAGGCTCGCTGGAACCGGCGCAGGGGTGCCGGTCGCACCGCCGGCGAGGAGGTCGGCGGGCGTTCCCGCGGCCTTGGCCCAGCCGGGCTGGAGCGGGCCCGACGCCATCCAGACCACGAGGGCGCCCGTGCCCGCCAGACCAGCGGCCATGCCGGTCCAGCGAATCAGCGCAATCCTCGGGCCCGCAACCGCGAGGCGCCACACCAGCGCGCCGATCACGACCACGACGCACCCGGTGACGAGCAGCAGCGCCCACACCGACTTGGTGTCGGTCCCGGTGCCGATGCCGTGCACCACCGCGACCGGCCAGCTCACGTACGCGAGCATGTGCACGATCTGCCACGCACGCCATCCCAGACGGTTGCGGAGCAGGCTGGTCACGGTGATCGCCAGGAGCAACTCACAGCTCACCACCCCCAGACCGAGCCACAGCGGGCGATAGCCGGCGATGAAGGGGACGATCGCGTCGGCGAGGTTGAGCTTTGCGAACGGGTCGATCACTGAGGTGGCGATGTGGATGAGCAGGAAGACGACGACGAGGAGTGAGAGGTTGCGGTGCAGTGACTGCACGACGAACCTCGGCCAGTCCCGGCCGCTCTGCCGTGCCGAGGTCAGCAACCCGACCACCACGGTCGCGCTCAACAACACCAGCGCGGTGAAGCCGCTGGCGCGCGTCGTGTACCACAGAGGCGTCGGCCCGAGGGCTGCCGCTAACAATGGTCTGACGGGATCAGGACCCGCCCGTCACCACGACCGGGGATCCGCCGTTGCCCACCGCCGGAAGCTGCTCGGGGACGTTCAGCCCCGGCTGGACGGCACCGGCGTTCCCTTGGCTGGAGGGATTCGACTGGGACGCCGACGAGGGGCTTCGCCCGGGGGCCGTTGTGGCGGCGACCAGGGCGAGGACGGTGGTGAAACCGGTAGCGCCCACCGCCGCCAGGAACGTGATCCTGCGGGCGCGCGCCAATCCAAGATCTCTACGAAGCCGGGCCGAGTCCATCTGGGTGTAGCGCGCCACACCTGCAGCCTAGACCAGGCACCCTTGCGATACGGTGAAGGCAGCGCCGCCACCGCCGAAGAATCGACGATGACGGCACGCCCTCACGGAGCGAAGCTCAGGCCGCGCGGACCTGGCGGGCGCGAGGCCCCTTGTCGCTCCGCTCCACCTCGAAGCTCACGCGCTCGTCGGCGGCCAGCGTCTCGAAGCTCAGCGAGCTGTCGAGGCCGCTGCGATGGAAGAAATACTCCTGTCCATCCTCGGCGGTGATGAAGCCGAAGCCGCGTTCGGCGACGACCTTCTTGACGGTACCAGTCACTCTGGTCTCTCCAATTCCTTCTCGAACCATACAGACGCAGCGCGTCCGTTCGAGAAGAAATGAGGACTACGAGCGATTCACCTCGGCTTTCGAGGCGATGTGCCTATCCTACCCCACCGTCCCGGACGGCAAACCTGCATGAATCAGAACCACCCCGAGCTTGTGCCCGAGCCCGATGCCGGCCGCGTCTACCGATCTCAGCGAAAGATCCGGCTCGCCGACGTTGGTGTGGACGGCCGTCTGCGCCTCGACGCCATGGCACGCTTCATGCAGGACGTCGCATCCGACGACGTCGCCGACGCTGATGCCGACGACGAGACCCTCACCTGGGTGGTGCGCCGCACCGTGATCGAGATCGTGAGCCCCTTCGCGGCCGATCGGGCCGTCTCCCTCTCGACATGGGCGAGCGGGTCCGGGTCGCACTGGGCCGCGCGTCGCACCAGCATCGCCGGCGACGCCGTCGGCCGGAGCGAGGCGGAGAGCCTGTGGGTGCTCATCGACCGGGCAAGCTCGCGGCTCGCCCGCCTCCCGGCCGCCTTCGAGGCCCTCTACGGCCCCTCTACCGGGGGCCGCAAGGTCTCCGCGAAGCTCGAGCTTGCGCCCGAACCTGCCCCGAACGCGACCCAGCTCGCCTGGCCGCTGCGAGCCGCCGACATCGATACCCTCGGCCACGCCAACAACGCGGTGTACTGGGCGGCGATCGAGACCGTGCTTGCCATGACGCCCAATGGCACCGGGGCGCCGGCAGCCCCGCAGCTGCGCGGGGTGCTCGAGTACCGGCGCCCTGTCGACCTGACCTCGGAGCTTCTCCTCGCCATCGCCGCTGGCCACTCGGAGACCAACGTCTGGTTCATCGACGGCGGCGAGACCGCAGCCGTCGCCGCGGTCCGCCGCCTCGATGCCTGATCTGTATCCGATCCGCCGGCTGCCGGCCCTACGAGACCTCGGGTTTGCGGGCTCGGCTTGGCGCCACCCGCGACGGTTCGCCCGGCATCTTCGGATACTGCGGAGGCCAGGGTGCATCGACCAGGCCTGCCGCCGTGTCGCGCTCGTGCAGGGTCAGCAACGACGCGAGCGATTGCGGTGCGGTGGACATCGGCAGCCAGGGATCGCCCTCGGCGGCGACGCGCGGCGGGACGGTGACTATGGTGAGCGTGTCGGGGACGATGGCATCGAGCTCATCCCAGGCGAACGGCGTCGACACCTGCGCTCCCGGGCGCGCCCGCACCGACCACGCCCCGAAGATCGTCTTGTGCGGTGCGTTCTGGTTGAAGTCGACAAATACTCGCCGGCCGCGCTCCTCCTTCCACCACGCGCCGGTGATCAGATCGGGACGGCGGTGCTCCAGCTCACGCGCGACCGCGACGGCAGCGGAGCGCACCTCATACGACGTCCAGCGCGGTTGCAGGCGCACGTAGACGTGGATGCCGCGATTGCCGGTCGTCTTCGGCAGGCAGGCCACGTCCAGCTCGTCGAACAGTGCGTGCACCTCGCGCGCCGCCTCCTGCACCATCGCGAAGGTGACTCCCGGGCTGGGGTCGAGGTCGATGCGCAGCTCGTCGGCGTGTTCGGGATCGGATGCCTGCGAGGGCCACACGTGGAACCCGAGACAGCCGAGGTTGACAGCCCAGAGTACGTGGGCGAGATCGGCCGCCACCAGCGCGCGCGAGGTCGTGCCGTTGGGCGTGCTCACGATCGTGGTTTCGAGCCAGTCGGGACGCGAGTCGGGAACGCGCTTCTGGAAGAACGACGGGCCGCTCGCCCCATTGGGAAATCGCTGCAGGAGCACCGGACGTCCACCCATCGCCCGGAGCAGCGGCTCCTCGAGCGCCAGGTAATAGTTGACAAGGTCGAGCTTCGTCTCTCCGCGTTGGTTGAAATAGACCTTGCCCGGGTTGGTGATGGGCAGGTCACGACCGGACGCCTCGACGACCACGACGTCGTCAGGCATCGCGACGTTTCACTGCAAGCGTGGAGATGGCCTCGAGCAGGCATCGGTGCGCGTTCTGCGCGGTGATCTCCGCCCAGTCGTACGGGGGCGACACCTCGACGACATCCATCGCGACCACGTCGGTGCGCTGGACGATCTGGCGGATCGCGTGGAGGAGGTCGACCGGCTGCATGCCACCCGGTTCCGGCGTCCCCGTCCCCGGAGCGAAGCCTGGGTCGAGCACATCGATGTCGACCGAGAGGTAGATGTGCGTCGGGCCGTCGAGCGCCTCCGAGATCGCGTCCTCGATCACCGGTCGCACGCCGCGGTCCCGGAGCTCGCCCATGAGATGCCAGCGCATGCCCTGCTCGCGCATCCAGGCGAACACGTCCGCGGGCGGCCAGTACCCGCGCAGTCCGACCTGGACGAAGTTCTTGCCGGGGACGACGCCCGACTCGATGAGGCGTCGCATCGGCGAGCCGTGTGAGTACAGGTTGCCCCAGAGGTTGTTGCCGGTGTCCGCATGCGCGTCGAAGTGCACGATCCCGAGGCTCCCCGGAGGGTGGGCCGCCGCCACGGCCGTCGCCGACGGCCAGGTGATCGAGTGATCCCCACCGATGACCATCGGGATGATGTGCCGCTCCGCGACCTCGCCGACACGGGTCCGGATCGCGGTGTGCGACAGCTCGGCCATGCCCGGCAGGCAGCGGGCGTCGCCGTAGTCGACCACCCGGAGCACCTCGAGCGGCGCAACCTCGAGCTCCAGATGCCACTCCGCGGGCTGATATGAGGCGGTGCGAACGCTCCGCGGTCCGAACCGGGCACCGGGCCGGTAGCTGACGCCGTCATCCCAGGGGGCTCCGACGATGGCGACGTCCGGCCGCACGTCATCGAGCTGGTCGGTCGTGGTGAGCAGCGGCACCCTGGAAAAGGTGGTCAGCCCGAGGTACGCCGGCCCGTCGTCGTATCTGTCCACGGTGGCCAAGACTATCCCTTCCGCGCAAGCTGCGAACATACCGGCATGCTTTCCTACGCATCGGGAGTCAGCTCGCTGCCGCTGCTGGGCGAGACCATCGGCGATAGCCTCCGACGCACCGTCGAAGCGCACGGAAACGCTGAGGCGCTCGTGGTGCCCCACCAGCACTACCGGGCGACATACCGCCAGCTGTGGGATCAGGTATCGCTGGCGGCGCGCGGGCTCATCGCTCGCGGAGTCGCCAGGGGAGACAGGGTCGGGATGTGGTCCCCCAATCGATTCGAGTGGGTGGTGGTGCAGTTCGCCACCGCGCGCATCGGCGCCATCCTGGTCAACGTCAACCCTGCGTATCGCGCCACCGAGCTGGAGTACGCACTCAGGCAGTCCGGGGTCTCGGTCCTGATACTCGCGCGCGGCTTCCGTCAGATCGACTACGTAGGCATGCTCGCCACCGTGCAGGCGATGTGTCCTGAGCTCCGCGAGGCGCTCGTGCTCGAGGACGTCTGGGAGTCGCTGCTTCGCGACGGGGAGACCGTGTCAGAGGCCGCGCTCGCCGCAGTGGAAGCGGAGCTGCAATGCGATGACCCGATCAACATTCAGTACACGTCCGGTACCACGGGTTTCCCCAAGGGCGCGACGCTCTCGCACCACAACATCCTCAACAACGGGTTCTTCATCGGCGAGGCGGTCGAGTACACCCCCATGGACCGAGTCTGCATTCCGGTGCCGTTCTATCACTGCTTTGGGATGGTGCTCGGCACCCTGGCCTGCACAACCCACGGCGCGTGCATCGTGGTCCCGGCCGAGGCCTTCGACGCCGGCACGGTGCTGCGGGTTACCCAGGAGGAGCGCTGCACATCGCTGTACGGCGTTCCGACCATGTTCATCGCTGAGCTCGAGCATCCGGACTTCGAGCGGACCGACCTGAGCAGCTTGCGCACCGGCATCATGGCCGGCTCCCCGTGCCCTGTCGAGGTGATGAAGCAGGTGCAGTCACGGATGCACATGCGCGAGGTCACCATCTGCTACGGCATGACCGAGACCTCACCGGTTTCGACACAGAGCGCGCTCGACGATCCACTCGAGAAACGCGTCGGAACCGTCGGCAGGGTGCATCCTCACGTCGAGGTGAAGATCGTCGACCCCGAGACCGACCGCTGCGTGGAGCACGGTGCCGCCGGCGAGCTGTGCACTCGCGGCTACAGCGTCATGCTCGGCTACTGGGCCAACCAGGAGGCGACGGCTGAGGCGATCGACCGGGCGCACTGGATGCACACCGGCGACCTTGCGACGATGGACGAATCCGGCTACGTGAACATCGTCGGCAGGATCAAGGACATGATCATCCGCGGCGGCGACAACATCTATCCTCGAGAGATCGAGGAGTTCCTGTATGGACATCCCGATGTCAGCGATGTTCAGGTGATCGGCGTCCCGTCCGAGCGCTACGGCGAGGAGGTCGTGGCGTGGGTCAAACCGAGGGAGGGCGCGCACCTGACCGGCGAGGCGCTGGAGGCCTTCTGCCGCAACCAGATCGCCGGCAACAAGATCCCGCGCTATTGGAAGTTCGTCGACTCATTCCCGATGACCGTCACCGGCAAGGTGCAGAAGTACCTGATGCGTGAGGCCTCCGTCGAAGAGCTGGGCCTGCGGTCGGCGGCGGGGGTGACGACAGCCTGAGCATCGGCCTTGCCCTCGCCGCCGCCGCGCTCTGGGGCAGTGGCGACTTCCTCGGCGGCTTCGCCAACCGCGCGGCGCCATTGCTCTCCGTCCTGCTCATCTCCCAGGGCGTGGGATTGGTCGGGATGTTGATCGTCGCCGTCGTGCTCGGCGGCGATCCCGGCGTCTCCGACCTCGGCTACGGGGCGATCGGTGGGCTCGCAGGTGCAGCCGGCGTCGCCATGCTCTATCGCGGCCTTGCCGCGGGCGCCATGTCGCTGGTTGCTCCCATCACCGGGGTGGTCGCGGTGGTGGTGCCGGTGGTCGTCGGCGTCGGTGGCGGCGAGCGCCCTGCGGCGCTCCAGTACACCGGCATCCTCCTGGCGGTGGGGGCGGTTGCCCTGCTCAGCACCGCAGGGAGCAGGGCTTCGCGCCTGGACCGCAGCACTTTCCTGCTCGCGCTCGGCGCCGGGATCGGCTTCGGCCTCTTCTACATCGCGCTCGCCCGCACATCGACCGGCGCGAATCTCTGGCCGCTGGTCTCGGCTCGGGTGGCGTCGGTCGTGGTCCTGATCATCGTGTCGGCGTGGGTGCGGCGCGTCCCCGGTCTCGGCGCGGCGAGCCCGCTCGTGGTCGTCGGCGCCGGCGTCCTCGACGTGAGCGCCAATGCTCTCTACCTGCTCGCGGTCCACGGCGGACTGCTGAGCATCGTCGCCGTGTTGGTCTCGCTCTACCCGGTCGGCACCGTCCTGTGCTCGATGGTCGTGCTCGGTGAACGCCTGCGTGCTCCGCAGATCGCCGGCGTCGCGGTCGCGCTGGCAGCGGTCGTCTGCATCACTGTGGGTTGAGGCGCGCACCTCGGTCGCGGAGTCTGCGAGTGCGGGCGCGTCACGAAATCGAACGCGGCGTGCTTACGTGCGCTGCCGGACGGACGCGCCAGTCCGGGGACGGCATGTTGTGTGCGGCGGAAGGGAATGACAGACCCGGGCGGCGGGGCCGCGTCCAGCCCGACGGGACCCGTGTCAGTGGTGGTGGCCGTGGCGGCCGAGGCTCTCCACGGGCGTCGCGCCGGGGCGGGTCCACTGCGGCACGGGCCGGCTGGTCGGGCCCCAGGTGGCGACGCCGTCGGCGTCCGAGCGCCAGTACCAGCAGATCGGCGAGCCATGCCCACCGACCGGCGAGTCGGCCTGAGGGGCCTCGGGCCAGCCCTCGGGGTTGTCCTCCCACGCCTCGCGGCGGCCGTAGGGCGTCATGTCGAGCAGGCCGAGGGACCCGTTGACCGGCTCGTTGCCCCGGCCGGTCGTGGAGTAGGTGAGGAACACGCGGTCGCCGTCGCGCAGGAAACAGACGATGT
>DAITPY010000026.1:0-23967 GCA_036833315.1 Candidatus Dormiibacterota bacterium
ACTCCGCCTGGAAGCTCGCCACCAGCGCCACCCGCCGGAACCGCTTGTAGGTCCATGCCAGGATCTCCTCCGCGGTCCCGTCGGGCGGAGTTGGGGCGGTCATGCCCGTACTCCAGGCGCCGAGGCACCGATGCCGGCGCGGGACGCCGGACGAGCATCGCGAATGCGAACCAACACGGCGCACATGATCAGGCAATCTCCTCGATTGCGAACGGTTGAGCGTGAAATTCGGGTCGACGCGTTTTAGTCGCGACAGCCTGCGCCGGCGGCGCGATTGCGCCCCCAGTCGAGCCAGAGACGCCGAGTGAGCGTGCGTCGACCAGTGCGATGCATCGCATCGATGCTACGAAATCCCTACCGCTCACGTCAACTTTCCCGGAAGCCGCGAGGCGGTCACGACCACCGGGGATCCGCTCGCGGCATCATGTGCCGAGCGCATGTGCTCCATCGGCTACGCGTCGACGCCGCTCGGTCGGATCCGGGTGGTCACCTCCGGGCAGGATCTCGCCGGGCTGTTCTTTGACGGTCGCGAGGGGACGCCGGCGGCGAGTGACCTCGCCGATCGCGAGCCCGACGCACTGAGGGCGGTTCGGACCCAGCTCGGTGAGTACTTCGCCGGGGCTCGCAGCACGTTCGACCTTCCGATGCGACTCGAGGGGACACCGTTTCAGCTCGAGGTCTGGGCGGCCCTGCTGGACATACCCCTGGGCACGGTTGCGACCTATAGCGAGATCGCACGACAGCTCGGCAGACCCCGCGCCGCTCGCGCGGTCGGCGCTGCCAACGGTCGGAATCCGATCTCCATCGTGGTCCCGTGCCACCGCCTCGTCGGAGCCGCAGGGGATCTGACCGGTTACGGCGGGGGGCTCGGCCGCAAGCGATGGCTGCTGGCGCACGAACGCCGAGTGTCCGAGGGCGCGCCGCCACAGCCTCGGGACCGGCCCTCGATCAGCGTTGCGCCAGGGTGACCTCAACCGTGTCGCCGAGGCTCGGTGCCGGCGACTTCGCGGCACCGTTGGTCCCGTTGTGACGGTTGCCACCGTTGTGCCCGTTGGCGCCGTTGTGTCCGTTGGCACCGTTGTGCCCGTTGGCGCCGTTGTGGTGGCCGCCGATGCCGCGGCTCTCTTCGCCGTTGAAGAAGTCGCGAAGCACCTCGAGCTGGCGGTGTACTGCAGCCTCGTTCCACCCGTGACCCTGGTCACTGTCGGTGAACACGTGGAGATCGGGGAGCTTGGCGATGAGGCATTTCAGCCGCTCCACGTCGACGAGCTTGTCGTGCCGGGCGACGATGACCAGGGTAGCCTTGGCGCGAGCAGCGACGACATCCACGTCATCTCGCCGCAGGCAGTCGTTGAGCCATTCCCTCGCCGCTCGGGGATCCGCGCGTCGCTGGTTCTCGTAGTTCACGTCGGCGGTGCGGTTGTCGACGTCGCCCTCCACGATCACAAAGCGCTTGTACAGGTCGCTGATCCTGCGTTGCCGGCTCAACCACACCACGGCATCCCACATGGGACGACGGCTGAGCAGGCGGACCTGCTCCCGATAGCGCCGCCGCATCAGGTCGGGGGACAGCAGGGGGGTGTGCAGGACCAACCGCTCGGCCCGCTCTCCGGCGCGCTTGGCGAGCGCACAGGCGACGGTCGCACCGAGACACAATCCGCCGACGTCGAAGCGGTCGATCTCCAACTCGGTGAGGAGATCGAAGACGAGATCCGCCATCGCCGCCGAGGTGTGCCGCCCGCGAAGCGGTGGGGACGCACCGTTGCCAGGAAGATCGGGAATGATCAGGGTCCGGTGTTCGCCAAGCTGACTGAACCGACCCCCGAACTCCTCGGCGGAGCTGAGGAAGCCATGGCAGAGCACCAGAGGCTTGCCTTGACCACAGACCAGATAGCGCAGTGCCTGGCCGCGGATCTTGGTGAACCGCTCATCCATCATGTGCGGGCCACCTGCAAGATTGGACGGGACCCGCGCGGCCAGGTGCACGTCAAGACTGGTCGCCATGCATCAATAGCGTCATTAAAGACGTACGGGGGCGTCTTGCGTCGTCCGCTGGCGTACAGACGGGGTGCAATCGTGTCCCGAGTGGTGGCTGCACGCAGCGCTGGGGCGCCACGGAATCGACCATGGACTGCGGATGTGGAGGTGCCTCGGAGCTGATCGACGTTGCGCTCGCGACCTGCGCGTTCCTGCCCGCCCTCGATGCAGACGAACGCCTGCTCATTCCTGCACTGGCCGGATTCGGCCTCGTCGCGGAGCCGCGGATCTGGGACGACCCCTCGATCGTGTGGGATGATTTTCGAGTCGTGGTGGTCCGTTCGACGTGGGACTACGCCGACCGGCGGGACGCCTTCCTCGAGTGGTGCGCTCGCCCTCGGCGACTCCTGAACTCGAGGTCGGTGATCGAGTGGAACACCGACAAGCGCTACATGCGCGAGCTCGCTGACGCGGGTATTCCCGTCGTTCCGACAACGTGGATCGGCCCCGGCGCCGAGTCCTTCGACGTCCCCGACGCCGAAGTGGTGGTGAAACCGACGGTGTCCGCGGGTGCTCGGAACACCTCGCGATACAGGCGTGGCGACGAGCAGCTCGTGCGCGCCCACGTGGAGCGGCTGCTCGTCGAGGGCCGCACGGTGCTGCTGCAGCCGTACATTGCGTCAGTCGACGACGCCGGCGAGACCGGGCTCATCTACATCGACGGCGTGCTCTCACACACCATTCGCAAGGGCGCGGTGCTCCACGCCCATGGTGCCGTCACCGACAGCCTCTGGGCCCCGGAGGAAATCTCGGTTCGAGTGCCGGACCCGGCAGAGCTGGCGCTCGCAGAGGCCGCGCTCGATGCCCTGCAGTGGCCGCGCAACAGCTTGCTCTACGCACGGGTGGATCTGGTTCGTGGAGACGACGGTCGGCCGATGCTCCTCGAGCTGGAACTCGCGGAGCCCTCGCTCTTTCTGGGGTTCAGCCATGGGGCCGTCACCCGCCTCGCGGCGGGCATCGCCCACCGTCTCGGCAGCGTGACCTCGTGACCCGCCGCTATCGGGTCGCCGCAGCTCCATTGTTCAAGCCAGACGATTCGGACGCGTCCGCATCCCGCTGATCGATTCGCTGCAGGGTGGGACCGGCCTGACTCGCCTTGTCCCTGGTCGCTCGCTCCGCATGATTCGTGCTGATCAACCGGGTGATCAGCGCGCTGAAGGTTTCGTCCGGCCCAAGCGGCTCCTGCCGCGACTTGGCGATGCGTGCGGTCATGTGACCTGAGTCACGACTGGCGTCGTGAGTTCCCGCCATAGATGGCTGCAATCAATGACATCAGGCAGTAGCTGCCTCCATCCACGCACCAGCCTCTCCTTATGCCGCAGCGACTGGGCGTCGCGCATATCGAGCCTCAGTGCGCCATGATCTGCTGCAAGCTCTGGCAATGTCTGTCCGTAACCGCACATAGGTATAATTCGCTCAGCGACTGATGGACACCATCCATGACAGGCAGGGTGCTTCGGGCGGCCGGAACAGGATTCTCGCCGCTCTTCCTCAGGCGGAGCAATCGCAGCTGTTCGAAGTTGTGAGAAACGTCGCGCTCCCGGTCAAATCTGTGCTGTTCGAACCGGGGGCCGCAATCGACGCCGTCTACTTCCCGACCGACGGCGTCATCTCGCTGGTGACCCCGCTCCACGCAGGCGCCATCGTCGAGGTGGCCACCATCGGCAATGAGGGCATCGTCGGGGTGCCGCTGGTCCCGCGCAGTGGGCTGGCGGTCCGGGCCATCTCCCAGGTCGCGGGACACTGCCTGCGGATGGACGCAAGCGCATTCCTCGAGTGGTGCGACCGGAGCCACGCGTTTCAAACCCTCGTCGAAAGCTACACGCAGGCGCTCTTCGGACAGATCTCACAGGCCGCCGCGTGCAACCGGCTCCACTCGAGCGAGGAACGGCTCAGCCGCTGGCTGCTGATGAGCCACGATCGCGTCGGATCGGACGAGTTCATGATTACCCAGGAGTTCCTTGGGCAGATGCTCGCCGCCCGACGCTCGACGGTCTCCGTGTCCGCCGGCATCCTCCAACGCGCGGGACTCATCCGCTACGTCCGGGGCCACGTCACCATCGTCGATCGCGAGGGCCTCGAGGCGGTGTCCTGCGAGTGCTATTCGGTGATCAGGATGGAGCTCGAGCGAGTCGTGCACGAGGTCCCACGACGCGGAGCAGCGCCCTCCTCATAGACTCGCGACTCCCCGATGGCTCGAGCATCCGCGTGAGTCGTGTGCCCTCTGGCCGGCAGTTCGAGCTGGTCCACGGAAGCCAGCGTGCGGTCGTCGTCGAGGTTGGCGCCGGCCTGCGCTCCTACCGCGCCGGCGGGCGGGACATCGTCGACGGGTACCGGCGCCTCGAGCCCTGCGAGGGTGGCCGGGGCCAGCTGCTCGTCCCCTGGCCGAACCGCATCGCCGCGGGGAGGTACTCGTTCGAGGGGCGCGACCTGCAACTTCCCATCAATGATCCGAAGACCGGCAGCGCCATCCACGGGCTCACCCGCTCAATGTCCTGGAGGCTGCGCGACGCCGCACCAGACAGCTGCGCCCTTGCGCTCGATCTGCACCCCCGAGACGGGTATCCGTTCCGGCTCGGCCTCGAGGTGACACATACCCTCGACTCACGAGGTTTGCGGGTGCAGGTCAGCGCCGTCAATCGCGGCGATGGGCCCTGTCCGTATGGGGCCGGAGCCCACCCGTACGTCCATCTCGGGGATGGCGGGTTGATTGACGGCGCGCTGCTCCGCGCGCCCGCGAACACAACGCTGCAAACCGATGCGCGCGGCATTCCCACAGGTGTCGCACTCCCCGTGGATGCGACGGATCTCGACTTCCGCACGCCGCGACCGGTCGGGTCGCTGCTGTTGGACACCGCCTTCACGAACCTCGCCGCCGATGACGACGGCATCACGCGGTTCTTGTTGAGAGCGCCGGCGGGCGACCGCGGAGTCGCGGTGTGGATGGACGCCACCCTGCCGTTCGCGATGATCTACAGCGGCGACACCATCGCCGACGTTCCGCGGCGCCGACGCGGGCTCGCCATCGAACCGATGACCTGCGCTCCCGATGCCTTCAATTCGGGCGCCGGCCTGATCGTCCTGCAGCCCGGTGAGGCGCACACCTGTACATGGGGAATCACGCCGCTGACCGGCTCAGACGCCGACGGGTTGCTCCCGCGGTGATGCCGGCACGCGCGCCCGCAGCAGGGCGATGAACGCTCGCATCCAGGCGGGATGGTCCGGCCACGCTCGCGCCGAGACCATGTTCCCGTCGACGACCGCCTCGCTGTCGATGAACTGCGCGCCGGCCGCGCGCACGTCGGGCGCGAGCGCCGGGTAGGCGGCGGTGCGCCGCCCGGAGAGCACACCCGCCGTCGCGAGCGCGAGCGGCGCATGGCAGATCTGGGCGACCGGCTTCTGTTCACCGAAGAAGTGCTTGATGATCCGCTGCACATCGAGATCGTTCCGGATGTATTCCGGTGCGCGCCCCCCCGGAATGACCAGGGCGATGTGCTCCTCGGGCTGCACATCCGAGAACGCGAGGTCCGCGGGCCACGTATATCCCGGCTTCTCGGTGTAGGTGTCGTACCCGTCGACGAAGTCGTGCACCACGAACTGCAGTTTCTTCTTGCTGGGACCGGCGATCTCCACCTCGTACCCCTCCTCGAGGAGGCGCTGATATGGATAGAGCACCTCGAGCGACTCAGCCGCATCGCCGGCAAGGAGCAGGATCTTTGCCATCGTGTCGCACCTCCTCGGTTTCTGGATACCGTCGCTGTCGATTTCGATCTTCAGGTCGTCGCAATTGTCCGTCAAGCCGCCATGCGAGACGTCGCCAGTATGGCCTCGAGACAAGGGAATTGTGCTACAATCCTACTGGATCCGGCGGCCGCTCCCTCAGGAGACGCATTCGTGTCACGTCAACGTCCGAAGAACTCGCGAAAGCAGATCGTGCTGATCGCGCACGACAACCGCAAGGCTGACCTGCTCGAATGGGCACGCTTCAACCGTGAGACCCTCTCCCGCCACGACCTGCACGGAACCGGGACGACCGGAGCGATGGTTGCCGAAGAGCTCGGGCTGCCCGTGCAGCGGTTTCTGACCGGACCGCTCGGCGGCGATCAACAGGTCGGTGCCGCGATCGCCGAGGGCCGGATCGACCTGGTCATCTTCTTCTGGGATCCACTCGAGCCACAACCCCACGACGTGGACGTCAAGGCGCTGCTGCGCATCGCCGTGGTCTACAACGTCCCGATCGCCTCGAATCGAGCCACCGCCGACTACGTGTTGTCGAGCCCGCTCATCGATGAGGTGTACCCGCGGTCGCTCGACGTGGTGGATCGAGGCAAGCCGGCGGCATAGCCGTTCGGGGTGTAGCCAGGCTTCGGCTTCGCGTGCTCGACGAGCCACACGGTCGCTGCCTCGAGGTGATGGCGGATTGCAGCCTCCGCCGACGCCGGTTTGCCACTCTCGATGGCCGCGAGCAGCGAGGCGTGTTCCTCGGCCAGTTGACCGACGCCGGCATATCCCTGCACCAGTTGCGTCAGGCACAGCAGGATCTCGCCGCCAAGCGCTTCGTGAGCCTGAATGAGACGGGCGTTTCCGGTGCCGATCACGACGGCGCGGTGGAACGCGAGATCGGCTTCGACGATCACCCGCTGGGAGCTGCGGGCTCCCAGTCCGTGGTGCCGGGCAAACGCTCGGCGCGCGGCTTCGGGCACGAATCGGCGGGCAGCCAGCGTTCGTGACGCCTGGACTTCGATTGCAGTGCGCAACTCGTAGATCTCACCCAGATCCTTGGCCGTCAATGCGCGGACAAAGACCCCGCGGTTGCGCGCCTTGGTCACCAGCCCACGGCGCACGAGCCCGTCGAGCGCGGCGCGGAGCGTGTTCCGACCGACCTTGTATTCCTCGGCGAGACTGATCTCGCCGAGGTGCTCACCGGGAAGAAAGCGACCGTCGAGCACCTCTCTGGCGAGCGCTTCCTCGAGGGTCTCGACCCTCGAGGCCGTTTGACCGCGACTCATGGATCCGAACGCTCAGGCGTTTGGTCGCTGCACGGCGCGAGTGGGGTTATGCGTCGGCGACAGCGCGCATCCGGCACATGTGGCACACGCCTTCGCTTCTGCCGAATGCATCGCCGGTCGAGATCGGTTCGTCGCACGAGCGACAGGGGCGGCCGGTCTCCAGGCCGTACAGGGCTCGTAGGGTGAGCCAGACTGCTCTTGCCATCATATTTGCTCCAGGAGATTGATCCTGAAGCAGATTGTAGCACAATCTGCCGTTCGAGGCCAGCCTTGCTGGGGGCGGGTGGCACTGAGGCTCCCGAGTCAGGCGGCTTTGGCGATGCGCTCCCCAGTGGTGGGATTGAACAGGTGCAGGCGGCGGGGCTCCGTGGACAGGACGACCGACTCACCCACTGTCAGCGCGGTGTCGGCGTTGACGATCGCGACGATGTCATGTCCCTCGGTGATGCCGTGGATGAGCTGGTCATTGCCGAGGAACTCGATCACGTCGATGGTCGCCGTGATCCTCAGGCCGGGACCTGGGGGGACCCCTGCGATGAGGTGCTCGGGACGGAAACCGACGGCAACCCTCTCGAGCCCGCTGTCACGCAGCAGCCCGGACTGAACGTCGTCGGGGATCAACTCGACCCCCACTTCGCTGAGCTTCACGGTGCCTCCGCTCACGTCGACCTTCACCTCCACGAAGTTCATCGACGGAGAACCGATGAACCCGGCGACGAATCGATTCTTCGGCAGCTCGTACAGCTCCTTCGGACTTCCGGCTTGCTGGAGCACGCCCTCGTTGATGACCGCGATGCGGTCGCCCATGGTCATCGCCTCAACCTGATCGTGGGTGACGTAGATCATCGTGGCCTCGAGGCGCGTGTGCATGCGCGCGATCTCGGCGCGCGTTTGCACCCGCAGCTTGGCGTCCAGGTTTGACAGGGGCTCGTCCATGAGAAACACGGCGGGATCACGAACGATGGCGCGGCCGAGCGCGACGCGCTGGCGCTGGCCGCCCGAGAGTTGCCCCGGCTTGCGATCGAGGAAGCGCTCGAGGTCGAGGATGCGCGCAGCGTCAACCACCGCCTTGTCGATGTCGGCTTTGGGCGTCTTGCGGAGTTGGAGCCCGAATGCCATGTTGTCGCGGACGCTCATGTGCGGGTACAGCGCGTAGCTCTGGAACACCATGGCGATGTCACGGTCCCGAGGCGGCAGGTTGTTCACCACCTTGTCCGCGATGCGCACCTCGCCGCTGGTGATGTCCTCGAGTCCGGCGATCATGCGGAGCGCCGTCGTCTTGCCGCAACCGGATGGTCCGACCAGGCAGACGAACTCTCCGTCCTTGATGTCGAGGTTCAATTTGTTGACCGCCAGCGCACCGCCGTCGTAGCGCTTGGTGAGATCGTCGAGGACTACGCCGGACATGACACGCTCCTCATTTGACCGCCCCGGCGAGGACGCCTCGGACGAAATAGCGTTGGAAGGCAAAGAACACGATCAAGGGGACGACGATGGAGATCATCGACCCGGTGGAGATGACCCAGTAGTTGGAGGCGAGTGATCGCGTCTGGGCGAACAGGAACAGCGTCAGGGTCAGGTGCGAGTTGCCGGAGAGGAATATCAGCGCGACCAGCAGATCGTTCCACACCCAGATAAACTGAAAGATGGCGAGCGACGCCAGGGCAGGCAGGCCGAGCGGCATCACCACTCTCCGGAAGAGAGTCCACTCCCCCGCGCCGTCGATACGTCCGGCCTCGAGCAGATCATGCGGGATGCCCGTGTAGAAGTTGCGCATCAGGAATATGCCGAAAGGGAGGCCGAAGGCGACATGAAAGATGATCGCGCCGATCAGGGTTCCAAACAATTTCACGCCAGTCGCGGAACCGATGTCGTTGTAGAGGGTGGCGATGGGAATCAACGCCATCTGCAGCGGCAGCACCAGCATCGCAACGATGAGCAGAAAGACCACGGTTCGCCCACGCCATCTGCCGAAGACCAATGAGTACGCCGTCAGGCTCGAGATGACCGTCACCAGGATCGTCACCGGGATCGTGATCGCAAGTGACGTGGTCAGCGAATCAAGCACGCCGCCTGGCTGGAACCCGGCCGAGAACAACGATTTGTAGTTGTCGAACGTCAGCTGCGCAGGCGCGGTGAGCACCGTCCACCAACCCGTTTGGTCGAAGGCGCTCTGGGGACGAAGAGAGATGATCGCGAGGCCGATCGATGGCACCAGCCAGAAGATCGCAATCGCCGCGAGGACGACGTTCAGGACAATCCGCGAAGGCCGGAAACGAACACGGCGTCCCGTCGGTTTGGCGACGGCGGGCAACGACGCGGCCTGCACGGCACTCATCCTCGGATCCTCTTGAGATTGGACAGCATGGCTGGGACGACCAGGACGAAGAGGACCACCGCAAGCGCCGCGGCGAGCCCCTGCCCGGAGGGGGTTTCAAAATCGTGCCAGATGTCCAGCGCGATCGTGCTCGCTCCAGACTGCGACGATGACGCCGCCATGTTCACGATGATGTCGAAGATCTTGAGCACGTTGATGAGCATGGTGACGAAGACCACGACCAGCACCGGCCTGAGCATCGGGACGGTCACGCGGCGCAGGGTCTGCCACTCGGTGGCACCGTCGATCTGCGCGGCCTCGAGGACTTCGCGGTTCAAGGCCGCAAGCCCTGCACCGATGACCACCATCGCAAAGCCTGCCCAGATCCAGAGATAGGCGATGATCATCGCGATGTCGACGATCGGCAGGCCGGCGATCGCCTGGAGCGTCGGGCTCAGGTTGTTGGTGGGCGTCAGGGATTGGGTGCCGAGGAAGAAGATGCCGTTGAACCCTGCCCGAAAGTTGGCGGCGGTGAGCTGAACCCGGTAGCTGCCTGATCCGACACCGGTGAATTTGAAGCTGCCGTCAGCAGCGGTGGTCGCAGTCGCGGTGCTCGTGCCGTTCGAGTCCACCAACGCCAGTTTCAGCCCGACGATGCCGTCCTCGTCTGGGAATACCTGTCCGCGCGAGGTCGGATGTGTGGGGGAGAAATCGCGCCAGACCAAGCCGGTGATCGCCCCCGACGATGCGACGGGCACTCGGGCCGGGGCGGCACCGTTCTGTTGCAAGGTCGTCGAACTGATACCGGTGAGCCCGAGTTCCGCGGTGCCTCCCGCGTTGACGGTGGTCTTGCTTTGGAGCGAGCCGCTCGGTCCCACCTGGGTCCCGGTGGCCGCGAGAGTCGAGACGCTCTGGCCTGAAGACGGGTCGATCGGGTACAGACCCGCGGGGTTGACCGTGTTGCTCACGCCCTGGATCGCGGCGTTCACCATGCCCGTGTGGGGATCGATGAAGAAGATCGACGCCCAGGTCAGTCCGGCGGCGGTGGCACTGAACACCAGTGGCATGAAGACGATGGTCTTGAATGCCGTCGACCACTTGATTCTCTCGGTCAATACCGCGAACACCAGGCCGAAGAACGTCACCAGGAAGGGGAAGAGCACCACCCACACCACGTTGTTCTTCAGCGAAACGATGATGTCGGTGGTCGAGAAGATCGCCTTGTAGTTGTTGATGCCGATGAAGTTGTTGCCACTGCCGTCGAAGAAGCTGCGTATGACGGTCGCGATGAACGGATAGACGACGATCAGGAGCAGCCAGAGAGCCCCGGGGAGGAGGAAGAGGAGCGATCCCAGATGGCTGCGCCAGCCGCCGCCCCCAGCGGGCGTGCTGGTCGCGGGCAGCACCTCTCCTTTGGGCAGTGCCGGAGCGGACTCAGGCGTCGGAACGGCTACCGCCACGTCAAGCCCTGATCACAGTGGACGGAGATGCTACGTCCGTGGGCGGGCGATAGCAACCCGGTATCACCCAACGGTATGAGAATGCAGTTGAAGCAGTTGCGTTTCGAGTGCAGGTGGAGTACACAGGGGGCTGATTACTGGATCGTTTGGGGCCGGCCGTAGGTTCGCCCCTGTGAGGAGGACCTCTCATATGACACAGGTGAGCACGCTGGGCAAACTGGCGGTGGTCACTGCCGGCCTCCTGGGAATCGCCACCGCGTGCGGTTCCAGCACCCCTTCGTCGTCCTCGAGTTCCGGCACGTCCGGGACCAAGATCGGCGGGTCGCTGACCGTCTGGGGCGACTCGACGGCGCAGGAGCAGAAGAACTTCCTCGCGGCGCTACAACCATTCAAATCCCAAACCGGGATCACCGTCACCTATCAGGGGAAGGGCAACAACATGGACACCGCCCTGAATGCGGCGGTGGCAGGAGGTTCACCTCCGGACGTTGCGCTGGTTCCTGATCCCGGCACGCTGCAAAGCCTTGCCAAGGCCGGCAAGATCAAGGACCTCACCAGCATCCTGGGCAACCTCACCTCCAACTTCGGCACCGCCTGGAATACGCTGGCAAGCTACAACGGCAAGCAGTACGGCGTGTGGTTCAAGGGCGCGAACAAGAACACCATCTGGTACAACCCGGCGCTGTTCACGCAGGCCGGCATCACCTCGCCGCCGGCGACCTGGGAGGATCTGATCAAGGACGCTGCGCAACTCAGTGCCGCAGGCATCACCCCGCTGTCGCTCTGCACCGACGTCGGCTGGCCGGTCGCCGACATGTGGCAGAACGTGTACCTGAAGACCGCGGGCGCGGACAATTACAACAAGCTCGCGGTGCACTCACTCAAGTGGACCGATGCGACGGTGACCACCGCGTTCACCACCATGGCCCAGCTGGTCGGCAAGACCTCGTACCTCGCCGGTGGCCTGAGTGGGGCGCTCTCCAACGGCTATCCGGCGTGCGCCGACAAGGTGTTCCCCAAGCCGCCGACGCTGCCCAAGGCAGCCATGGTGATCGAGGGCGACTTCGTGGTCAGCGAGATCACCGGCAACTCCAACACCTACACCGCGGGGACCACCGGCGCGGGCGGGGCAGCATGCACCGCCGACCCGGCCAAGACGCCGTGCTACGACTTCTTCTCCTTCCCGGCGCCGGCAGCCGACAGCGCCAACAACGGAGCCGTGCAGGGTGCCGGTGACGTGGCGATGCTGCTCAACGCGACACCGCAGGCCACCGCCTTGATCAAGTATCTCGCCGGACCAAGCGGCGGCGAGATCGAGGCAAACCTCGGTGGGTTTGCGACGCCCAACAACAAGGTTCCGCAGAGTGCTTACCCGGACACGGTCGCCCAGGCTGATGCCAAGGCCCTGGTCAACGCGAGCAGCTTCGTCTTCAGTCTCGACGATTTGCAGGGAAGCTGGGAGCAGATGATGTGGGCCGACCTGCTCAACTTCCTCAAGAACCCGAGCTCCTCGAACGTATCGACAATCGAGAGCACCATGGATTCGCAGGCGACCACGGGTCTCGGCCACTAGTCAATCAACCAGTCATGGTCGGCCGGCCCGGCGCGCCAAGCGTCGGGCCGGCCGCTTTTCGTTCCATGTGCCGCAGCCGTCATCCGCGCTAGGGTTCGATCATGAGCGAGTGCAGCACGCGACGGCGTTCGTATCAGCAAGTTCGGCGCGGCGTGGTGACCCTTGCCGGGCTTGCATCACTCGTGATCGCGTCATGCGGGCAACCGAGTGGATCGACGGTCCGGTCCGGCACCACGGGCGCCGAGTTGAGCACATACCTGGCGGCCGTCGAGCCCATCCGGCTCGCCGTCAATCAACTCCTCAACGGTGCCGACCCGGTGCTCGAGGGATATCGAACCAAGAAGCTCACCGCTGCGCAGGCCTCAGCCCAGATGGGAGCGCTGGAAGAGACTTTCGCGACGTACACGGTCGACATCAATGCACTCGAACCGGTGGATCCGGTCCTGCGCAGCATCAACGCCCCCTACGCGCACACCTTCATCCTCGAGGACTCCTACCTCAACGCGCTGGTGAACGGGCTCGCCGGCGGGGAGCTGTCCAACCTGCCCAACACGCAGAACGACCAGCGCGCGGCGATCATCGAGTGGAGGGTGCAGCTCGAGATACTCGGACAGCGGCTGCACGTCACCTTGCCCGCCGATCTGCAGCAGGCCGGCCGCGGGGAGATCGCACCCCAGGTATCCGGCAGCTGATCGCTCCGCGCGCAGGTCTCAGCGAACGACGCGGGATTTTCCAGGTTTGGCGCTGCAGGGCACGCAGAGCGCGGCCCACGGCACGGCCTGCAAACGCTCCGCGGGAATCAGCTCGCCACACGCGACGCAACGACCGTAGGACCCGCTGTCGATCCGTTCGAGGGCCTGATCGATCTCAGCCACCGTCGCGTAGATGGTGCGTGCTTGATACGCGTCGGTCATCCGCTCCACCGCGTAGGTGGTGCCGTCACCGATCCGCTTGCCGAACCCGAGGTTTGCCACCTCAGCCGGATCGTGCGCCCCGAGTTGGTCAACCTTGGCGACGATCTCCGCGCGCTTGCGAAGCAGCAGCGCTCGGGTCTCGTCACGCTCCGGCGTGTCCTGCATCGACACCTCTTGATGATCGCACGGGAGCGAACAACGCTCCTAACCGGCGCTCGCCGCGCGACGGCGGTCACGCGGTGCGCCGAGCAATGCCTCGGCCTCACGGATGTAGCGGGTGGCGCCGACCGAATCGTAGAAATCGAGGGCGCGGTGCAGCTCGACGTCCGCCTCGCCTCTGCGGTGCAGACCGATGAGCGACCCCGCGAGCCAGAGGCGGTCCCGTGCCTCCTCGGTGCGTGCGCCCATTGCCTGGCATAGGTCCGCGGCATGGCGCAGATCTCCCGACGCGAACGCGCGCGCCGCGCTTACCCACGGGACTTCGTTGCTGGGCAACACTTCAACCAACTCCTGCCCACGCCCCAGGCGCGTCAGTGTCCACGCGAGTGTGTGCAAGCTCTGAGCCACGAGGACGCGAGCGGGCGGGTCGGCGAGCAACGCCGTGAGCAGCTCTCCGGCCAGATCTGCCGCGCGCTCGTTGTCGCCAAGCTCGCTGAAGACGTCGGCCACACCGGCGAGCGCCGGGTACAGCACCTGCGGATCCTTTGCCAGTCGGGTATGCTCGAGCGCCTGTTGTGCATCGGAGCGCGCGCCGGCCACGTCGTCGCGACCGAGCCGGAGGAGAGCACGAGCTGTATAGCAATCTCCGGCGAGATAGTGCGGCGAGCCCGCTTCGACCTCCGCGAGGAATTCGTCGGCACCCGCCTGAGCCTCATGCCAGAGACCGAGCGCGTAGTGCTCCGGCACGATTGACCCGCGTAACCATCGCTGCATCAAGTGCTGCCCGAAACGCGACGCCGCGGAGTCGGCCTCGGATCGCATCGAAGCTGACCGAGCGAGATCCCCTCGTGCCCAGAGAACCGAGGCGAGGTTCCCGCGCGCGCGACACAACTCCATGGGCGCGTTGGCCTGCTCGGCAAGCACCGCCGCCTGCTCCAGGTCGTCGACCCCAGCCGCATCATCGCTGAAACATCGCGCCGAGCCGATGTTGTTCAGGGCGGAGGCGTGCACCTCGTCCAGACCCAGTTGCTCGGCCATCGTCGCCGCCTCGCGGCCGACGGATATTGCCTCAGCGCTCCGCCCCGCAAGCATCAAAAAGCGCGAGGCACTGCTGATCACGAACGCCTTGGCGCGACTCGGAGCGCCGGCGTTGACGAGCTCGCGGGCACGATTGAGGTGCTCGAACGCCGCATCGGTGGCGCCACGAAGCCACTCGACTTCGCAGAGCATCACCTCGGCCTCGGCAGCGGCATCGCGGTCGCCGCATGCCAGCAGCTCCGCGCTGGCTGCGGCAAGCGTTGCCTGATCCAGATGACCCTCCAGGTGGCGTGACTTGCCGAGTTGGAGCAGCAGTCGCGCCCGATCAATGGACTGTGACGGCGCGAGTTCGATCGCCAGCTCAAAGAACCCAGCCGCTGCGACATATGCGTTGAGTGAGTACGCGCGCTCGCCGGCATCTCGCAGGCTGTCGAGAGCCCGTGCCGCAAATGGGGCGTCAATGGCCTCGCCTGCGGCGCGTCGGAGTTCGAGCGCGCTCGTGTAGTGGTGAGCCAGCATCTCCGCGTGGTCCTCCGCCCGGCCGAGCGACGCGATCCACTCCGCCGCGCGGCGGTGCTTCTCGCCCCGTTCCGCTCGGGGAATCTGACCGTATGCCACATCGCGAACCAGCACATGCAGAAACGAATACTCAGCTTCGTCGGCGACCGATGAGCGGCGCGCGCGCCGCACGAAGTCCTTGCGCTCCAGGGCATGGAGACGCATCTCGGCCGCGTGGCGATCGACTCCTCCGGCGACTGCACCCAACCAGAACACCTTGCCAAGCACGGCGGCGTTCTGGAGCAACCCCTTCTCCTCGACGGAGAGCGCATCGAGGCGCGCCGCGATGATCCCCTGCACCGTCTCCGGCAGGGGCATCTCCTCCGCGTCGCCGCGTTCCGCCAGCATGCGCACGTACTGCTCGGCGTACAAGGGGTTGCCGCCGGCGCGCGCGAGCAGCGCCTGCTGAGTCTCCAGCGGCATCACCGGGCGCTCGCTCAAGCTGCTGAGCAGCTGCGATGTCTCATCGTCGGAGAGGGGGGCAAGCGAGAGCTTGACCGCGTTGCGCGTGCTCCCCGCCCATCCAGGGCGTCGCTCGAACAGCTCGGGTCGCGTGTTGCAGACGACCAGCATCGGCACGCCGCCCGCCCAGTCGACAAGGTGCTCGACGAAGTCGAGCAGATTGTCGTCGGCCCAGTGCAGGTCCTCGAAGACCAGGACGAGTGGGTTCTGTTCGGACAGCGCCTCGAAGAAGCGACGCCAGGCCGTGAACGCCTCCTCGCGACGATCGCTGGCAGGCTCCAACGCAGTGCTCACGCCGGCGAGCGGACGCAGATGACCGCGGATCCACTGCGCGTCTCCCGGATCGGCGATGAGTGCAGCGACCGCCGCATCGAGCTTCTCCTCGGCCGCCTGCTGACCATCGGTTTCCAGGATCCCGGCCTGGGCCTTGACCATCTCCGAGAGTGCCCAGAAGGTCACCCCATCCCCATAGGGCAGGGAGCGGCCCTGACGCCAGAGCACCACCCGGCTCGGATCCGAGTCGATCCGCGCAAAGAGCTCCGCCAACAGCCGGCTCTTGCCGATGCCGGGCACCCCGACCAGGGTCACCAGCTGCGGGGAGCGCTCACGTTGCACTCGCTCCAGCGCTTCGCTGAGCACCCGCGACTCGTGGATTCGACCGACCAGCGGCGTCCGGATCGTGGTGGCGAGGTCGACGCCGAAGCGAGAACGGGCTTCGACAGCCTCCCACGCGGGCACCGGCTCTGCCTTCCCCTTTGCGGTCACCGGAGGCGCCGGGCGGTAGGAGATCACCGGCGAGGTGGCTCGGCGGGTCGCCTCCCCCACCAGGATGCCGTTGACGGGCGCCGCTGCCTGGAGCCTCGCGGTGGTGTTGACCACGTCGCCGGACGCCATGCCCTCACCCTGGCCAGGCCGGGCGTCCAGGGCGACCAGCACCTCCCCGGTGTTGACCGCGATCCGGAGCTGCAGGTCCACCTGCTGGTCGACCACCCAGTCGCGGATCGCCAGAGCGGCCCGCACCGCGCGCTCGGGATCGTCCTCGTGAGCGACGGGTGCGCCGAACAGCGCCATCACCGCATCGCCGATGAACTTCTCGACAGTGCCCCCGAAGCGCTCCAGCTCAGCGCGCAGGCGCGCGTAATAGGGAGAGAGGAGCGCCCGGACATCCTCCGGATCGAGCCGTTCGGACCGGGAGGTGAATCCCACCAGATCGGCGAAGAGCACGGTGACGACCTTCCGCTCCTCCCGGGTGACGGGCGCAGTCTCCGCCATGGTCGCCCCGCACTCAGAGCAGAATTTCGCCCCCGCCTGGTTCCCGTGGCCGCAGCTCGCACAGCGACTCATCCGGGGAAGCGTACGCCCGTGGCGAGCGATCGGCTCCCAGAGCCATTCGCCCTCGAGCCCGATTGGCAGCTGATTTGCTCGGGTTTCCGTGGATCAACCCGCCCCGATATGGCGATTCTCCGCCGGATAGCGACCATTTCGTTGTCAGTCCGCGAGACGGAACAAAGCACACTCACCGGGTGCGCGCCCTCGCCTCCGATCCACGTCTCGATGTCCTGACGCTGCTCGGACACCGCCTTCCCCGAACCCGAAGCCCCGAGGAGGCGGCCTCCGAGGTCACCGCGGCGCTCGCGGCGCTGCAGATCGCGGCCAGCGTCAGCGCGGTCGAGTCCGACATCGCCGTGGTGATCTCGATAAATGTGCCTTCGACCCTGGGACCCGGGATATCTCCCCAGATGATGGCCGGCGTCGTCGGTATGCGGATCCCGCTGGATGCGGTCGAGTCGCTGCGCCAGCCGGTCCGGCTGCGCCGCCTCTACTACGGGGCTGCTGACGCCGCCGAGACCCTGCGCCGCCTCACGACCGACTCCGCGCTGGCCAAGGCGCTCCCCAATGCGGCGGACGAACACGACGTGCTGTCAGTGCCGGTCACATGCCGGGATCGGGTGGTTGCCGTCCTGGCAGTGTGGGGCCCAGGTTGCACGCCCGCCCTCGGGCCCATCCTCGAAGTGGTCGCGGCGATGCTGGCGGCCGCCTGGCCGACCGAGGCGCAGCGCGCGCTGGGACGGTTCGAGGCGCAAGGTTCTCCGGCGCCCGACGGCGAGCTGCGCGGCATCATCGACTCCCTGGTCACCGGCGGCAAGATCGTCTCGGCGTTGCAGCCCATCGTGCGCCTCGCCAACGACACCGTCATCGGCTACGAGGCGCTGGCTCGCTACCCGCGGCTCGCGCGCATCGGCACACCAGACGAGCTTTTCGCGTCCGCCGCCTCGCTCAACATGCAGTCTGCAGTCGACCTCGCGTGTGTGAGCGCGGCGCTGCGCGCGGCAGCCAACATCGGCGAAGCGGACCTGTTCGTCAACGTGCTCATCGGCACCCTGGTGGATCAGCGCGGCGTGGCTGCGCTCGACAAGGCGGTGCATGACGCGCGCGTGGATCCCGCCTCGATCGTTCTCGAATTCAGTGAGCGGGAGCCGGTCCCCGACCTCGCGCTGCTGCAGCGGATCGCGGCGGAGCTGCGCGCCCGCGGCTTCCGGATCGCCGTCGACGACGCCGGCGCCGGGCACGCGAGCATGCGCGTCATCGCCGAGCTGCGCCCCGAGTTCATCAAGGTCGATCGATCGCTGATCCAGGCCATCGATGCGGATCGCGCCCGCCGGGCGCTGGTGGTGGCGCTGCTCTCGTTCAGCGGGCACATCGGCGCGCGGGTCATCGCCGAAGGCATCGAGACCGCACGCGAGCAGGAGACGCTGCAATCACTGGGCGTGCAGTTCGGACAGGGATGGCTGCTCGGCCGTCCGGTCCTGATGCATCCACTCGAGGGGAACACCGAAGAGGTGGTCGACCCCACGTGGTTCGCGCGTCGCGAGGTGTCGCCGACCTCGGCTGCGGTCGAGACGCCCCAATCCGAAGCGCTCCAAGCTGCGACAGTCCGGCCGCATCCCGCCCGGCGTGGTCTGGCGCGAGCGCTCAGCGACGCCGCGCTGGCACTGCAGAGTGAGCACGACCCGATGCGCATCCTCGGGGTGATGGCGGATCAGATGAGCCGCGTCGTGCAGGTCACCGAGATGGCGATCTTCGTGGCCGACTACGAGACCTTCCGCCTCGTTCCCGTGCTCGCCACCGGGCCCGACCGCGACGAGATCCTCGCTGACAGCATGTCGCTCGACGCCGGCATCACCGGCTGGGCGTTCGCCAAGGGAACGCCGCAGAACATCCCGGATACCTCGAAGCATCCGCTCGCACGCCAGATACCCGGGACGGCATACGTCGAGGAGTCGCTGCTGCTGGTTCCGCTGGTTGCGACCGAGCACAAGCTGGGGATCATCAACTGCTGGCGTCTCGGGGTCGCCCAGTTCAGCGACCGCGAGCTCGAGGCGGCCTCACTCTTCGCACACGTGGCGGCGTCGGCATGGCGCAACGCGCAACTCTACGGCGAGCTGGTCAACGCCGCGATGACGGATCCCCTCACGCGCCTCTACAACAGCCGCTGGCTGCGCGACGCGGGCGAGCGGGATTTGGCTCGAGCTGCCCGCGACGGCAAGCCGCTCTCGCTGCTGCTCGTCGATCTCGATCACTTCAAAGCGGTGAACGACAGCAGCGGCCACGCGATCGGTGATCTGCTCCTGCAGCGGGTCGCCACGCAACTGCGCACAACCGTCCGCGGCGCGGATGCGGTGGTGCGCCTCGGCGGCGAGGAGTTCGTCGTCCTGCTCCACGAGTGCGGCGCCGACCCGGCATCGGCGGTTGCCGAAGCGGTGCGAGCGGCGGTTCGAGACGTCGCCATGCCCGAGGGGTGCAGCCTCGAACAGCTCACAGCGTCAGTCGGGATCGCGACCTATCCCGAACACGGTCGCGACCTCGACCAGCTGCTCGGGTCCGCCGACCGCGCGATGTACGCCGCCAAGCACGAGGGCCGCGACCGCTCGGTTCGGGCGCTGCCCACGGGCGACGGCAAGATCATCACGCTGCCGCGCCGGCGCGCACCTCGCGGTGGCGCAAAGGTCGTCTCCGGCAACTGAGCGATATCGCGATCCGGCTGTTGCTCAGGCAATATCGCGCCGGATGGTGAGGATCCATCCCGACGCAGCGAAGAGCACTCCCCACCCGAGCAGCACCACGGCGCCGAGCCACGGACTGAGGAGCGATGCGCCCGCCGCGCGTCCGCCGCCGGTGATCGCGCCTGCGGCCGCGCCGGGCAGATATGGATAGACGTTCTTGATAACCGGGATGATCTGGATCAACGGCTCGAGCACGAAAAGATAGGCGAGCGCGCCGATCACCGCGGCAATCTGATTGCGCACCAGGACGCCGACGCCGATGCCCACCACCGCGAAGATCGCGATGACTGCGATCGCACTGAGCAATGACTCGAGGACGCCGCCGTCGATCCAGTGGATGGTCACCCCCTTCGCCCCGAGCCAGGGCACCATGATCGCCGCGCTGGTCGCTGCGCACACCACCCCGTACACGACGCCGACCACAGCGGCGACCAGCATCTTGGCGACGATGACCAGCCCGCGCCTCGGCTCGATGAGGAAGGTCGGGCGCGACGTGAAGTGACGGAATTCAGTCGTGATCAGGATGATCCCGACCACGACGGAGAACAGATACGCGCTGGCCGCGGATGCCGCGATCGACTTCTGTGTCTGGCTGGCGGACAGCGGCAACGCAAACGCGCCGCCACCGCGGGAGCCGTTACTGGCAATCTGGGCAACAACCCCGAGCGCAGCCAGCGCAATCGCCCCGAGGAGCATCCCCCATCCGAGCCTGGTGGTGGTCACCTTGCGCCACTCAGCACGGAGCAGGGCGGTCATGCCTCCGGCCTCGGCGCGTCGGGTGTGTCGGCGGTCAGGCGCAGGAACGTCTCCTCGAGGCTCGAGCTGCCTGCGCGCAACTCGTGGATTTCAACGTGGGCTTCCCATGCCGCGTGACCGACGGCGGCCGGCGTCGCCCCGAGGATGGCAAGAGCACCGTCCGGACGTGCCGTGATCCTGGCGCTGAGTGAGGTCAGCGCGGCGGCGAGCGCGTCCGGAGCCGGCGTACGCACGACCACGCCCGCGCTCGCGCCCTCGAGCTCGTCAAGCCGGCCTGCATAGATGAGACGGCCCCTGGCGATGATCACCACGCGATCGACGGTCTGCTCGACCTCGGAGAGCACATGGCTCGAGATCAGGACGGTGCGACCCTCGACATCGGCGAAGTGCCGAAGCAGTCCGCGAAGCCAGGCGATTCCCTCCGGGTCGAGGCCGTTGGCCGGTTCGTCCAGAAGCAGGATCCTCGGGTCGCCGATCATGGCGGTGGCAAGGCCGAGGCGCTGGCGCATGCCGAGCGAGAACCCCCGAACCGGGTACCTCGCGGCCGGCGTCAGACCGACCATCTCCAGGACCGCGTCGGCTCGGGCATCGGGGACCCCTGCGGCGGCACAGAAAACCCGGAGGTGATTGCGGGCGGATCGACCCGGGTGAAAGCTGGTCGCCTCGAGGACGGCACCGACGGTTCGACCCGGCGCTGGGAGATGGGCATAGGCAACGCCGTTGATCGTGCCGGTGCCCGAGGTCGGCGTGGCCAGCCCGAGGATCATCCGCAGTGTGGTGGTCTTGCCGGCGCCGTTGGGACCGAGAAATCCGGTGACCGACCCAGGCTCAACGCTGAAGCTCAGGCCGTCCACCGCGGTGATGTCGCCGAACACCTTGGTGAGGCTCGATGCCACGATCCGGCCTTCGGGTCCGGCGACAGGGCTCGCGATGTCGGGTGGCGGCGTGGTCAGCGGGCAGCGACCTCCGCGCCCAGGTGAGCGTGGGCCCACTCGGCGAGCGCCACGAGCGCCGCGCGCAGTGCTTCGCCACTCGGGGTCAGACGGTAGAGCGAGGCGATCGGCGGCCCCTCGAGCACTTCGCGAGCGACCAATCCCGCGTCCTTGAGCTCACCAAGACGGGTCGACAGCATGCTTTCCGTGATTCCCGGGATTGCTCGGGCGATCTCGGCGAACCTCGCGGGGCGCTCGAGGAGCACGCCGATGACCAGGCCGGTCCAGCGCTTGCCCAGGACGCTGAACACCGAGGTCAGCGCGGCGTCGCACTGAATCGCCGCGTGCGCGCAGGTTTCGTCCATTGATGCCCATCCTACCTTCTCGCCGGCCCGTGTGCTAGCAACTCGTATTCTACTAGCTCCCGGCAGGAGTGCTTCGCCGTCGCTCCACCCGGCGCCCCCAGGCGCCTGCGGTCAGCAATGAGCGACTGTGACTGCGAGTCTCAATGCTGTTGCGATCTGCAGCTAAGTACGCCTGCGAACAGACCGCTCGGTGGACCTGCCGCACTCTGACATTGCGGGAACGCCAAATCAATCCCGCTCAAGGTGAAGCCCCACCGTGTCCGTGTCAGTGCCGCGCTCCGACCCCTCAAACGCCCAGACACCTCGTCTGGCCATCCATCGACCGCGCGAACACGACCGCGTTGTCATAGGAAGGAAGCACGACACGGCTCCGATGACCGGAGATGGGCTGCTCCTCGCGACACTCGCGATGTTCAACGAATCCGAGGACGTCGACGCGACTCTGCAAAAGGGCCTGGCGCTGCTGACGGCCGCTCTGCGAGGCCGCCTCGGCGAGATCTGGTTGCGCAGCGGTGACGCGCGCCAGGTCCAGTTGCAGTACGCGTCCTCGGACGGCTCCGCCGGAGTCCTGGCGTTCGAGGCGGAGGGACGGGCTCTCGGGCTCGGCAGCGGGCCCGCTCTGGTGAGCCGCGTGGTCAGGACCGGTCGCGGATCGGCCGCGGCGTCGACGGTTGGCGACGGTTTGGGTGATCGAGCCCCCGAGGCTGCAGCGGCAGACATCCACAGTGCGCTGACCTTTCCTATTCGATCGCGAAGCGGTGTCATCGGCGTGCTCGCGGTGTTCCGTGAGTCCACCGAGCGTCCATCCGCCGATGTGCTCACCGCGATTCAGGACGTCTGCCACCACACGGGGCGCTTCCTCGAGCGCGCGCGCGCCGAGGGTGCCATCCATGAGGCGGCGATGGAGCTCTCCGCCCTCGCCTCAACCGACTCGCTGACCGGGTTGAAGAATCGACGCGAGTTCGATCGAGCCCTGCGCACCATTCCCCGCCTGCCGTTCGCAATCCTGTCCATCGATGTCGATCGCCTCAAAGAGATCAACGACACCGAGGGCCATCCGGCCGGCGATGCTCTGCTCCGAGTCGTCGGCCACACGCTCGGCCTCCTGGTCCGCGGATGGGACGTGATGGCTCGGGTCGGCGGCGATGAGTTTGCGGCCTTGCTGCCCGAGGTCGGCGTGTTCGGAGCGAACCTGGTGGCCGAGCGCATGCGCCTGGCGATGCACTCGCTGGTGCTTCCCAGCGGTCCGGTGCGGATCACCGTGGGGTGGAGCGCTGCCCCCGCGGGCGCGGACCCGGCATCGGTGTGGCAACGGGCAGACGAGTCGCTCTACAGGGCCAAGCGGGCCGGTGGTGACCGGGTCATGGGATCGTCGTACGAGGGTGGCGAGGCCGCCGACATCGCCGAGCGGTCGTACTCCGAGATCCTGACGCGAATCCTCGACGGTGGCGCCCTGACCACGATGTTCCAGCCGATCGTCCACCTCACCAACGGCAGGGTCATGGGGTACGAAGCCCTCGCGCGACCAGAGGGATTTGCCGCAATGGACTCCGTGGAGGCGGTGTTCGAGGCAGCACGATCGAGCGGACAGATTCGCGATCTCGACTGGGTGTGCCGGCGCAGGGCCGTCGAAGAGGCGAGGTTGCTTCCCTCAGACATTCCTCTCTTTCTGAACATCAGCGCCGCCTCGTTGCTGGATCCGGTGCACGGGGTCGATCAACTCCTCATGTTGTTGCGCAACGCAGATCGCCCCGCGCACACGGTCGTGCTCGAGATCACCGAGCACGAGCGCATTCGCGACTACGAGGCGCTGGCCCGGATCCTCGCCTCGTATCGGACCGAAGGCATCCGATTCGCGCTCGACGATGTCGGGGAGGGCCACTCGACGCTCGAACTGCTTGCTGCGTCATCGAGCGAATACCTGAAGCTCGGGCGCAGCATGACGATGACCTCCACCCGGGTGGGCTCCAGAGCCGCGATGGATGCGACCATGGCCTTCGCACGCGTCAGCGGAGCGATGGTGATCGCCGAGGGCGTCGAGAACGAGTTCGTGGCGGACCTGATGAAAGCCGGCGGCATCCACGTCGGACAAGGTTTCGGGTTAGGCAAACCGACGGTCGCGAGCGAAGTCGAGGATGTGGCCTCCTCGCTCGCCGACCGAGCCGCGCTCAGCCGATTGCGGCCGCGCCCTGCCTCGATTCGCATCGGCGCTTAGAGCGCGGATCGACTGGCCCGAAGCCGCTGCGGCCGGCTCGCCGGTCGGTGGGGATGGCTCGCCGATCTGCTGGTACTGGCGCTCGGACGCCGACGGCGTCGCCACCTG
>DAITPY010000027.1:0-21468 GCA_036833315.1 Candidatus Dormiibacterota bacterium
CGGTGCGAGGACTCGGATATCTCGTGGTATCGGTGGACGCTCACCATGACGAGAAACTACCGGAACGAGCCTCGCTGACGAAGGCGCCGGGCCGAAGGTGCGATCATCGGGGCCATCCCGGACGTCTGGGGGAGCGGATCGGGTGAGCAGCTCATTGCCCAGGCCAGACATCCGCGAATGTCACCCGAAGGGGGCTGGCGGACACAAACTGGTTCCGTATTTCTCCGGTCCCCGAGCCACATAGCGACCGCGACGGCCGAGATGAGACGGACTGACACGGCGATCGAGCGGTTACATCTGGCCGTACCGGACCGGACCAGCTGGTTCATAGGTACCTATGACGATGCCGACATCGGTCACGGTCAGGTCAACAGGGCGCATCGTCGCCGGGAGGACGCCGTCGTTGAACAAGCGACGGCCGGACCCGAGCACCAACGGAAACGTCATCAGGCGGAAGCGGTCGACGATCTCGTGCTGCAACAGCGTCTGGAGCAGTTTGCCGCTGCCCCAAATCTGCAGCTCATCGCCGGGTCCGTCCTTCAGCGCCTGCACCGCCGCGACGACGTCGCCGGTCACCAGGCGAGCGGTGTCCGGGTGTTCGCCGCGCCACTTGACATCGGCCTCGCTGAGCGAGGTGGATACGACGTACTTGGGCAGCGAATTGATCGCCGTGGCAATGGGGTTGGCGGGGTCGGTCTGATCAGGCCAGTAGCCGCGGAAGATGTCGAACGTTCTGCGACCGAAGAGGAATGCGCTGGCATGGCTGTTGAGCTCGGTGACGAACTCGCCGACAACCGGGTCGGGAAAAGGGGCCTGCCAGCCGCCCTGGGTGAAGGCGTCGCTTGGATCCTCCTCAGGTCCGCCCGGCGCCTGCATCACGCCGTCGAGGGTCAGGAACGTCTGAACGGTGAGCTTCATGTAAATGCAGACGGAGCGGCGCGCTGATTCTGAGCGGTCACACGCCGAATCGCAAGGTGGTGCACGTCGACCCAGCCTGTCTGCGGCTTCGCTCACGCGGGATCGAACTCCGCTACGGGCTGGTCGGGGTGCGACTGACCCGCCTCCACGGGCCCAAGGCCTGGGCGCTTCCGACGGTAGGCTCTTGAACCACGTCAGTATGCGCAAATGTCCCTCGAGCGAGCCATCGGCGACGGATCGAACAGACCGTCGAGCTGAGGCAGTTCCTCGCACTAATCGCGCAGCCAGGGTTGGGCGATGCGCAGGGCGCTGAGGATGGCGCGCGTCGCCGGAGACCGGTTCAGCGTGATGAAGTGAACGCCCGGTGCGCCGGCGCGGAGCAGCTCACTGCACTGCAGGGTCGCCCAGGCCACGCCCAGTTGCAGCACCGCCGCTGGGTCGTCAGAGGGCGACTCCAGCGCGGCGCGAAGCGCCGGCGGTATGGATGCGCCGATCTTGGCGGTGAAGCGTGACACCTGGTCGACGTTGGTCACCGGCATGATGCCCGGGACGATCGGCACGGTGACGCCTGCCGTGCGCAGCCACGACACGAAGTCGAAGTACACCGAGTTGTCGAAGAAGAGCTGAGTGATCAGGAAGGCGGCGCCGGCCTCCACCTTCTGGATGGCCGCCGCGACGTCCTCCTCGAGGCTCGCCGACTCGACGTGCTTCTCCGGTGAGCATGCGGCGCCGACGCAGAGGTCGGCGTTGTCGGCCAGCAGGCGCACCAGCTCGCTGCCGTAGCGGAGCCCACCCTCATGCGCGACGAAGCGCCCCTCGCCATTGGGTGGGTCGCCGCGCAGAGCGAGGACGTTTTCGATACCGACTGCCTGGTACTCGCGGATCTCGGCGAGCAGGTCGTCGACGGTCGAGTCGCGACAGGTCAGGTGTGCCATCGGCAGCAACCCGGTCTCACGCCCAATGCGCTCGACCAGGCGGACGGTGCGGTCGTCGCGACTGCTCCCGCCGGCGCCGTGGGTCACCGAGACGAAGGCGGGCTCGAGCTCGCGAAGCGCCGCGATGGCGGCGAAGAGACGGTCGGCGCCGTCGTCGTCCTTGGGAGGGAAGAACTCGAACGAGAATAAGGGTTCGCCCCTGGCGAACAGGCTGCTGATCCGCATGGCGCACCGATGGTGACGGACGCCGGCGTTTGATCGCTACCGAGTGCAACTCCGGCTATCGCACAGAGAACGGCGACTACCGGGCCATCTTCAACCCACACCGCAGCGCAGGTCACAGCGCGAATGGGACAAACGGCCATCGAACGTGCGCATCAGCGCCGAGGTAGTCGCTGGTCGGGCAGGCGAGCATCCTGTTCCTCGACCGCCGGGCGCGGCGGAGGCTTCTCGGAGGGTGTCTTTGACATGAAGGATGAAGTCGTGTGCCGCCATCACAAGTTCCACTAACGCTGAACCTCGCGAAAGGAACCAGGTTTGGTGCACGTGAAGTCTCGGGACCGAGGTACCGTTTCGAGCCTTCACGGATGAGCGGGCGGACGATGATGATCGCGGAAACGAACGCCCATCGAAGTCGGCGACGGGTCGGCGGCGTTCGGTACAGCGGACCGGCTTCTTGCGCGCTTCCCGCGAGATGAGCGGTTGAGCCTCCTCGTGTCGCATCGCCACCGTATGGTGGAAGTCGCATGTACGCGGTCGAATTCGTTTTCGCTGCCGGGTGGGTAGTGTTCTGGACCTACTGGCTCGTAGCAGCCTTCTCCATGAAGAAGGGGCGCCCCGCTTGGTCTCGCGAGCTGCGCATCAGGGCGGTGATCGTCGTCCTTGCGATCCTCTTGCTCCGCTTGGGGGCCTTCGAAAACAATCGCCTCAACTCGGATCCGTGGCGCGCTGGCCTTGGGCTCGTCCTCTTCGCGGTCGGGTTGGGGTTCGCCGTGTGGGCCCGCATACACATCGGGCGCAACTGGGGCACCCCGATGTCACAAAAGGATGACCCGGAGCTGGTTATGAGCGGACCCTATCGACTAGTCCGCCACCCCATCTACTCCGGCATCCTGGTCGCTGGCGTCGGGACCGCCGTGGCGCTGAGCTGGGCATGGCTGCTCGCCGTGGCTCTAGCCGGCGTCTACTTCGTCTATAGCGCGACCATCGAGGAGCGGAACCTGACCGAGCAGTTCCCCGACAGCTATCCGGCGTACAGGCGCTCGACCAAGATGCTCGCCCCATTCATCTTCTAAAGGCGTCGGCGTCCCACACGCTCCGTCTGCGGCGCGCCAACGCGGAAGCCACCCACCGCCAACGCCCCCAAGAACCGGCCCCCCTACCCCGCTCCCCGACCCGCGAACTCGAACGCCTCCCACATCGACGCATAGCGCCCGCCCCGCGCGAGCAGCTCGTCGTGGGACCCGACCTCGGCGACCTCCCCCGTGTGCAACACGATGATCCGGTCCGCCGCGCGGGCCGTCTGCAGGCGGTGGGCGATCACGATCGTAGTCCGCCCCTGGGACACCTCCTGCATCGCCGCCGCGACGTGCGCCTCGGTCACGAGATCGAGGTTCGAGGTCGCCTCATCGAGCAGCAGCAACGCAGGCTCAACCAGCTCCGCGCGGGCCAGCGCGATCAGCTGACGCTGTCCCGACGAGAGCGATCGTCCCCGCTCGGTCAGCTCGTGGTGGTAGCCGCCCGAGAGACGAGCGATGAAGTCGTGCGCACCGACTGCCCGCGCCGCCGACTCGACACGTGCATCGCTCGCATCCGGCCGGCCGTACGCGATGTTGTCCCTGATCGAGCCGGAGAACAGGAACGCTTCCTGCGGGACGTATCCGAGCTGACGGCGGAACGATCGCAGCTCGATGGAGCGCAGGTCGAACCCGTCCACGGTGATGCTTCCCTCATCCGGATCGTAGAAGCGGGCCAGCAGCTTCATCAGAGTCGACTTGCCGGCACCTGTCTCTCCAACCAGCGCAACCGTCTCCCCCGCCCTGATGCGTATGTTGATGCCACGCAGCACGTCGGGCGGCTTCCTCCAGTCAGCATCACTCGACCGCAGCGTGCGGGCATCGGCAGGGCCCTGACCGCGGTTGCGTGCACCGGAGCGGCCGTTCCCATCGATCACAGCCGGATACGAGAACTTGACGTCGGTGATTGCAAGATCGCCGTGGAGCCTGCCCGTTTCCTGAGGTACGACCGCATCCGGGGTGATCGTGTCGAGCTGCATGAGCTCGGCGATGCGTCCAACCGAGACGCGCGTCTGCTGCCAGGCATCGAACACCTGCGAGAGCTGCTGGATGGGCGAGAAGAACAGGTCGATGTAGAGCAGGAACGCGATCAACGCCCCCGGGGTCAGACGTCCGGACGCGATGAGCTCTGCGCCAACCCCGAGCACGATGGCGTCGGCGACCGCGGCCATGAACTGGACGAAGGGAAAGTACATCGCCACCAGTCGTTGCGCCGCGACACGCGCGTCGAGGTACGAGCGGCCAAGTCGATGGAACTGCTGGTTGGCGGCGTGCTCGTGCACGAAGGCCTGCGACTCGCGCACCCCCGAAAGACTCTCCTGAAAGTCAGCATTGACAACGGCGATCCGCTCCCTGGACAGGCGGTACAGGCGTGCCGCCCTCTTGCGGAACACGACGGTCACGGCGGCGAGCGGAATCGCCACCGACAGCGTGCAGAGGCCGAGCTCCGGGTTGATCAGCACCAGCGCCACACCGACTCCGACGAAGGTGACGACCGACACCAGCGCCGAGAGCAGCCCATTCTCGATCAGCGACTCGAACTGGTCCACGTCGGTGGTCATCCGGGTCATGATTCGACCCGCCATCTCGCGCTCGTAGTAGTCGAGTGACAGGCGCTGCAGCTGCGCCCAGACCCGAATGCGCAGCGACAGCATGATTCGCTGCGCGGCACGGCCGGTCACGAATGTCTCACCTATCTCGTCGACCAGGTCGATGAGCGTGACCACGAGAAACACGCCCGCGGCCGCGAACAGCACGCGCGCGGAACCCGTCGAGACACCGTCGTCGATGCCGATCTTCACGAGGACCGGGCCGGCGAGGTTCATCACCCCGTCGATGACCACCAGCACCAGGCCCAGGAGCAGTGGACGTCGGAACTCGCGGAGCAGCCGCGTCAATCCGAAGCGCTGGTCGCGCCGCGACTCGCGCTCGAGGTCGACGGTCGCGGCGTCGCGCACCGGACGGAGGCTCGCCACGCGCGCCAGCAATTCGGGGGTCGGAGCAAGGCTGAGCCGCCATCCGCTGCCGCCGCCGAGCCCCGGGCCGATGCTCGGCGCCCCAATCATTGGTGACGCCGAGCGCTGGGTCATGCGCGCCCAGGCCGACCCGGTCCCCTCCTGCGTGTCTCGTGTCGTGATGGTGGCCAGCAACTCGATCGAGGCGCCGGCACCATCGACATCGTCGGCCGCAAGACCGGACAGCAGAGTCCGGTAGAGGGCACTCCGAGCAGAGAGCTCATGGTGCGTGCCCTGGTCGACCACCCGACCCTCGTCGACCACCACGATGCGGTCCGCCAGATGCAGGCTCGAGCGCCGATGCGCGATGAGCAGCGTGGTCCGGCCGACCATGACACTTTTCAGCGCGTCGTGGACGGCGGTCTCGGTCCGCGCGTCGATGGCACTGGTCGCGTCGTCGAGGATGAGGATGCGAGGGTCATACAGAATCGCGCGCGCGAGCGCGATTCGCTGGCGCTGGCCCCCGGAAAGCGTGAGGCCGCGTTCACCGATCGTAGTGTCGTATCCGCGCGGGAGCTCTTCGATGAAGTCGTGCGCCTGCGCGGCTCGCGCGGCTGCCAGGATCTGTGCGTCGGTCGCATCCGGGCGCCCGTATGCGATGTTCGCGCGCACCGAGTCGGAGAAGAGAAAGCTCTCCTCGAACACGACGCCGATCTGCCGGCGCAGCGATCGCAAGCGGACCCCGCGCACATCATGGCCGTCCACGAGCACCGCACCCGCGGTCGGATCGTAGAAGCGCGACACCAGCATCGCCAACGTGGTCTTGCCACTCCCGCTCGGACCTACGATTGCCACGCGCTCGCCCGGTGCGATGTCGAGGTCGACGCCCTGCAGCACCGGTGCTGCGTCGCCGTACTGGAAGTGCACATTCGTGAACGTCACCGCACCCCGCATCGGAGGGAGCTCGATCGCATCCGGAGCGTCGGAGATGGCCGCCGGCATGTCGAGGAGCTGGAAGATGCGCTCGAGCCCGGCTCGAGCCTGCTGTCCAACGGTGAGCACACCGGCAAGCTGGCGGGAGGGCGCGATGAGCTGCGTCACGTACGTCGAGAACGCCAGAAACGTGCCGAGCGTGATCTGGTGTTGCAGCGCCAGCCAACCACCCAGCGCAAGGATTGCGACCTGCGCGAGCGCGGGAATCGCCTCGAGGAGCGGCTGATATCGCGACTGGAGGCGGACCGCCCGCATCTGTGAGCCGTAGAGGATCTTGGCGGCGTCGGCGACGCGCTCGAGCTCTCGATCCTCCTGGCCGAACGCCTTGACCACGCGGACTCCGTTGAGATCCTCGTCGACGATCTGCACGAGGTCGCCTTCGCGCTGCTGGCCGTCCCAGGTTGCGGGAAAGATCCGCCAGCGCATGCGGTACGAGACGACCAGCACGCAGGGGACGATCACGACACTGACGAGCGCCAGCAGCGGTGACAGGTAGACCATGACCGCAAGCGAGAGCACGGTCAGGAGCACATTGCTGCTCATGATCGGAAAGAAGCTGAGCAGACCCTGTATCAGCGTGGAATCGGAGTTCGCGCGAGCAACCAGTTGGCCGGTGGGCATGCGGTTGAGATTGTCGAAGTCCAGCGCCTGGAGGTGGTCGTGCATCGCGTTGCGCAGGTCGTACTGCACCTCGAGCGCCACCTTCCCTCCGCGGTAGCGACGGACATAGGCAAAGCCGAAGCTGGCTGCCGCAAGGGAGACGAGCAGCACCAGCCAAGGCCACAGTGGCGACGTGTGCTGGAGAATGACCCCGTCGACGATCTGACGCGCGACCAGCGGGACCGCGGTCTGGGCTACGCTGCCGAGCAGCGCCGCGCCGATCGAGAGCAAGACATCGCGGCGGTGCCGGAGCATATAGCCCGCGAGGCGCCGGATCCAACCCGGCTTCTCGGTGGCCTCAGTCAATGCGATTCAGATTGTTTCGATTCAACTCACCACGTTCAGATGACTTCCCAAGGATACCGAGCGCGCCTTTCGAGCCGCTGCCGGCACCTGTGCGAGGATGTCGCGATGCCGGATGAGCTGCTGATCAGGCTGCTGGAGGCGCGCAGCGCGGTCCTCGCCGATGTCGCGCCCGACGGTCTCGAGGTGCTCCTGCGCAGCGACGACACCGGGAGCATGCAGATCTACCGCCTCCCGCTCGAGAACGGCGAGCCGGCTCAGCTGACCTTTCTCGACGAGCCGGTGGCGGCGGCTCGATACATCCCCGCGAGTCCTGATGCGGTCATTGCAGTCGACAGTGGCGGCGACGAGAACTACCAGCTCTGGCGCATCGATATGCACGGAGGCGAGCTGCGCCAGCTCGTCGTCGAGCCCGGTGTCAAGCATGATCTCGGCGACGTGAGCCGCGACGGCCGTTTCCTCGCGTTCACGTCGACGAGTCGCAATCGCATCGACTTCGACGTGTACGTGCTCGACCTCGCCGATGGCAGCAGCCGCGTCGTGCTCGAGGGCGGATCCAACGTCGTCGAGTCCTTCTCCCCTGACGGACGCTGGCTCACCGTCTTCCGCGTCGACGGCGAGGTCGCGCTGAGTGGTGATCTGCGACTCGTCGACCTGAGCAGTGGTGACGTGCGCACAATCGTGGAGCGCATTGGCGCAGGAACCGCGCACGGGACGTCGTGGTATCCCGACTCCTCGGGATTCCTGTTCAGCACCGACGCGGGCCGCGATGTCGCGGCGATCGCTCGATACAACATCGCCACGGCGTCGTGGGAGTACGTCGTCGACACCGCCTGGGACAGTGAGGCCAGCCTGAGCAGCGACGGACGCGCCGCGCTCGTGGTGCATGCGGAGGACGCCGTCACCCGCCTGCACCTCTACGACACCGCGACGTTCGCGCCGGTGCGCGAGCTCCCGCTGCCGGACGTCGGCGCCGGCTTCGCGATGCCACTCGTGCCACGCCCGCAGCTCTCGAGCGACGGCTCGAGCGCCCTGCTGACCTTTTCGTCCACCGCCCAACCGTTGACGCCGTGGCGCATCGACACCGGCGCCACGGGCAGCGCGCAACGGCTCGTCCCCGACGCCGGCGTGGTCCCACCGGAGCTCGCAGTCACGCCGGAACTGCATCGGATCGCCTCGTTCGACGGCGAGCAGATCACGTACTTCCTCTACCGGCCACGTGCGCCACATCCACCGGCGGTCATGGTGGTGCACGGCGGTCCGGAGGCGCGCTTCGTGCCCCGCTACGACCCCTTCATCATCCGCCTCGTCGCGGCCGGGATCGCCGTCGTGGCTCCCAACGTGCGCGGCTCCGCCGGGTGGGGGCGGCGCTTCACATCACTGGACGACCGCCGCCTCCGGCTCAATTCGGTTCGCGATCTCAGCGCGGTGCACGGCTCTCTGGCCGCTCACGACGTCGATCCCTCCCGAGTCGCCGTGATCGGCGCTTCCTACGGCGGCTACATGAGCCTCGCCGCGCTCGCCTTCTCTCCCGAGTTATGGGCCGCGGGCATCGCGATCGTCGGCATCAGCAGCCTGCTGACCTTCCTCGAGAACACGTCGCCGTACCGGCGCCGGTTCCGCGAGGTCGAGTACGGCTTCCTCGACACCGACCGCGATTTCCTGATCGCGGCCTCTCCCATCACCCGAGTGGACGGCATGCGCGCTCCCTTGATGCTCGTCCACGGCGCCAACGACCCACGCGTCCCCGTCGGCGAGGCGCGACAGCTGCACGCGCTGCTGCAGGCGCGCGGGGTCGAGTGCGAGCTGTTGATCTACGACGACGAAGGCCACGGCCTCGCGAAGCGGGTCAACCGCCTCGATGCCTACCCCCGGATGTTCGACTTCCTGCGCCGCCACCTGAGCGCGTAGCCCAACCGGGACGGGCGGTCGGTCGCGCGCCTATCGCTCCGTCGCGTTGGTGACGGGCATGGCCGGGAGCACGCTCCGCGCGTCGACGAGCAGTGAGTCGCATATCAGCGCCACGCATCGCGATCGCTGCGATGGACCCATGAACGTCGGGTCGGCATGTCCGAGCCCGGTCATCATCGCGGAGACGTCGGTCAGGGTCACGTCGGGGCGAATGCGCCCGGCGCGCTGGGCCTGTTCGAAGAGCTCTCCAATGGCCACGAACAGCTCGGCGGACACGGCTCGTTTGGCGACGTCGATGTCGATGCCCGATGCGGTCATCGCATCCGCGAGCGCCTTGAAGTCCGCGAACTCGTCGCTCAGGTGGCGGAGGAATCCGACGAAGGCCTCGCCCACGTCGGCGGCACCTGCCGCTTCGCGTGCGGCCGCCACCAGGGGCTCGATCCGGGCGACGAGCAGGGCCTCGAGCAACGCGCCCTTGGTCGGGTAGTTCCGGTAGAGGGTGCCAACGCCCACCTGGGCACGCTGAGCGATCTCATCGACCGAGACGTCGACGCCGCGGGTGGCCAGCAGCGCGTTGGCAGCCTCGAGGATGCGCTCACGGTTGCGTTGAGCATCCGCGCGGAAATGCCGCTCCGACCTATGTGGCTCGGCGTGGTCACGCTCGGAGCCGGGTTGCGCAGCACTCATCGGTCGACCTACCCCTGATTTGACAAACGGAACCATCGTTCCGTATAGTACCCTCATAACCGGAGCCTACACTCCGATTCTACACCGCAGTGAGGATGCAAGCATGGCAACTCGGCACGTCAACCCCTGGCTGGTCCTGGTCATCGTCGGTCTGGCCCAGTTCATGGTCATCCTCGACGCCACCATCGTGAACGTCGCCCTGCCGTCGATCCAGCACGGCCTGCACTTCTCGCCCGAGAGCCTCCAGTGGATCGTCAACGCCTACACGCTCGCCTTCGGAGGCTTCCTCATGCTCGGCGGGCGCGCCGCCGACCTGATCGGTCGACGCCGGCTGTTCCTGATCGGCATCGTGCTCTTCTCCGCCGCTTCGCTGGTGAACGGGCTCGCGGGATCCGCCGGAATCCTCGTCGCCGGCCGCGCGCTGCAGGGCTTGGGCGGCGCGCTCGTCTCCCCCGCCGCGCTGTCGGTGCTGACAACCACCTTCAAGGAGGGCCGCGAGCGCACCACCGCGCTCGGCGTGTGGAGCGCCATCGCGGTCGGCGGCGGTGCTGTCGGCCTCCTGCTCGGGGGCGTGCTCACCAGTCTCTTCTCGTGGCAGTGGGTGTTCTTCGTGAATGTCCCAGTCGGTGCCATCGCGATTCTGCTGACCCTTCGGTACGTGCCCGAGAGCCGGGTGGAGAACGCCCGCGGCGGCGTCGACTTTGTTGGGGCGGTGTCGATGACGCTCGGTCTCGTCGTGCTCGTGTACGCGCTCGTCAACGCGCAGACCGCCGGCTGGCTGACCGTTACGACCCTCGGCCTCAGCGCCATCGCGGTGGCGCTGCTCGCGACCTTCGTGGTCGTCGAGCTGCGGCTCCGCCACCCGCTCATCCGCCTCGGCATCTTCCGGATGCGCTCGATCACGGGTGCCAACGCCGCGATGCTGCTGGTCGCCGCCGGCATGTTCTCGCTGTTCTACTTCGCCTCCATCTACGTCCAGGAGGTCCTCGGGTACAGCGCGCTGCGAGCTGGGCTTGCCTTCCTTCCGGTCACCGCCGGGATCGTCATCGGCGCCGGGCTGTCGCAGCAGTTGATCCCTCGCGTGGGCGTCCGTGCAGTCGGGCTGGTCGGAATGTCGATCGCCGCCGCGGGGCTGATCCTCTTGAGCCGGATTCCCGTTGCCGGCACCTACCTCGGCGACCTGCTGCCCGGTCTCATGGTCATGGCAGTCGGCATGGGTCTGACCTTCGTCCCTATAACGTTGATCGCGACGACCAACGTCGAGGAGGATGACGCCGGCCTTGCCTCCGGCCTGCTCAACACCTCACAACAGCTCGGCGGAGCCATCGGCCTGGCAGTGCTGTCGACACTGGCGGCCAACACGACGTCGGGCGCGCTTGCTGCGCTGGGTCATGCTCCCAATGCGCTCGCGCAGGTGACCGCGCTGGTCTCCGGGTTTCACGTCGCGTTCCTGGTCGGGGCCTTCCTGATGTTCGGCGGCGCGGTCATCATGGCGGCGACGGTGCGACGCCGCGACGTGAGCAGGATCGACCACACTGCGGTAGAGCCGGCGCTCGCCGCATGAGCGGCTTTACACCGCAGTACGCGCAGCTCGAGGAGCTCCAGCAACGCTATTCGGGCAGGGGATTCACGGTGATCGGTTTCCCCTGCAACCAATTTGGCGCCCAGGAGCCTGGAAAGGCCGCGGATATCGCCTGGAACTTCGAGAAGTTCGTCGTATCGCCGCGGGGAGATGTTGTCGCGCGGTTCCGATCGAACGTCGCTCCCGATGCGCCTCAGGTGGTCGCGGCGATCGAGGCGCAGCTCCCGCCAGAATAGGGCGCAACGCCATGCCCAAGACCCATAGCTACGCGCTGACCGTGACCTGGACCGGCAACACCGGCACCGGCACGAGTGCGTATGGGGCCTTCGAACGCTCGGTCGAGGTCAGCGCCGAGGGCAAGCCCGCAATTCCGGGCTCAGCCGATGCCGCCTTCCGCGGCGCGCGTGAGCGCTGGAATCCCGAGGAGCTGCTGGTCGCGTCATTGTCGCAATGCCACATGCTGTGGTACCTCGTCCTCTGCGCCAAAGAGGGCATCGTGGTCACCGACTACGTCGACCATCCCACTGGCACCCTGGTCGAGACTCCGGATGGCAGCGGTCATTTCGAGGAGGTGACGCTGCGGCCGATGGTGACGATCGCGAGCGCGCAACACGTGGACCGCGCGACCGCGCTGCACACCCGTGCACACGACATGTGCTTCGTTGCCAACTCAGTCAATTTCGACGTCCGCACCGAGCCGGCGATCCTGACGCCCGATGATGCCGCGACCGGCTCCGCGAGCTGACCGCTCGGAACCGTGCGTCCGGGCACTGCCCCGGCCTGTCGAGATCAGGTTGCCGCGACTGCTCCCACGATGAAGACGAGCGCGAGGTAGAGCAGCGAATAGTGGAAGAGCAGGGCGGCCGCGCGCGATGACCCCTGGGCGGCGGCCCAGAGAGCCAGGGCGAGATAACCAGCCCCAAGCACCCCGACCCCGACGACGTAGCCGAGCCCGAACGCCAACCCTGGTAGGAGGCTGGCTGCGATCAGGGTGACAAGGTAGACGAGGATCCGTCGATGCGTCCTTGCGGTGGAGATCAGCACCGGGAGCATCGGCACCCGTGCGCTCCGATAGTCGTCACGCAGGAGCAGCGCGAGCGACCAGAAATGCGGCGGAGTCCAGAGGAACACGATGACGAAGAGCGCAAGCGCCGGCCATGCGAGGTCACCGCGTACGGCCGCCCATCCGACCAGGGGCGGAAAGGCTCCAGCCGCGCCGCCGATGACGATGTTCAGCGACGTTTTGCGCTTCAGCACCATGGTGTAGATGAAGACGTAGAAGATCCCACCGCCGAGCGCGAGCAGTGCCGCGAGCACATTGACGGTCAGGCTGAAGACGATCACCGACGCCGCGACCAGGGCGATGCCGAATGTCAGCGCTTGCCACGGCAGCACGCGCCCCGATGGGAGCGGCCGGCTGCAGGTGCGAGCCATCACCAGGTCGATATCGCGGTCGTACCAGCAGTTGATGGCACCCGAGCCACCTGACGCGAGCGCGCCGCCGAGGGCGGCCCAGAACAACAACGTCAGTGAGGGAAGCCCGCGTGCGGCCATCACCATGGTCGCGACCTCGGTGAGGACGAGGAGCACGATGATGCGCGGCTTGGTGAGGCTCAGGTAGTCTCGAAGGGTCGCACGCAGATGCGAGAGCGAGCCGTCGGCGAGGGGAACTGTGGCCGGCGCGTCGACGGCGCTGATCGTGTCCGCGGGAATCATGATCTCGGCGCTGGACTGCATGCTCTTCTCCTAGGCGCTCGCGCTCGAGACGCCGAGCAGCCGGGTGACGTCCGCGTTGAAGTCGGCGACGCTCATCGAGCCGAGCACCGCGTCGGCGACCCTCCCCTGGGTGTCGAGGAACACCAGGGCGGGAGCTGACGGGATGTGGTAGTGGATGGCGATGGTCATGTTCGAGTCCGCGATGCTCAGGTAGGGGACGGCGAGCTGCGACTGGAAGGTGAGCGCGGCCTTGTTGTCGTCGCGGAGGTCGATGCCGAGAAAGTCGACGCCGCGAGGCGACCACTTCGCGTACAGGCTGTTCATCTGTGGCTGGTCGTGACGGCACGGCCCGCACCAGGATCCCCAGAAGACCAACACCACCGGATGCCCGTGGAGCGCCGTGATGCTCACTGTCTTGCCGGTCAGTGTCGGCCCGCTCAACGCGGTCACCTTCGGTGTCGCCTGCACCGTCGGATGCGACCCGCCACAGGCGGCCACGAGCACCGCAGCCGCACCAGCCAGCGCGAGCCGCCGTCCGCTCATCGTGGAGCCGCCACAGCCGAGGGTTTGCGGTCCTCGACGTCGAACCAGGTGATGCCCAGGTAGAGCAATGCGATGAGGAACGGAGCGCTGCCCGGCACCCACATCACCCCTGCTGCGATCTGCTGGTCGGCGAGCAGGCTGAACCCACCCGCCGGCGTGGGATACGCATATAGGGGATGGCTGGCATACCCGATCGCGATGGCAAGTGCCCAGCTGACGAACGTGCCCGCGATCACCACAGTCGCTCTGCCCATCAGCGAGAGCCGCCCCGGCGCCTGGACCGGGCTGATCACCTGATCCCAGAACAGCAGACCCAGCACCAGGAAGCTGAGGTGCTCGAGGTCGTGAATCGATGCGATCCGGAGCGTGTCGTCGTAGATCGGCGGCACGTGCCAGAAGAGCAGGTTCATGCTGAACAGCACCACGATCACGGTCGCGGCCCGGGGACGCGAGTGCAGCACCCGCATCACTCGCGCGGGCCACGTCCCGTCGATGCTGATGGGCCTCCCCTGCGCGGCCAGATACCCGGCCCACGCGGTGCGAAACGGATCCGCCATGAGGATGAGCGGAGGCGCAACCAGGAGCAGGAGGACGTGCTGGAGCATGTGGTCCCACTGCAGCGTGATGTCGAAATAGGCGATCGGCGAGACCAGGGCGAGCAGCAGCGCGCCCAACCCGAACGTGAACGCGGTGTCGCCGTGGTCCCAACTCGCGTCCCGACCCAGAGCAGCGGAGCCTGAACGCCGTCCACGCCAGTACAGGTAGGCACCGGTGACTGCGCCGACGATCGGCACTGGTTCGAAACTCCAGTCGAGCACTGTGGACCAGAGCATGCCGGTGGATTACGTGACGAACTCGACCAGCGCGTACACCGCGAACGCGACGACGGTGATGTACGACCACTGTTCCAGCACCGCCCGCGCCTGCACAGCGGTGATCAGTGTGTTGCCTCGGATATGGCCGATGACCAGGCTCATGGTCCAGAGGCCGGCGATGATGAACTCGGCGAGGACGACGCCGTACCAGACCGTCGAGATGTCGATGTAGGTCCCGTTCTGGACGTCCCAACCGAACTGGTACATCAGGAAGATCCGCACCGCTGCGGTGAGCACGATGAAGGCCAGAGCGAGCCAGAGCAGGCCGTTGACGGACCCCGCCGTCCCCCGCGCCAGCGCCGTCGAGGCGGCCCAGAACGCGATCAGCGCGACAACCGGTATCAGCAGCGCGATCAGCGCGAGCACCTCCGGCGGCGCGCTGACCCCGCTCGGATGCCACATGCCACCGAAGTTGTTTGCCCGAAGATAGAGAAACGCGAACAGGAAGGTCAGCTGCAGGGTCGTGTTCGCCGCCAGCACCAGGCGCGAAGCGAGCGTGAAGGTCTGGTCGCCGCCCTCGACGCGGTCGGTGTGCGTGAGACCGGTGGGACTCGCCGGAACAATCGGCACGTCACTCATGCTCAGACTCCCCCCAGCGCGGGCGCAACGGAGCCGATCCGCGCAGCCGGAACGCCGGTGTCGTAGTCGTACGGCAGCGACCAACTGGTGGGCACGACATCGAAATTGAACACCGGCACGGGGGTGGGCACCTGCCACTCGACGCCGAGCGACTCCCATGGGTTGGCGGCAGCAGGCACCCGCTGGAAGATGGCCTTCCAGATCAGGATGCCGAGGAAGAGGGACATGGATGCGCCCAGCCCGAAGGCGAAGAGCGAGGCGGAGACGTTGAGCGGTTGCAGGTACGCCGCATAGGCGATCGCGCGGCGCGGCATGCCGAGGATCCCCACCGCGATCAGCGAGATGAACGTGCCGTTGAAGGTCAGGAAGACCGCCCAGAACTGGAACTTCAACAGTCTCGAGTCCATGGAGACGCCGGTCATCTTCGGCAGGTAATAGACGATCCCGGCCATGAGCGCGAACACCTCCGAGCCCATGATCGTGTAGTGGAAGTGAGCCTGGACGAAATAGCTCGCATGCAGCGTGAAGTCGCTCGGCACATCAGACAGGAAGACGCCCGTGAACCCGCCTATGAGGAAGTTGAAGAAGAAGGCGAAGATGAACAGCATCGGGATGGTGAAGCGGACGCGCGCTCGCCACATGGTTCCGAGCGCAACCAGGAAGATGATCCCGGTGGGCACGGAGATCATCTCGGTCGAGAACATGTAGAAGGGGCGGAGCGCCGGCGCGATGCCGCTGACGAACAGATGGTGCTGCCACACCATGAAGCTCAGGAGGCCGACGCCCACCATGCCGCCGACTCCGACGCGATAGCCCCACAGCGGCCTGCGGGTGAAGACGGGCAGCATCTCCATGATCAGGCCGAACGCCGGCACGATGAAGATGTAGACCTCGGGATGACCGAAGAACCAGAACAGGTTCTCCCAGAGGTAGGGTGACCCGCCGCCCGCGGGGACGAAGAACGACGCCTGATATGTGCGGTCGATGGTCTCCAACAGCACCGCCCCGATCAGCGCCGGGGCGGCCAGGAGCCCGAGGAACGATGTCACCAGCACCGACCAGACGAAGATCGGCATCCTCGTCAGGCTCATCCCCGGAGCGCGCTTGGTAAAGATGGTCGCAATCATGTTGAAGCCCGACAGAGCGATCGAGATCCCGATCAGGCCGAACCCGATCAGGTACGAGTCCATGCCAGCGACGTTCTGGTCGGAGAGTGGCGCATACCCCGTCCATCCGGTGGCGAAGCCACCCAGGAAAACTGTGGACAGCAGGATGAGTCCGGCCGGCGGCAGCAGCCAGAAGGTGAGCGCTTCGAGACGGGGGAAGGCCATGTTCCGCGACCCGATCATGATCGGCACGAAGTAGTTGCCGAACGGTCCGATGATGGCGGTGGACGCCATGAAGATCATCAGCGTGCTGTGCAGTCCGACCAGCGTGAGGTAGGACCCGGCGTTCGCCACCGACGGCGTCGGCGTCAGCAGTTCGGCGCGGATGAACATCGCTCCGAGGCCGCCCAGGAACAGGAAGGCCAGGATCATCACCAGGTACTGCATCCCGATGACCTTGTGGTCGGTGGTCATCCGGAAGTACTTGGACAGCCCGCCTCCTTCGCCGTGCAGGTAGGCGTTGTCCTCCTCGGACGGACGTGGGCGGCCGAGCAGGCGGCCGATCGGGTAGTTCAGGAAGCCCATCCCGGCAAGGAACCCCACGGCGCTCAAGGTGTAGCCGAGCAGGATCCCGGAGTCCGATCCAAGCGAGTTGTCAGTGGCTTGTGTGTACGCGATGGCGACGCTGCCGATTCCCCATCCGACGATGAAGCCGACGATCGCGCCGATGACGCCCAGGAGCAGCCCCCACTCGTGCAGACGCCGAGACCGGCTCGGCGGCGGTGACAGTGCCGGTCGCGCTGGGGCTACAACGTCCACATCTGCTTCCTCTCGTGTGCTTGCGGATTGAACATGGTCACCCCGCGTAGAGCGGCGGATCCGGCTCGTAGGTATGGCTGTACGGCGGCAGGAACTTCATGACCGGCGCGTCAAGCGTGGTCTGCTGCTGAATCCATGTCGCGAAATCCGAGGAGCTGACGACCATCGCGGTGTTGTCCGCCATGTTCCCGTGCCAGAGCCCGCAAAGCTCCCCGCACTGGATGCGGAACGTGCCGGCCTGCGTCGGCGTCGCGGTGAAGACGTTGTCGTTCAGCGCCACCGCGTCTGCCTTGACGCCGAGCGCGTAGAACCAGAACGAGTGGGTCACGTCGAGCGAGGTGATATGGAACTGGATCTTCTGGTTCACCGGCAGCACCAGTTGCGATGTCTCGATGCCGCCGTAGCTCGGATAGCGGTAAGTGAACCACCACTGCTGCGCGATGACCTGGACCTCGAGCGGCTGATCCGTGGACGTCGGATTCGGGAGTGCCGCCGAGACGGTGGAGATCCCACCTCCAGGCTGGTCCACGGCGAGTGCGATGGTGCCGTAGACCGCGAGGCTGAGCACGACGACGAGCGTGGCGGCAATCCAGATCGTCTGCACCCGGGTGTTGCCGCGCAGCGCCGCCGCTGAAACCTCACCCTCGGGTGGGGTTCGGCGGTTGACGACGAGGGTGAGATACAGCGCGGCCAGGACGGCGCTGAACACCGGCCATGCGATCACCGCCAGGAGCGTGATGACGAAGCTCTCGTCTGATGCCGCATTCGACGCCTGGCCAGGCGGCATCGGGGCCAGGGCCAGTCCGATGTCACCGGCGACGGCGACGATGAGCCAGGTGACGACGAGGACGCGGACTGCGGTGGCGCGATTTCTCATGGTTCAGCCCACCTGAAACTCGCCGGTCATGTAGCCGAGGGTCTGCATGGGGCCGCCGTTCCCGTACAGCGTGCCTGCGGCACAGGGCACGAAGCACTGCCAGCGGAAAAGCCCTTTCTTGTTTGGAACGATAAAGTCGAATTGCACGACGTTGGTAGCACCGGCGGCCGCATTGTCCGCCACGCCCTCGAGTGGGACGCTGACCCCCAGGTCAGGGATGGTGAAGGTGTGACCCGGTCCCGGGTTGTCGGGATCGAGCGCGCTCATGACCTTGCCGTTGACGGTCATCTGGTTGTTGATCGTCCCTCTGACCAGGGAGAAGTACGGATTGCGCAACCCGGACGACCCGTCCTGCTGGTTGATGGTCATGTGCACGACGGCCCCCGCCGGCACGCTCAGGTAGGTGGTCGGTAGGTAGCCAACCCAGTTGGGATGCTCGCCCTGCCCCTGCCCCTCATTGCCGACGGCGGCGACGGTCGTCAGCGTGAAGCTCACCACCGGGCGACCCTGCAGGCTCGTCGAGGTCGTCGTCGCCGCGATCTGCGGCGGCGTCGGATTGAGAAACCTGGTCACGAAGATTCCGACCACGATGCCGGTCACGACCACGCCCGCCACGAGCACCCAGAGTCTCAATCGCATGCTTGCCTCACTTCTGTGAACGAGCGAGTGGTCAGACCGGAAGGACGGATCGTAGCTCCAACGGAGCCGGCGTGAAGGTCAGAGGCTCGAGCCAGGAGACGCCGGCATTCGGTTCGCGTGATTGCGGTCACGCCGCCCGCACAAGGCGCGTGCGCTCGGCCTCCCGACCACGCAAGTCCCAAATATCCGCGCACCCGTCCTCCGCCAACTGGAATGCACTCCGCAGCGCGCATGATCACCGCAGAGGCAGGGCTTCGTCAAGGTCTGGGGCGAAAGAAGTTTTTGCGCAGATTTGCGCAACTGCTCGGAACCGCAGCTCGCTGTAGCTACTGGCTCGCGATGGTCTTGATCGCGGTCACGACATCACTGACGAAGAGTGGTGCCGGGTAGATCACGCGCAGGTACCCCTGCGGATCGATGACGTCAAGGTAGTTGGTCTTCGGGGGCTCGAGTGCCTCCCCCCAGGCGAGCCAGGTCAACTTCAGCGCCGCGTCACTCGGACCGATGAGCCAGTGCCAGCCCGGCGCCCACTGCGTCGAAAGGTTGGTGCGCACGAAGTGGCGCACGTCCGCGGGGGTCCGGCCGGAGGTGACGCTGACCATCAGCAGGACCGGGCTGATTCCTTTGGGCAGCGTCTGCTCGACGGCGGCGATGTCCCGACCCAGGACCGGGCAGAGATCGACGCACAGCGGATCCATGAACGCGACCAGCACGACGTGACCCTTCTCATCGCCCAACGAGATCTCTTTGCCGTTCTGATCGGTGAGACCGGTGAGCGCCGGAGTCGGCTGCCGGGTCAGCGGCGCGCCGATCACGTTGGCCGAGGGTGAGATCACCACCTCCGCCGCCGCCGCGGGGTGGTGCATCGACAGCGTGACGATCGCGCCGACGCCGGTCCCGCCGGCAAGAGCGAGGATGGCGATCAACGCTTGGCCTCGCTTGGAGTGGGTTGTGAACCCCAAGGCTGTGAATGGGTTCACCCGCGACCTCCACCTGCAGCAGCCTGTCGCGCCGTTTCGTCGGCCACGGAGTCAGCCTAGCGGATGCAGCTCTCGTCGGTGCAGCTGGCGTCGTCCCCACCGATCGGCACCAGGGTGAGGGGATGGCTGTCCACCCAGGCCTGCTCGAGTGTCGATCGGATCAGCTCGGGCGGTTGGGCACCAGAGACGCCGTAGGCCCGATCGACCACGAAGAACGGAACCCCGGTGATGCCCAGGCGGCGAGCGTCCTGCTCGTCCTGGCGCACCTCCTCGGCGAAGTCGTCGCTCTCGAGCACCGCGCGGACCGCCGGCTCGTCGAGCCCCACCTCGGTGGCGAGCCGCGCCAGGACCTCGGGCTCGCCGACTGCCTCGCCGTCAACGAAGTACCCGGCCATGAGCCGTTCCTTGAGGTCCTGCTGCTTGCCGGCTGTTAGCGCGTAGTGCAGGAGGCGGTGGGCGTCGGACGTATTGCCCGATCGGGCTCGGTCGAGATGGAAGTCCAACCCGACGGTCGCGGCGTTGGCGGTGACCCTCGCCTGCGCCCGCTCGGCATCCGCACGACTCATGCCGTACTTGGCGACGAGCCGGTCCAGCGGGTCGCCCTGCGCCGTCGTGGGTGCGGTCGGATCGAGCTGAAAGCTCCGCCAGGTGACAGCGACCTCGTCACGATGCTCGAAGCCGGCCAGCGCGGCCTCGAAGCGGCGCTTGCCGATGTAACACCACGGACAGACGACGTCGGACCAGATCTCAACATTCATGCGGGTTGATCTACCCGTCCGCGCATCGTCGTAATCGCGCCGGTCGGTGTGTGGCGCCTCAATGATCTCGCTGCACCCTGGCGGCCTTGGTCCGGTCGAGACCGTAGGCCCGATAGAGGAGTTCGATCGGGTGCACCGCACCCACCCCGGCTCCGTGCGTGATCTGCCACCGGCAGGTCTCACTGTCACATGCGGCGACATCCGATCCGGTGGCTGCGATGTCGTCGAAGAGGCGCTGCCCGACCGCCATCGCGATCTCGTACTTCTCCGTCTTGAGCCCGTAGGTACCGGCAATACCGCAGCAATCGGCGTCGAGCTCGACCATGGTGAGGTCGGGAACCAGCGCAAGCAGATCGAGCGCCGGCTTGCCGATGCCGTGACCCCGTTGCTGGCACGGGGCGTGGTACGGAACCGTGAGCGGCAGGGAGATGAAATCGGTGCGCAGCTCGCCGCGTTGATGCAGGCCGAACAGGAACTCGCAGAGGTCGTACGTGGACCCACTCACCGCTGCCAGGTCCGCGTCCTCGAGGCCGAGGATTTCGTGCGCCTCGCGTTTGAGCATGAGACCGCAACTCGTCGAGTTCGAGACGATCGGCAACCCGGCGCGTGCGTGCGGCGCCAGCCTCGCCACGAGCCGGCGCACATAGGTCCGCGCTGCCGGGAAGTTGCCGTTCGACTGCAGCGGCAGCCCGCAGCAGTCCTGGGTGGGAACGATCACGCGAAAGCCGTTGTGCTCCAGCACCGCGACCACCATCTCGCCGACGAGCGGTTCGTAGTAGTTGGTGCCACATCCATGGAAATACACCACCGCCGGAGCGTCGCTCGAGCCGGCGCCATTCCGATGCGCGAGCGAGCGTTGCTGAAACGTCCTCGCGGCGAAGCTCGGCATCGGCGCGTCGCGGTGAATGCCGAGGACGCGCTGCACCAGCGCGCGCACGCCGCGGTTGTGCAGCGCCCAGTTCGCGAGGGGAGCGACGGGAGTGCCCAACCGGCCGATGACGCTCGGACGGGCGATCAATTGGTTCCGCAGCGGGATGTGCCGCCCTTCCCACAGCTTCGCCCGAGCCCGCGAGTTGATCTCCGCGATCTTGACGTCCTGCGGACACACCTGCGTGCAGATGCCGCATCCCGAGCAGTAGTCAACCGACGCGTCCGGCGATGGGCCGACGCCTCGATACCGCTCCCCTTGCGGGCCGACGTATTTGGGGCCCGGAAATAGCGGCGTGACCTGCGAGACCGGACAGAACGTCTCGCAGATCGTGCACTTGACGCAGTGATCGAGCGACGATCGGATCAGGTCGTTCATCTGACCGGCTCGGCCACGGTGCGTGTCGCGC
>DAITPY010000028.1:0-19059 GCA_036833315.1 Candidatus Dormiibacterota bacterium
CCTCGACGCGGCGTCCTTGCGTACAGTGGCGCAGTTCGGTGCGTTCCTCGCGATGCACCAGGCGGAGCCGGCGCGCCGCCGTATCGGCTTCGTCCCACCCGGCACCAGCGACTCGCGATGACTCTCGTCCCCACCGTCGTCGAGACCACGGCGCGCGGCGAGCGCTCCTACGACATCTACTCCCGGTTGCTCCGCGACCGGATCATCTTCGTCGGTGGTGTCATCGACGACGACATGGCCAACCTGGTCACCGCGCAGCTGCTCTTCCTGGAGAGCGAGGACGCGGAGAAGGACGTCCACCTCTACATCAACAGTCCCGGGGGTTCGATGACCGCGTCGCTGGCGATGTACGACGCCATGCAGTACATCCGACCTCAAGTCGAGACGACGTGCCTGGGGATGGCCGCGAGCGGTGCGTCCCTGCTGCTCTGCGCCGGTGCGTCGGGCCGCAGACTCGCACTGCCCAACTCACTCATCGTCATCCATCAACCATGGGCGCAGGGCATGCAGGGTCAGGCGACCGACCTCGATGTGCACGCCCGCGAGATCCTCCGCCAGCGGGCACTATTGATCGACCTGTACCACAAGCACACCGGACGAGACATGGACCAGATCGGCAAGGACATCGAGCGGGACTACCACATGACCGCGCAGCAGGCCCTCGCCTACGGGATGATCGACGAGATCATCGAACGGCGTCCGGCGCGTGCCGAGCCGGCCTACTCGTCGGCTTCGACGAAGTAGGTCTCGCAGGCAAGCTCCAGCAGTTCGTCGTTCAGCTCCACCGGCTTGCCGAGGTAGAGGGCAGCGTGGATCACGTGGTTGAGCAGGTCGCGCGGATGCGTGCCGTGCAGCGCTCTGCCCTTCGAGTGATAGTGATTCTCGAGCAGGCGATCGACCAGGCTCTCGTCCATGCGCAGGTTGTTGTCCACGCAGTTGCGCCGCCAGATTTCCTTGTACTCGTCGACGGTGGGATCCGGAACGTGCACCTTGAACCGCACCCGCCGGAGGAATGCCTCGTCCATGAGGTTCTGGGGCCGGAGGTTTGTCGACAGCATCACCAGGCAGGTGAACGGGACCGGGATGCTCGAGCCCGCGCGCGGGATGTTCAGGTAGTCGACCTTCTTCTCGAGCGGCACGATCAGCCGGTTGAGCAGGTCGCGCGGCGACATGTTCTGCTGACGGCCGAAGTCGTCGATGAGGAAGAGGCCGCCGTTGGCCTTGAGCTGCATCGGCGCCTCGTAGAAGCCCAGGGTGTGATCGAAGCCGAGCTCGAGCATCCTCGGGGTGAGCTCCCCGCCCACCTTGACGGCGGGCCGCTTGGCGAGCTGCCAGCGACGGTCGTGCGGCGGGAGCTCGCGATCGATGGGCTCGTGGTGGATCGGGTCGTAGAACCGGATCACCTCGCCGTGCACGTACAGCGCTCGGGGAATGAACATCGGGGCCCCGAGCAGCGATGCCGCGGCTTCCGCGATGGTCGTCTTGCCGTTGCCCGGTGGTCCGTAGAGGAACACCGCCTGGCGAGCGCTCAGCGCCGGGCCGAGATGGTCGAGCACCACCTCCGAGAGGACGAGGTGGCTGAAGGCGTCGTGGAGCCGGGCGCGGTTGACCTGGCCGTCGACGTGTGACTGGCGCTCGGCCATGGCGGTGTAATCGGCGATCGGGACTGGCGCCGGCCCGGCGTACTGGTTGATTTCGAGCAGCTCGCGAGCCCGCTGCCTGCCTGTCGTCGAGATCATGTGCTGCATGCCGGCGTTGATCGGCTCGCCCGGCTCCAGCATCGCGGTGTGGACTCCCGTCGACGAGCAGTAGCCCTCGTCGGCCAGGAATCGGGACGTCGTCTCCACGAACGAGAACGGGAGGCAGAGGTGGTTCGCGATGTCGCGACCGAGCATGCTCCCGTTGAAGTAGAGGACCTTGAGCACCAGGTCGCAGACAAAGCTGAACGGCAGCCCCGTCTCCTCGGCGGTCCGCGGTGCGGGCGGAAGCGCGATCGGACTGGCCGCGGGCGCAGACACAGGCAAGGTCACTGCCATCGAGTTCGGATTGTGCCATGGGCCGCCGACCGGTCCAGAGACTCGTGGCGGATTGTCATACGACCGTTCCAGCCACCCTCCTGCTACCTTGCTCGCATGGCGGTTCCGCTTGACCAGGGCGCCCCGGGCCGGCGCCGCGTGGGTCCGTTCTGGATCGAGGAGGGTCCTGGCGCGCTGCTCATCGGGGCGCTCATCGTCGCCGTGTTCGCCGCGCTGTTCATCCTCGCCGTCGCCATGCGGCCGGCGTAACCCGAGCCGGACCCCGGCGTTTCATCGGGGAACTCGGCAGCACTCTCGGCGCGCCACGGCGCGGAGGAGTCAGGAGATCATTTCGCATATGCACTTGACGGTCCCGGCGTGAGCCTCGATCAAAGCCCGGAGGCTCGGCGCCGCAGAGCGGGTCTGTCCAACAGCGCACGCGCATCGGGGCGCGGATCGGGATCCGCCAACCCGGGCATCGGCGCCGCTCAGGCTTCCGCCCGCGCCGTACTGCGCCGTCGCCGGGCGAGCGCCTACCGGAATCTGCGCCGCCCTCGGCGCGGTGGGCGTGTGCTCCGGGTCGTCCTCATCCTGATCACCGTCTTCGCCGCGATCGGGGCCGGCACGGTGGGAGCTGTCTACGCGGGGTACAACGCCTACAAGAGCCAGTTGCCTGACGCCTCCACGATCACGAACATGGAGCCGCAGATCGACACCGAAGTGTACGACGCGTCGAACCACCTCATCGAGGTCTTTCACAACAACGGGTACCGCCACATCCCCGTGACCCTCACCGACGTATCGCCGCTGTTCAAGGAGGCGATCGTGGCCGTCGAGGATCGCCACTTCTTCACCGAGGCCTCCTGGGACCTGCCTCGCATCGTCGAGGCGGGCATCGCGAACGTCACCCACAGCAGCAGCACCGTCCAGGGTGCATCGACGATCACCGAGCAGCTCGCGAAGATCAGCCTCTACGGCGGTGCGGATCCTCCCCAGAGCATCGATTACAAGATCAAGGAGATCGTGCTCGGCAATGAGATCGAGCTCAACTTCACCAAGGATCAGATCCTCGCGATGTACATCAACAGGATCTTCTACGGGAACTTCTCGGTCGGGGTCGGCACGGCGGCCCAGCTGTACTTCCTGAAGCCGGCGAGTCAGCTGGATCTGGCCCAGGCGTCCATGCTCGCCGGTCTCCCGCAGTCACCGACCGCGTACAACCCCCTGACCCATCCGGCGGGGGCCTCGGTCAACCAGCTCGCGAAGTACCGCCAGCACGCAGTGCTGCAGGCGATGGTCGCTGTCGGCGACGTCACACAGACGGAGGCCGCCGCGGCGTATGCGGAGAAGCTGACCTTCCATTCGTGGACCGATTCGGAGCCCAACCTCGACCCCGATTTCGTGATGTACCTGCAGGGATATCTGGCGGCCAACTTCCCCCAGGCCACCAACCCCGGCGGCTACATCATCCACACGACCCTGAGTCCGGCCAAGCAGAACCTCGCATACAACACCGTGCACTCTCAGGTGGCCAAGGAGCGGGTCGCCGAGAACATGCGCGATGGCTCGCTGGTCAGCCTGGATCCACGAACCGGTGAGATCCTCGCGATGGTCGGGACGTGGAACTATGCGGACCCGTTCATCGGCCAGTACAACATGGCGACGACGCAGATCAACCCCGGCTCCACGATCAAGCTCTTCACCTACACCGCGGCAATCGCATCGACGAAACTCACGATGACGACGCGGATCCTGGACGGTCCATATACATTCCCGATTCCGGGCAATCCCGGTGGGTATTCACCGCTCGACTACGACCGTCGCTGGCACGGCATATGCCCGCTGAAGCAGTGCCTCGGGAACTCATTCAACATGCCCGCGGTGAAGGTCGAGTACGCCACCGGCATCAACTACATCTCCAACCTCGAGCTGGCCATGGGCGTGCACTCGATCGATCAGAACTGCGTGAACGGGCAGGCCGTGAACTGGCCGCCGCCCGACGAATGGGCGGCGACGCTGGGATCGCTCACCTGCGGCATCACGCTGCTCGACCTCGCCGACGGGGCGGCCACGATCGCCGACATGGGGGTGCAGCACAACCCGATGCCGGTGACGAGCATCGTCGCCCAGGCGACCGGGAAGACGATCTGGACGTACAACGCAGCTGCGGCCGGCCGCCAGGTGCTGCCCGCGAACGTCGCCTACATCATGAATGAGATCACCAGCAATGACGCCAACCGCCTGCGCGAGTTCGGCCCCAACGGGTACCTGACTCTCAACCCCCGGCGTGTGAGCGCCAAGACGGGCACCGCGCCTTTCTTCATCGACAACCTCACGGTCGGCTGGACCCCAACCCTGCTCACCGCCGTATGGGTGGGCAGCGGCACGCAGAGCTGTCTGCAGCCCAAGGACCAGGCCTTCATGAAAAAGCAGATCGCGCGGGGCAACATCGTCAACGGCGAGAACAAGTACACCGACCCCTTCAGCCCGACCGACCTCCGGCACTACGGGCTGATACCGATCAACGGTGATTGCGGGCATCTCGACGGCATCGTGTCGGGATACAGCGGCGCTGCGCCGATCTGGCACATCTACATGGCTGCAGCGTTGAAAGGCACTCCCGACACCTGGTATGCGCGCCCGCAAGACATCATCGCCGACGGGTCCGGCGACAACGCCAACTTCTACATCCCCGGCACCCAGCCCGGCGCTAGCACTAATTGCACGTACTACGGGCCGGTCCCGCTCCCCACCCAGACCTGCACCTACGGCGGTCCGAACGCGGCGCCGCCGCCGGCACCTTCCCCGGCGCCGGGGCCGTCCCCCGGGCCTTCGCCGTCCCCGTCTCCGCTCCACTGACCAGACGCTTGCTGCCTCGCCAGTTCCCACACCGCATCGAGGTCATCGAGCTCTGCTGTAGCGGGATCCAAATCGACGTGTGACCGCGCCTCGGCAGGGTCGGTGGCTGCAGCAATCGACACCTGGACGTGGCAGGCGACGATGCTGTTCCCCGCCGGACCGCCATCGATCTCGTCGAGACCGAGCAGCGACCACCAGTAATCGAGCGTGACGTCTGCGGAGGCGGACAGCGTCACGGAATGCGAGAGCAGCGGAAGCTCGGGGTGCGCCGGGTCGGTGCCGGCAAAGACCTGGAGCAGGCGAGTGAAGGCGTCGGCGTCGATCTCGGCCTCGAGGACGACGCGTCCGATGCCGTCCTGGACCTCCTGGTCGACGACAGCGTCGACGACCGCGACCGCATCGAGGAGTGTGCCGAACTCTGCGAGGTCGAACAGGTGCGGCATCACAACCAGAGCCCCGAAGCCGCCGTCGCCGATCGAGTACCGAGCAGTTCCGTCAACGCCGGCGACCCGGACCTTCAGCGTGGCGGCCCCGATCGCGCCGGCGGTGAGGGTGGCATGCGCAACCCGTCCATCGCGGACCAGCAGATCCGCCTCGAAGCTGCGCTGCTCGGTGCGTCCCGGTGCACGGCCCGCCGGAGCCCCCGGGCCGACCGATGTCCGCTCCTCGAAGCGAATCCCAACCTCCATCCCAGCTCGAGTGTCGAGGTGCGCGAGCAGCGACCGGTGCAGCGCTCCGAGGCTGAACTGCGGAGGGATCGTCGAGGGGCTGCTGCCGGGTCGCACCTCGCGACCATAGCCCACCGCCGGGCGCCGTACGGGGGTGCCTCCGGAGCCGATCGGTAGACTGGCCGGGTGACGGACGTGGCCCCACCCGACCACGCCACGCAACCGCGGGGGCCGAGTCCGGTCGCACTCGCGATCGCAATGGATCTGGTCATCCGGTACCGGCTCCGGCTCGCCGACCAGCGCGACGGACGGCTCGGGGCTCTCGCCGGGGACTACGTGCTCGCCGCGGCGATGTGGAATGGCCCTCGCGCGGCTCTGGTCGCGTTCTACGAGCCCCCGGCGGATCCGGCGGCTGCAGGACTCGACCTCGCGAATCGTTGTGAGGCAGCCCGGCGCTGGGGGCTCGATCGACTCCAGCAGCAGGGCGCGCAGGTGTGCGACATCCTGCTGATCGCGCTCGGCCCTCTGGCAGGCACGCTCGCGGTGGCGACCACCCCGGGTGACCCGATCCGTCTGGGCGTCGCCTGGGTCGACTCCGCCACCGGCAACGCCGGCGCCGTGCTGCCGATCCCTCCCGGCCTGCCGTCGGTCGGGGAGCTGCGGGCCAAGGCGCGGGCGGTGCATGACGGTGCCCCTGCCCCGACCCTCGCCGCCGTCGACCTTGCCGAGCGGCAGACGGTCGCGGGAGGCTACGTCGCGCCGGTGCGGCGCGCCATGGTGACCCAGCCCCTCCTCACCTACACGCTCATCGGCATCTTCGTGGTCATCTGGCTCGTCGAGGCCACGACCATCTCCAGCAACCCGTTCGCGACGGGCCCTGATATTTGTTCGTTCGGCGCTCTACCAAATGCGGTGATCACGCCGCAAAGCGGGTGCGCCCATGGCGCATCTGTGGATTGGTGGCGATTCGTAAGCAGCGCATTTCTGCACGACAACACCAGTGTGTACCACGTCCTCTTCAACAGCATCGCGATGCTCTTCATTGGCAGGCTGGTCGAGCAGCTCTACGGACGCCTGGTGCTCCTGGGAACGTTCCTGATCACTGCTATCGGCGGGGGGCTGCTCTGGGTTGGCGCGAGCGTGCTGGCCCCAGGTTTGCCGGGCATTCAGGTGCCGACGATTTCCCTTGGTGCGTCCGGGGGCATCGCGGGCCTCGTGGGCCTGCTCCTCATGCTCGGCAGATTGCAGGGCAAGAATGTTCCGGTGGGGATCGCGCACACCGTGCGCAACTACGCCGTGACCGTGATCGTCCTCAACGTTGTGCTGACGTTTCTTGTCGGCGGATCGGGTTACATCAACAACTACGCCCATATCGGCGGCCTGATCTCCGGCGCGTCACTCGGCGCTTTCCTGCCACCCGTCAGTTCGATCGGAGGTCGTGACCCTGGAGTCGTTGAGCGAATTCTGCTCTGGGGTGGAATCGCCTTCAGTGCAATCGCCCTGGTCGTCGCACTGGTCAGTCTCATCTCGACGGTCACGAACGGCACGCCGCTACTCGGCGGTTGACGCGCCTTCGGCGAGATCGCTAGCCCGCTCGCTCCCCTGCGGGATCGCCCCACAGTCCCTCGAGGTCGTAGAAGGTACGCTCGCCGGGCAGGAACACGTGGGCGATCACCGCGTCGAAGTCGGCGCATGCCCACGATGCGTCCTTGAGGCCTGCGACGGCGAGCGGACGCACGCCGTGCTCCTTGCAGACGTCGGTGATACTGTCAGTGATGGCGCGAACTTGGCGGTCGGTGTCGCCCTCACAGATCACGAAGTAGTCGGCGATCGTCGTCTTGCCTCGGATGTCGAGGGTGACCACGTCACGCGCCTTCTTGTCGGCTGCGGCGGCGGCGATGATGCCGGCCAGCTCGGTGGAGGTCATCCGATTCGCATTATGCATCCTCGCGATTGGACCGGTACAACCCTTTCGAGGCGATGAGCGAGGCGACCACATCGGGGACCAGCCCGTCGAGTGGCTCCCCCCGGGCACACCTCCGGCGAACCTCGGCGGCGCTGATGTCGGGCGAGTCGAGCGTGAGCAACGTGGTCCTGGGGGCGGCGAAGCCGAGTCCCTCCGCCTCGACGGGGTCGAGCGGCGGAGCGGCGGTCCGGTTGACGATCACAAATCGCTCGCGGCCGAGCAGGTCGTCCGCGCGATGCCAGCGGTTGATCGTCCGGGCCGCGTCGGCGCCGACCAGCACCGCGAGGTCGAGGTCTGGATACTCGGCTCGCAGCGCGTCCATGACCTCTGCGGTGTACGAAACCCCGCCACGACGGATCGCGATGTCAAGCACCGCCAGCCCGGGCGGACCCCAGGCCTCGCAGGCTGCGTCGAGGAGTTCGAATCGTTGCTCGGGGCTCGCCTCGGGTGGGTCGCGCAGCGGAGCGAGCGCCGCGGGGACGAACCACACCGCCTCGGCACCGGTGGCGACGCGGGCTTGATGGGCGATCGCCAGGTGGCCGTTATGGACCGGGTCGAATGTGCCTCCGAAGACAAGGACCGAGATCACGCGGACAGACCGTCATCCCGGTAGACGAATTCGGCGTCACCGATGAGCACTGTGTCGCCTTCGCGGCACCCCGCAGCTGCAAGCGCCGCGTCGATCCCGGCGGCCGCGAGCTTGCGTTGCAGCCGCGCGACGGCCTCCTCGTTGTCGAGGTCGATGCGACGGACCATCCGCTCCACGAGCTCGCCGGCGACTCGGAATCCGTCGCCCTCGCGAACGACATCATTGGTGACCACACGCCGCGGCCGGGGCCGGTAGATACGATGCATGCCCGGCAGGACGGGTGCCGGCGAGTCGCGGGTCCCGCGCCCCGCGAGCGCCGCGGCGGCGAGGAGCAGGTCGCGGCAGCCGTCGCCGCGCTCCGCCGAGATGCAGAACGAGCCCGGAAACTCCCCGGCAAGCGCCGCCGCAGCGGTCGCCGCCTCGGGGAGGTCGATCTTGTTGAATGCCAGCACCGACGGGCGGGCGGCGAGTTCCGCGCTGTAGGCGCTGAGCTCGGCGCGGACGGTGATCAGGGCGGCGCGCGCGGCGTCGACACCGGCGGAGGCGTCGACGACATGGATGAGGGTTCGGGTGCGTTCGAGGTGGCGCAGGAACTCGAGTCCGAGCCCGGCACCATGGCTGGCTCCCTCGATCAGCCCGGGAACATCGGCGAGCACCAGCGTGTGGCCGCCCTCCAACTCAGCCACACCGAGGTTGGGGTGGAGGGTTGTGAAAGGGTAGGCGGCGATCTTGGGTTGCGCCCCGGTGAGCGCGGCGAGCAGGGTCGACTTGCCGCTGTTGGGCAACCCGACCAGCCCGATGTCGGCGATCAGGCGCAGCTCGAGGTGCAGGCGGCGCCGCTCACCGGGGTCACCGAGTTCCCCGGCCCGCGGCGCCTGGCGGGTCGATGTCGCGAATTTGGTGTTGCCGCGACCGCCCCGGCCTCCTCGCGCCCCGAGCGCGGTCGCCCCCGGACGATCGAGGTCCGCGATCACGCGGTCCCCTTCACGGACCAGGGTGCCGATCGGAACATGCAGGACGACGTCGGCGCCACGATGCCCCGAGCGTTTCGCCCCGCCTCCCGCCTGACCGTCTCCGGCCGCGAACGAACGGCGCTCGCGGAACCCGGTGAGCGTGCTGTCCGTGGAGTCGGCGACCACGAGCACATCCCCGCCTCGCCCCCCGTCGCCCCCGTCGGGCCCGCCGTCGGGGACGTACTTCTCGCGCCGGAAGCTGACCGCACCACGCCCGCCCGATCCCGCCGCGACCTCGATGTCGACCTCGTCGATGAAGGGCGAGCCGCGAGTGGCCGTGCGCTCAGCCGGTCGCTGCGACCGGCTCCTCGTCGGGCGGTTCCTCGATCATCTCGCCCACCGAGAAGATCGGCATCGCCCGCACATTGGCCCGGGTGCGGTCGTGACCGGTCTGGTCGTAGGCAACGGTCCCGGTGCGTAACGCAAAGAGGGTGTGATCGCGCCCCACGCCGACGTGCTGACCCGCGAGGATCTTGGTGCCCCGCTGGCGGACCAGGATGGTCCCCGCAAGGACGACCTCGCCGGTGTGTCGCTTGACGCCGAGCCGCTTGGCCTTGCTGTCGCGCCCGTTGCGGGAACTCCCGCCGCCTTTCTTATGCGCCATCTTCGGGGTCCTTCTTGGGTTTGGGGGTCCTTGCGCGCTTCGGCGCCGCCGGTTTTGCCGCGGGCTTCTCGGCCTTGGGCTCGATCGCGTCAGCGGCGACGGCCTCTTCGACAGCCAGCTCGGCCACCGCGACCCCGGCCTCCACCGCCTCGGCTTCGACGGCGATTGCCTCGGCTTCCTGGGCGATGGTTTCTGCTTGCGCTTCGATCACCTCGGGTTTGGCCGCCTTCGGCGCTGCGGCCGGCTTCGGCGCGCTTGCCCTTGGCGCCGCGGCATGCTGTGGCGCGGTTGCCTTCGGCTTCGCCTGTGCCTTGCCACGCCCGACCTCGTCGATGCGCAACTCGGTCAACTGGCTCCGGTAGCCCAGGGTGCGCCGGTGGCGCTTCTTGGGCTTGTAGGTGAACACGCGGATCTTGCGGCCGCGCCGGTGCGCGATCACCGTCGCGGTGACCGAAGCCTCGACCGGTGAGCCCTTGGCGACGTCGGTCTCGGCGCCATCACCGAGGAGCAGCACCGACTCGAGTGTGACCGTCGATCCGACCTCGACGGGGATGCGGTCGACAAGGATCCGGTCGCCGGAGGCGACTCGGTACTGGTGACCGCCGTGTTGAAGGATTGCGTACATCTGCCTCTCTCGCCGGGAGCGGGTTCACTCCACTGAGGAACGCCGGCATGCACCGGGCGCGATACGCGAGGTTACCACGAGCGCGGCGAGCGACGACGTCGCGACCGCGGTCGGGTCAGGAATTGAAGACATTGACTCGGGCGACATTCCTGATGCTGGCGATGTCGCCGATGGTGTCGGTGACCTGCACCTGTGCGGCGAAGACTCCCTTCCCGGGTTGCGCGGTGCACTGGGCGATGAATTGAATGACCACCTTCCCGGCACCGAGCGACGTCTGCGGGGGCAGCTCGAATCCACCATAGAAGGCGAGGACCCCGCCCTTGACCGGAAAGATCGCCTGCTGGATCGATGCATTGCCACCGAAGGGCATGATCGTGGTCTGGAACTGGAGCATCGGCGGCAGGGTGACGAGCACGTCGACGTCGGGTGCGATACCGCTGCCGGTGTTGGTCACCGTGATCCGGTAGGTGACCTGGCCGTTGGGATGCACGGAGGTGGGACTGACCGACGCGCTCACCCCGAGCTGCGGCGCCTGGTTCACCTCAACCTGCAGGGGATGGCTCTCCACCGTGCTCGTGAGATTGTCGTCGACCACCTGCGCTTTCAACGAGTACGTACTCGGGCGCGCGGTGATGTCGACCGCGAAGGTGATCGCGACCTGGGCATCCTGGACCTTGCCGTTTGGGGATGTCGGCGAGGAGAGCGCCCACACGCCCCATGCCGGATTGGACGCTCCCGCCCGCGCGTCCTGCGGCGTGGTGCGTGCCGCCCCGTTGGTGATGATCGAGTTGGTCGAGGTGAACTGGAAGGAGGACGGCATGATCGCGTGCACGACCACCCCCGAGGCATTGCCCGGCCCCAGGTTGACCACTGTCACCGTGAACGTCGCAGTGGTGGTGCCGGGTGTGAATGCTCCGGAGAAACCGGGAGTGAGCGCGATCTGGAGTTGAGCGACGCCACCGCTGCAGGCGGAGAGGGTCAGCGCGATCGGTGCCAGGAGTGAGAGCGCGACCACGAGCGTGAGTCGCGACGCCAGTGTCCGCACCCGCCTGCAACGCGAAACGGTCAGACCCTGGTTACGGTGCGAAGCGGCGCGAGCGGGCGACGCTGCCGCGACGCCGTGAGGTTGATGTCGGTCGTCCGCGGCAGGGGATCGGGATAGCCGATCTCTCCGAGCAGGCGAAGGGCGAGGCCGACATCCAGCCCGATCACGGTGTCGATGCGTCCCGCGACCGCCTCGACGAAGTCCGAGCCTCCGCCCTGGATCGCATAGGCTCCGGCGCGGTCGAGTGGTTCGCCGGAGGCGACATACATGTCGAGCGCATCGTCCGTGAAATCGCAGAACTTCACCGCGGACCGGCTCACACCCAGCGCTTCGTGCTCGCTCTCGGTACACATCGCGCACACCCCGGTGAGCACCGTGTGGCGCTTGCCGCGGAGGTCGTTGAGCATCTCACGAGCCAGCTCCGGCGTCTTCGGCTTGCCGAGTGGCCCGCGCGGGCCCACGACTATCGTGTCGGCGCTGAGGATGTAGGTGCCGGCGGCCACGACCTTTGCGACTGCGACTGCCTTTTGACGAGCGACCAATTGCACTGCGAGCTCTGCGCTCACGCCTGCTGGAAGGGCGACGTCCTCGGGAGGTTCGACAATCCGGAAGCGGATTCCGGCCCGGGTCAGCAACTCGCGGCGGCGAGGCGACCGAGAGGCGAGGACGATCCCAATCACGTGGCTCTCACACGTGCAGCAGACCGCGGAGAATCTTGCGCCAACTCGAGCTTCATGCTAGCACCGCGACCTGACCCCGAGTTGATCGAGGTCTGTATTCGAGGAACACGGCCTATGGCCGCGCAGCAACGATCGCGGCCACGGTGGCCGCCACGCCGCATATGCCGGCAATGGCCACCAGGGACGTGTGCTCGCGTTGTGTGACCGTCCTTAGGACCCGGAGCAGCAATGCATACAGCACCACGCCCACGACCAGGGCGACCACCGCGAGGATCCCCGCAACCCCGCGCAGTGATGGTGTGACCAGGGTGGACATCACCACCTCCACAGTCGCAACGACCACCGTCAGGCGGGCCGTCACGGCCCCGGTGGGCAGGTGCGGCTGCATCACCAATGGCACCGCCGTCAGGGCGGTGATCGCCGCCAGGATCCGGGCAGCGCCGGCGGCGCCGCTCCCCACGCCCGCGAGCGCCGGGATCGAGTACGAGGATGCGAGGAGACCGAGCAGGAGCATCGAGACCCCCGCGACCCCGAGGAGCGCCAGGCGGCGATAGGACCATGGCTCGGGGGCTGTGAGCGCGCCGGCCACGAAGAGCAGGAGCACTGCCGCGGCCAGGTTCGGCACTGCACCGCCAGGCGGGGGGAGCGCCGCGGCAGGAGAGTCCGGAAGGGCTGCGATCGACGCCGCGAGTGCCGCAATGACGATCGCCGCCAGGCTGCGGGCGTCAAGGTGTGTGCCCGGAGGCATGCGCCCCGCGCGATACGTCAGAAACGCGAGTGCCGCCAGGAAGAGGCCGCCCGGGTAGATGGCGACGGCGACGACCGCGAGCAGCAGGCCGAGTGGATCCATCCAGCTCAGCCCCCGAACACGAACCTGGAGAGCGACTGGGGGGCGAGGCCGATGGCGATCCCCACGGCGACGAGCAGCCACGCGGCGGCCTCTGGCAACCGCGCCTCCCAGCCGGCGCCAGGGGTCGGCGTACGTTTCGTCGAGCACGCCATCACGGCCGCGATGAAGATCGCCCCCATGGCAACCACCGCCGCGACCGTCGATCCGATGTTGCCTGCCGCGAGCGCCTCGAGGATGAGGAACCGCCCCCAGAAGCTGGGCGACGGCGGCACCCCGCTGAGCAGCGCCCACGCGACCCGGCGAGGCCACACCAGCCCGGCTTCGGCGGCGCGCAGGAGGATCGGAGCGACCGTCAGGTGGGTCAGCAGGATGATGAGCGCGCCCGAGACAGCGGGAGAGACCTGCGCGCCGCCGACCGCCGCGGCACACAGGGCCACGTCGCTCATGAAGACGCGTCCGTAGCGGACCCGGGCGGCTCCGCGTACCGCCCAGAAGCCGCCCCAGGCTGCGCTTCCCAGACCGAGCACGAGGAGCACGTGCTCGAAGAGCGGCACGCCGTCGCCGAGGACGCCTCCGGGAATCCGCTCGGCGAGCAGCAGCACCACGGGTACGAGGAGCACCAGCCAGGGCGCGACCTCCAGCGGCCGCAGCGATCCGAGGATGGCGGCGGCCCATCCCCCGAACGGGTACACCGCGAGGAGCGAGGCCACGCCGGCAAGCAGCAGCGCCGCGACCACCAGCGGGCGAGCACCGGTCGTGAATCCGGTGAGCGGGAGGAAGGGCGAGGCGGCGACCAGTGCGGCGGTCCCACCCCCGGCGACCCGGCCGGCGGCGAGCGTGGCTCTCCCGGGAGCCTGCGCGATCCAGCGCAATGCAAGCGTCCCCACCGCCGCGGTGAGCACCAGGGCGGTGACCAGCGGATCGCTGCTTGCCATGGCCAGGGTCGCCGCCCCGCCCACCACCCCGACGGTGCGCGCCACCGAGACATCGATCGCCGGTTGCAGGGCAATCACGAGCGCCATCGAGACACCCGCCACCACCAGCAACCCCTGGCCGGCACGGTCGAGGCCGGTGATCGCAGTGAGGCCGCCGAGGGGAAGGGCGGGCGCAGGCGATCGCGTGGCGAGCAGGGTGAGCGCGGCGCCGGCGAGCGGCACGATCGCCACCAGCCTGGCATAGCGCCGCCGCGGCAGCGTTCCCGCAATCAGACCGAGCCCGACCCAGACCGCGGCGATCACGAGCGGGCTCATGCCTCCGCCTCGACCCGAGGCAGGCCCCGGCGCGAGCTGCGCCCAGCAAGCCATCCGGCGACCAGTGCCGCGACCGGAGCGACGGCGCACGCGAGCGCCGCTCCCGGGAGGGAATCGGTGCCGCCACGGAGCAGCCAGGCTGTACCGGTCGAGAGGGACACCATTACCACGCCGACTGCGAGATCGGCGACGGTTCGCGCGACCAGCAGGCGGATGACGCCACAGCTCCATGCGTACGCCGTCGGGAAGAGCAGGCCCTGGACAGCGGCCACCTGTCCCACCGGAATGTTGAAGCTCACCCAGGAAGCGATCGGGACCGCCACTGCGGCTCCGAACGCCCGGATGCTGCGCGGGCCGAACAGCCGGTCGACGGGTGCGAATGCCGGGATGGTCGGGTCGAGCCCGGCGACCCACGGGAGCAGCCGGCCAGCCGCCCACCCGCTCCAGGACAGCACCACAGCCGCGAGCGCGCTCGCGCCCAGCACCGCGACCCCGGGCGCTCCACCGAAGGTGGCGGCCGTCGGCGCCATCCCGGCCGCCAGGAACAGGACGGCGATTGCCACCGCTCGCCTCCCATCGACCATCATCGCCACCACAGCTGCGAGCACGCCGGCTGCGGACAGCAGCGGTGCTGAAACCCCCACTAGCGCAGGCGATCCATCAATGGATCAGCAGGATGGCCAGGATCGCCCCGCCGAGGACCAGCCCGAGCTGAGGCTGCACCATCAGCCAGTCGTCGATCGCAGCGAGCCACCGCGCTCCCCGGAGCAGGGCGGGGCGGAGCCGGCGCGCCGGGCGAAGGCCGAGTGCCTGGGCGGCGGCGGGTGCCAGCTCACTCTCGGGTACCGAGGCGGTCACCAAGGGGAACTCGGCGAGGGTCGCGAACGCCCAGACGCCGGCGGCGATCAGCAGCGTCGCGACCACGAGGTACCCGCCCGACCAGTCCCCGGCGGCGCTGCGAATGGCGGTCACCCCGATCGGCACGGTCAGGCCCCCGGGACTGAGTGCGGCAACGACGGTTGTGGCGGCGGCGAAGGGGACGATCGCACCCACGACCGAGGCCGTAGCGGCAACCATCGCAAGCGCCGATGACTGCTCCACGAGCTGGCGTCGGGACCCTCTCGAGGCCAGGATCCCCGAGGCGGTCCGCACCGCCGCAGCAGCGCCGAGCAGGGCGGCGAGCCCGAGCGCGGCGAGCAGCGCGGCTCCGGCGCGGCCGATGGAAATCGTCGCGGCGAACTCCAGGACCAGGGCGGTGATCCCAAAGCCGACCGGGAGGGCGCCGGCGGCGCCCAGCGCCAGCGCCGCGAGCGCCAATCCGGCGCGGCCACGCCCGATGCGCTCCCATGCGGGAGTGAGCGCGACGGCCAGCATGAGCGAGCAGATCCCGGCCGCCACAGCCACGTTCGCAGCCGGACCGGCGACGCCGGACAGGGCCACGACCGGCGCGGCCGCGATGACGCAGAGGGCCCTGCCGGCAACGCTCGGCACTCCCGACCACCTGAGCGCGAGCACGGCAGCCCACAACGCCGCTGCGCCACCCACGACGCCCAGCGCTACAGCCATGGCCTGGGGGAGCGGGCCGTCGACGGTCTCGCGGAGGCGGAGGAGCACGATGGCTCCGCAGGGGATCGCGCCGGTCGCCGCCCACGCGGCGGTGGGGGTGCGGCTTCCTCTGACCGGGACGAACGCCGGCGCCAGCAGCCGCGCGACGCCTGCCGCCGCCCACGGTCCGGTGACTGCGGCACCGAGGGCGCCGGCAGGGATGACCGCGAAATCGGTCGTCCCGGATGCGGTGAGCAGTTGCACCGCCGCGACGACCAGACCCAACGAGGCCAGGTGCGCGACCCCGACGGCCGCGATCCCTCCCCTGCCGGGACGGCCGCGCGCCGAGCCGGTGGTCATGAGCGTTCCGACGCCGGCGATCTCGACGCCGGCGGTGAGCATCACCAGATTACCGGCGAGCGCGGCGATGATCGCGCCGGTCACGCAGACCAGCAGGGCCCGTACCTCGCTGGTTTGACGCGCGTCGTCGAGCAGCAGGAGCACCCCGACCACCGCGGCGGCGAGCCCCAGAATCGCGCCCGGAAGGTCGAGTCTGAGGAGGTAGTCGATCCCGGCGACGGGTGTGCCGAGCGACGCCTCGATGCGCCCGCCACCCAGGAAGCCCGTTTCGATGACGAGCAGCGCGATCGTGGCGATGCCGCCGATCCCAGCGACGATGCGCGCCCCGCGCGCGTGGCGAGGTGCGAGGCCGAACACGACGAGCGCTGCCGCGATCAGCGGCGCGGGTATGAGCGCCAGCTGGAGCCCGCCGCCCAGCATGGTGACGCTACCTGCCGGCGCGCGTCAGTGCCGGCGCTCCGACCTCTGTGGCGCAGTACGGACAGACCTCCCAGCCCAGACGGAGGCTCCTGTCGCATCCCGTGCAGCGCCGGGCGAACTGAGTCCGGCAGTACGGGCAGAGGATGAACTCCTGCTCGATCTCGCGCCCGCAGGTCGGGCACGGCCGGGTCGGCACCCCCTCGACCGGGGGCTCGAGCAGGACCTGCTCCTCGATGGCGAGGGATCGTACCTGCTCCATGGTCAGCGGCGGCCGAACCATGAAGTAGATCAGGGCGCCAAGAAAGGGCGGGATGAAGCCGACGAGCATCGCGAAGAGGGTGAACCCGGGCGACGTCGTCCGCCGGCGCGCATCGCGGACGACGTAAAAGGCGAGCGCGATCCAGAGCACCGCCACGTAGATGACCACGATGACGATCCCGGCGACCAGCAGGGTCCCCACGTTAACCGCCATCGGTGCGTCCTCCTGTCGGGATGCGGCGCAGCACTTCCATCTGTGCAATCGCCTCGGCCAGCCGGCGCCGCGCCTCGTCGACGACGCGCGCGGGCGCTCCGGCGATGAATCCCGGATTCGCGAGTTGTGACTCGAGCCGCGTCACGGTTGCTTCGAGGGTGTCGATCTGACGCCTCGTCGCGCTGCCGTCGGCGGCGGTGTCGGCGATCACCACCTCGGCGTGGAGCCTACCCGAAACCACGACCGTCGGATCGACTCCGCGCGCGTGAGCACCCAGCACCGTCGCGGGGACGAGGCCACCGATCAGCGCCGTGAGGCGCTTGGCCGGCCCTCTCCCATCGTCAGCTCGAATCACGATCTGGACCCGATCGCGCGCTCCACGGGGCACACGATGCTCGTGGCCCAGGGCGCGGATGCGCTGCACCAGGTCGATCGCCTCGGCGATCTCAGCATGCGCGGCGGTCGTGGTGTCATCGGCCCACAGCGCCTCCACCTCGGGCCACTGCCGCTGCTGCAGCGTGGGTGCTGCATTGGGCAGCTGCTGCGCGCACTCCTCGGTCACGAAGGGCATGAACGGATGGAGCAGGCGGAGGAGGACGTCGAGCGACGTGACCGCCGTCCACACGGCGGCGCGTCTCGAGTCCGGGTCCGATGTCTCGGTGAGGCGGAGCTTGACCATCTCGATGTACCAATCACAGAAGGAATGCCAAGCGGTGTCATAGAGGCGATCCACCGCCTCGTGAAACCTGAACGCGGCAAACCCCGCGTCACAGTCGCGCACCACCGCGGCCACCTCGGCGAGCATCCAGCGGTCCTCGGGTCGCAGCGTCTCCGGCCGCGGCGGATGGATGTCGAGCTCGGACACTGCACCGCCTCCGACCTTCGCGACCAGGAAACCGTTCGTGACCTGCCACAGCTTGTTGGCGAAGCGCTGGTAGGACGCGATGCGGTCGTCGTCGAAGCGCATGTCCTGTCCGCTGGTGCCCACCGCGGCCGCCCAGGCGCGCACGGCATCAGCACCGTACTTGTCGATGAGGTCGAGCGGATCGATGGTGTTGCCTTTCGACTTGCTCATGCGAGAGCCGTCGGTCGCCTGGATGGTGCTCGTGATCAGCACATCGGTGAACGGATTGCGCCCGGTGAACTTGATCCCGGTCATGATCATCCGAGCCACCCAGAGAAAGATGATGTCGCGCCCGGTGACCAGGGCATCGGTCGGATAGAACCGCTCCAGCTCGGGAGTCCGCTCGGGCCACCCGAAGATCGCAAACGGCCACAGCCCGCTGCTGAACCAGGTGTCGAGGACGTCCGGATCATTGGTGAGCGACGTGTCGCCACACTCCGCGCACCGCGTGGGCGGTTCGATCCAGGCGAAGCGGTGGCCATTGGCGCAGATCGACACGGGAATGGCATGACCGAGCCAGAGTTGCCTGCTGATGCACCAATCGCGGATGTTGCGCATCCAGTGGAGATAGACGTCGGCGTACCGCGCCGGATGAAAGCGGATCTCACCACTTTCCACGGCGCCGATCCCTGGGGCGGCCAGCGATGCCATGCGCACCCACCACTGCTCGCTGACCAGCGGCTCGAGGATGGTGCCGCATCGATCGCAATGGCCGACCTCGTGCGTGTACGGCTCCTCACGATCGACGACTCCCATCGACCGCAGCGCATCCGCCACTGCGGTCCTGGCCTGCTCGACGGGCATGCCGTGAAACTGGGGCAACGCGGGGACGTCCATGGTGCCGTCGGGTGCGACGACGTTGATGATCGGCAGTGAGTGACGCGAACCGATGTCATAGTCGGTGGGATCGTGTCCCGGGGTCACCTTGAGCGCACCGGTGCCGAATTCCGGGCGCACGGCCGCATCCTCGAAGATCGGCACCACCCGCCAGGTCAGCGGCAGGGTCGCGTGCTTGCCGACGAGCGCCCTGTAACGCGAATCACCCGGCGCGACAGCGACACCGGTGTCGCCAAGCATCGTCTCCGGTCGCACGGTGGCGACGGTGATATGCGCACCGCCCTCGACCGGATAGGTCAGGTAGTACAGCGTGTCGGTGTGCTCCTGCCAGTCGATCTCCTCGTCACTGATCGCCGA
>DAITPY010000029.1:0-18871 GCA_036833315.1 Candidatus Dormiibacterota bacterium
TCGGTGAGATGCTCGCGGAGCACGGCTTCCGGTGCCCGCGAGCTCGTCCACCGTCTCACCCTTGGTGCGCAGGGCGGCGATCAGGGCACCGACCTGGGCCGGCGTGGCAGCGCCCTCCATCATCGTGTCCATCACGGCGCGAGCCGAGGCAGTGTCCAGTCCACGACCGGAGACCACCACTTCGAGTGCCTGCCGCATCACCTCCTCGCCCATCGTCGGCGACGGTAGCACCGAGCCTGAGCAGGGCGATCCATATACTCGAGACATGACCGCACGCACCCTCCAGCCGTTCGACCCCGCCGTCGTCCAGCCGTGGACGATTGGCGACGGGCCGCGAGGCGCGCTGCTCATCCACGGGTTCGCCGGCACGCCGCCGGAGCTCCGACGTCTCGGTGAGATGCTCGCGGAGCACGGCTTCCGGTGCCATGCGCCCGTGCTCCCCGGACATGGGACGACGCCGCAGGAGCTCGAGCGCACCCGCTGGCAGGACTGGGCGAGATGCGTGAGCGATGCCTTCGACGATCTGTCGGCGGAATGCTCGGACGTGGTGGTCGCCGGTCAATCCATGGGCGGGGCACTCGCGCTGCACCTGGCAGCGCGAGATCTTCGCGTCAGCGCTGTCGCCAGCCTGGCGTCACCGATCTGGCTGAGTGGGCCGATACCGCCGCTGCTGCCGATCATCAAACGCGTGGTGCGCTGGCATCGCGCCGGCGACGACGTCGACCTCTGGCACCCCGGCGCTGTCGAGGAGTTGTACAGCTACGGTCTGCGTCCGACGCGCAGCATCAACGAGCTCCGGCGCCTGTGCGCGGTCGTCCGCGACCAGCTCGCGGAGATACGCGCGCCGGTGCTCGTCCTGCATGGGGAACGCGACCGGACCATCGATCCGCGCTGCGCCTACGAGATCTCCCGCCGGCTGATCGGCAGCGCCGCGGTGCAATTGCAGATGCTGCCTCGGAGCGGCCACGCGATTTCCGTCGACGTCGACCGCGACACTGTGAACGCCGGCATCCTTCAGTGGTTCGAGCGATTCGATCCGCAAGCCGCGGTCACCTCGGCCGCAACCGGGACCGTGGGTCGTTGACGGCTCAGGTCGAATCGCGAGTCGAGTCCAGCAGACGCGCCGCGGTGATCGGGTCGAGCACCGGGTTGGCCGGAGGACCCTCCTCGAGGTCGCGATGATGCTTGGATCTGTGGCGTTGCGCCGCCTGCGGCGCCTCACGCGCTGCGTCGCGAGTGACCTCACCGCAACCGGTGCAGCGCAGCACGGCCGCCGACGTACCCCGTCCCGCGTACTCACGGTGCGAGAACTTGAGCTCTCCTCCACAGCCGGCGCAGCGTCGGCGGGGTTTCGGCGTGGCCGATGGGCCGACGGTCATCGTCTCAAGAGTACGACCCTGAGCAATCGAGCTTCATCACCCCGGGCTCGATGACGACGACCACATCGATCGCCGATCTGCTGCGCGCCCGGGTGCGCCCGCGGGAGGAGGCGCCGCCCGCGCCACCCGACGGCGGGCGACCCGCATCGGTGCTCCTCCTCTGCGATCCGTCGACCCCACGCGTCCCCCTGCTCTTCGTGCTTCGCTCCGCCGAGCTTCGCCAGCACGCCGGGCAGATCGCGTTTCCCGGGGGCAGCGCAGAGCCGGCCGATGCCGACGTCGTGGCCACTGCCCTGCGCGAAGCCAACGAGGAGGTTGGCATCGAACCCGACAACGTCGAGGTGCTCGGATTGCTCTCGCCATTCTCGACGGTGGTCTCGGACCGCTGGTTGACGCCGGTGGTGGGCCTGGAGCGCATCCCGTCGACGCTTCGCAGCGATGAGTTCGAGGTCGCCGAGTGGTTCCACATCGACATCGCGGAGCTGATGACGGCGCCGCACACGGTTCGCGAGCTCGAACGCGACGGCGTCCATCGCAGCGTGCACTTCTACGAGGCGTCGCAGCGGGTCATCTGGGGTGTCACCGGAGCGATCCTGCATGAGCTCCTGGAACTGCTGGGACGAAGCGACTGAGGCTCAGATCCCCGCTGCGAGCATCTTCTGGTCCTGGGCCCGCGCCACGGCTTCTGCAAAACTCTGATCGACGGCTCCCGTCGAATTCTCGAGCAGGAGCACGGCGATCACGTTTCCTTCCTGAAAGGTGATCCCGATATCGCTGTATCCCGCCGAGGTGGTGCCGATGTACTCGTCGGCCTGTGAGCCGAGTCCGACCGGAGTCAGGGAGCTCGACAGCGTCTTCACCTGACTCTTGGTCGCATCGCGCAGCTGCGGATAGTCTGCCGCCGCCGACTGCGTCGATGTTTCGACGAGCACATCGTCCTCGATGCGATAGGTGTTGGCAGCGTTGGCGAACCCGCGTTGATCGGTGTTCGGTTGGTTGTTCATCTTCCCATCGCTGATCTGGGTGAGCGTCAGGCCGTCCGTGGGAAGCTCAGCGAGCGTCAACGCGAGCGCGCCGGCGGCCGCGCTCGTCGACGGTGTCGCGGTCGCGCTGCTCGACGGCACGGCAAAGACCCCGCTCGGCGAAGGCGTCGCCGTCGCGCTGGTCGTTGAGCTGCCGCAGGCGGAGATCGCGACGCTCATGGCACATGCTCCAACGAGGGCTGCGCGCATGTGATTGCTCATCCCCACATTCCCCCGCATGCGCGTCCCGTCAGCGGTACCTCGGATGCACCACGAACGGATTGCTGCGCATCTCCTCGCCGACCGTCGTACGCTCGCCATGACCCGGGTAGACGACGGTGTCAGGGGGCAGCGTATAGACCCGGTTCTCGATCGAGAAGACGAGCGCGGGCCACGATCCGCCGGGAAGATCGCAGCGCCCGACGCCGCGATGGAAGAGCGTGTCGCCGGAGAGCAGATCCGGACCCACGCGGAAGCACACCGATCCGCGCGTGTGGCCAGGCGTGTGCACCACTTCGATGTCGAGGTCGTGCCAGCGCAGCATCTCGCCGTCGCGGAGATCCTCCTCGCACACGACGTCAGGCTGGTCGTCGGGGACGCCGGGGAGATACCGCACCGCCTCGAGTTGTTCGCGATCGTCAGGGTGGATGGCGGCGTCGCAACCGAACGCGGCTTTCAGTGCGGGCACCCCGCTGACGTGGTCGGGATGGCCGTGCGTGAGCAGAATGCGTTCGCAGCGGAGTCCGCGCTGCTCCAGGAGCGCGAGGGTCTGCGGATGCTGCAATCCCGGATCGACGACCAGAGCGTCGGTCGTGTCGCGGCGGCGGAGCACGTAGCAGTTCTGATCGAACAGCGGATCCACCACGATCGCGAGCTCGACCAGGTCGCGCAGCGTCTCGGTCACGACACGGCGTTGATGGGGCCGATGACGTCCGCACTCGTGATCGGGAGCGCGAATCCCGCCCTGCGCTCGCGGCGGCGAGGCGCGTCGGACTCGACGAGCGCGCGGTCGAGTACCTCGCCCACGTTCTCCACTGGCACCACCTCGATGGCGTTGAGGATCTCCTTGTCCACCTCGTACAGGTCGCGCATGTTCTTCGCCGGGAGGATGAAGGTCTTGAGACCCGAGCGGTGCGCGGCAAGCAGCTTGTCCTTGACGCCGCCGATGGGAAGCACCTTGCCGCGCAAGGTCACCTCGCCGGTCATCGCAAGATCGCGGCGCACCCGCCGACCGGTCGCGACCGACACCATCGCGGTCGCCATCGTGACCCCCGCTGACGGGCCGTCCTTGGGGATCGCGCCGGCGGGCACGTGCACGTGGATTGCATGCGTGTCGAAGAAATCGCGGGGCGCGCCGTACTCGACAGCGTGCACCTTCGCCCACGAGAGCGCTGCCCGAACCGACTCCTCCATCACGCTTCCGAGCTGGCCGGTGAGCACGAGATCCGGCTTGGTCTCGATGGCGAGCGCCTCGACGGTGATGATGTCGCCGCCAACCTCGCTCACGACAACGCCGGTCACAGCCCCGATCTCGTCCTGCTCCTGCGCCTCCCCGTAATCATGACGGCGCGGCCCGAGCAGCTCGGTGAGGTCGGAGGGTGTGATCACGATTGGCGGTTTCGCGCCGGCGGCAAGCTTGCGCGGCACCTTGCGCGCGACCTCGGCGATGGTCCGGTCGAGCTGGCGAACTCCTGCTTCGCGGGTGTACCCGTGCAGCATCGCGACAACCGTCTCGCGCGGGATCTCCAACTCGTGCGCATCGAGCGAATGCTGGTCCAGCTGGCGGGGCACGAGATGACGTTCGGCGATCTGCACCTTCTCCTGCTCGGTGTAGCCGGTGATGCGGATGATCTCCATTCGATCGCGCAATGGCGGGCTGATCGTCTCGGCGATGTTCGCGGTGGTGATGAAGAGCACCTGCGAGAGGTCATACGGCACCTCGAGGTAGTGGTCGCTGAACTCCCAGTTCTGTTCAGGATCGAGGACCTCGAGCAGCGCAGCCGACGGGTCGCCGCGGAAGTCCGCACCCACCTTGTCGATCTCGTCGAGCATGATCACCGCGTTGCGAGTGCCGGCGGTGCGCATCGACTGGATGATCCTGCCGGGCAACGCGCCGATGTACGTGCGCCGATGTCCTCGGATCTCGGCCTCATCGCGAATCCCGCCGAGCGACATGCGCACGAACTTCCGATCCAGGGCACGCGCAATCGATCGTCCGAGCGACGTCTTGCCTACTCCTGGCGGTCCGACGAAGCACAGGATTGGCGTCTGCAACGTCCGGCGTTTCGCAAGAGTGAGCGGCGGAGACTCCGGCTCGGCGGGCGAATCAGGAGCGGGTGGCGACGCGGGGGGACGCGCCGGCCGGAGGGCGGGCGGCGAAATGTCCGTCCCAGGATCGGACGACACAGGTGACCCGACCGCAGGACGGGGAGGGGTCCCTGCGTCGACAGGACCCGCGCTCTCTGACAGCGCCTTAGAGCGTATCCGCTCGCGAACGACCAACCATTCCAGGATGCGGTCCTTCACCTTGCTGAGACCGTAGTGGTCTTCGTCGAGGATGGCGGCGGCGCGCTCGATGTCGAGAGTTTCCGCGGGTGGGTCGACCCACGGGAGGTCCAACAACCAGTCGACCCAGGTGCGCACCATGCCCATCTCGGGTGAGGCGCTCGGGATCTGCTCGAGGCGATGCACCTCTTTGAGGACGCGCTGCTTGACGTTGTCGGGCATGCCGGCCTTCTCGACTCTCGCGCTGAGGTCCTCGTCATCTTCTCCGGCGTCGTCGAGCTCGGCGAGCTCTTTGCGGATGGCCCGCAACTGCTCACGGAGGATGTGCTCGCGCTGCGAGTTGTTGATCGTCTTCTGGACGTCCTCGTGGATCTTGGTGCGCAACTGGGCAACCTCGACCTCGCGGGCGAGCAGCGGAATGAGCGTGCGCAGCCGCGGCACGGTGTCGGTCTGCTGGAGCAGGGCGACTCGATCGTCGAACCCGAAATCGGGACAGGTGCTGGCGATGTCAGCGATCAGCTCAGGCTGCGCGGCGCGCGCCATCGCAACCGCCGTGTCAGCGCCGACCTGGGCGCCGGCATTGACGTATTCCGCGAACAGCGTCCGCACCGACCCGGACAGCGCGTCGACCTCGGTACCGTCGACGGTGACGACGGGGACCGGTGTCACCGTGGCGGTCCAGGTGTCACCGGTGGCGTCGAAGGCGTCGATGCGCACGCGTTCCTTGCCCTCGACGAGCGCGTGCGCGCCACCACCCGGCAGTCTCCTGAATGCGCCGACGTGGGCGATGACCGCGATCGGGTGCACGTCATCGAGCGACGCCTCGTCACGTGCCGCGTCACGCTGGATCGCGAGCACGACGCGTCCGTCGCCGTTCACCGCCGCCTCGAGGGCCGCCACCGAGCGAGGCCGGCCGGCGGCGAGCGGCGCCAGCTGAGACGGAAACACGACGTTGTCTCGGAGCGGCACCGCTGGAAGCGTCCACGATTCGGGTGTCACAGCCGCCGGAGCCGGAGTTGCGGGCACGGACGGCTCGGCTTCGGGCATGGGTCGAGCATAGCCGGGCCCCTGGACCATCAAACGTTGAGCGGCAGCCCCGTTTCCCAGTCGCGCCACCAGGCCGCGGCGTAGTACGCGGCCGCGCCCGGATGGTCGATTCGGAGCGCAGCCTCCCAGTTGCCGCCGAGCCCGGGCGCGCTCCAGTTGGCGGACGAGACCAGCACCGAACCATCGGCCACGGCTCCCTTGGCATGACCCGACGTCGATCGGGCGGGGTCCATCCTGCGGACGTCGAAGGGGAGCGCTTCGAGCAGCGCAGCATCGCCACGGTCGGGCACGTCCCCGAGGAGCAGCGCGGAGGTCACGCCTCGAGCCGACGCCCGAGCCATGAGGTCGAGGAGATCCGCGACCGGCGGGGCGTGCACGTGGGCGTAGGGGACGGTGACGAGCACCCGCCGTCGGGAGGCGGCGACCATCGATCGCACGGTCGCGCCCACCGCATGCCCTCCGATCACGAGATGGAGCCTCCGCCCAGAAACATGGCCGGTCGATGGCGCGACCTGCGGCATCGGTGTCCCGACGCTCGGAGCCCTGTTCTCCGGCGCTGCCGACCATTGGTCAGGGGGGTCGGTCGCCGCTCTCCAGTGCTCGTCAAAGGCGCGGCGCGCGTCTCGACCCAGTCCTCTCGATCCTGAGGCCATCACCCACCACTCGCGAGTGCCCGTAAGCGGCGTCGACGAGGGCGGATAGCGCAGGCGGCGGTCTCGTGGCGCGTCCCGCCAGATCAGGTTGCCGGTGCCCAGCGCGACCGTCGTGTCGGTGCAGATCAGCTTGCCGTGCGCGGCGTCCGCTCCACGACCTGCGACCCGGCACGCACCACCAGCGGCAGTCAGCTCACGCGCGGTCGCCGCGTTGCCGTCCGAACCGTGCGCGTCGAGCACGAGACGGACACGCACCCCTCGCCTGGCCGCACGAACCAGCTCCCATCTGTACGAGGGACCGACCTCGTAGAGCGCCGCGTCGATGCTGCAGCGGGCGCCGCGCAGAAGCCGCGACAGCATCGTCCCCGCAGCGTCCGGGCCGAGCGAGCATGTCAGCATGGTCACGTCGCAAGGGGCGCGCTGATGTGAACCGACCGCACGCGACGACGCTACGTGTCACGGGCACCCGTGCGGCGCACGAACCAGGTGGCCGTTCCGACGCGACGCTCAGGCGGGTGCGGGTCCCACCCTGGCCGAGAGCTTCTGCAATTCCTTGTGGTGCTCCTTCACGTGCTCGACGACGTTGTCGAGCACGACGTCCTGCGCCTGAAGGTGCGCCTGGAGCTGCAGGCACTCTGTGAGAATTGCCTCCGCGTCCTTGTAGGTCTCGATGGCGCGCTTGTCCGAGGCCTTTCCGAGGATGTTCTGGCCGACGATGATGATTGGCAAGAGCACCAATTGGAGGAAGGTCTGCGCGACCCACGAGATGATTGTGATGATGCTCTTGCTTTCGATTGCCGCTGGAAAGCTGATCAGGGCGAGGAGGGTGAAGATATATGCCGCCCACATCGTTCCCACAATCGCGGTGATGGCCAGGCCGATCTTCCCGTTGGTCCCGACGCGCTCGTCGCTGGTGACCGGCGGCCTCTTCTGTCTGAGCTCGGCAAGTCGCGGATGCGGGATGTGCTGGAACAGGGACTCAACTCTGGGGATCGGCTGCATGGGCTGGTCGGTCATTGCGACTCTCCTGACGGTGGGCACTCGGGATTGGCACCCGATCGCGCGGTATCGTGAACCATGGGAATGGCTTTGAGTGGCGTGCGCCGTGGGGACGGGCGCGCGAATCAGCCTCGGCGCCGCAGCATCGCTGGAGGTCGCGACCGGCGCAGGCTCCAGGCCGGTTGACGCTCGACGAATTCGTACATCGCCGCGGGCCGCCCGGGGCCGCCCTTGGCCACCGTTCCAGTCGCATGGACCAGACCCGACTGCTCCAGCTCCCGGCGGAAGTTGGAGGGCTCGTAGGTGACACCGCTGATGGCCTCGAACACCCGGCGCGCCTGGGGCATGGTGAACCGCTCCGGCAGCAGCCCGACGGAGATGTTCGACCACCACAGCTTGCCTCGGAGACGCTCCACGGCATCGACGACGATGCGCGCGTGGTCGAAGCCCAGGGGTGGCAGCGCGTCGACCGGCTCCCACCTCGCGCTCGACTCATCCGCTCGCAACACAGCGGCATCGATCAACGCGAGGTACGCGACAGTCGGGATCCAGCCACGCGGGTCACGCTCCGGATCGGCATAGGTTTCCAGCTGCTCGAGGTACACGGCGCCGACCCCGGTCTTCTCGGTGAGCTTGCGCTGGGCGGTCTCCTCAGGACGCTCGCTCGGGCTCATGAAGCCGCCGGGGAGCACCCATGTCCCCGCAAACGGGTCCTCGCCGCGCTGGACCAGCAGGACGTGCAGGCGGCCCGACAGCGGGGCAAGGACGACCGGCACGGCATACATCCCGGCGGGAGCCGGAAACCCCGAGGAATTGACCGCTGACATCCCGGCCGCTCGGACGGAGCGCTCGCGTTGTGGCATCGCGATGGATTGTGGCGACGCGCTAGGCTGCGTGGCGATGGACACCGGAAGCATCACCACGGCCGAGGGCTTCAGAAGTGCCCATGCGGAGATCTTCGCCAATGTGTCCCTGATGGCCGAAGACCTCGACGACCGCCGAGCGCTCGATAGCACCGGCTGCCCCGGCTGGACGGTCCGCGACACCGTCGCCCACATCGTCGACCTCGAGAGTCTGCTCATCGGCCGCCCGCGACCGGATCATGCGATCCCAGAGGACCTCCCGTACATCCGCAACGCACCCGGCAAGTTCATGGAGATCGGTGTCGACGCGCGCCGCGGTGTGCCGCTGCGCGACCTGCTTGCGGAATACCACGAGGTCACCACCCAGCGGCTCTCCCGCCTGGCCGATCTCGATGATGCTCAGCTCGACGAGATGGGCCAGGGCTTCTTCAGACCGTCGAAGGTTCGCTCATTTCTCGGCATCCGGGTCTTCGATCTGTGGTCGCACGAGCAGGACCTACGCCGCGCGCTGGGACACCCTGGCGGTTTCGGCGGCATTGCCGGCGCGCACAGCCGCGAGCGAATGATGATGGGGGCGGGCAACACCATCCAGGAGCGACTCAGCCCGGCCGCCGGGAGCAGCGTCGTCTTCGACATCGGCGGACCGGGTGGCGCGTTGCGAGCCATCGCGTTCGACGGAGAGCGAGGACTGGCCGGGCCGGGCCTCCCCGAGCATCCCAGCGCGACCCTGCGGCTCGACCTCAACACGCTAACAGTGCTCGCGTGCGGCCGGTCCGACGACCCCGGCGCGCGCTCGCGCGTTGTCGTCGAAGGTGACCAGAACCTGGGGCGGCGCGTGCTCGAAGATCTGGCGGTCACTCCATGACCCGCAACCCTCGCCGCCTCGCGGTCTTCGCGGCGTCCGCAGCGGCGATCATCGTCCTCTCCGGCTGCGGTCTGCAGCAGGATCTATCCCAGGTCCCGAATCTGGGGAGCGACCCGAAGGGGCCCGCGACTCCGATCACCGCGCCAACGCTGTCGGGCACGCGGTTCGATTGGTCGTCGACCCACGGCCACGTGGTCGTCCTCAACTTCTGGGGGTCGTGGTGCAGTCCCTGCCGGCTCGAGCAGCCGGCTCTGAACCAGCTACACACCGAGTTCGCTCCGCGAGGGGTGATCTTCCTCGGCGTCGACCTGCGCGAAGCCAACGCCGTCGACGGCATCGCCTTCGAGCGAAATTTCCATGTCGCCTACCCGAGCGTCAATGATCCGGGCGAGGTCATCACCTCCGAGTACAACGTCATCGATCCGCCGACGATCGTGGTCATCGACGCCCACGGCAACATCGTTGATCGATTCCTCAGCACGACGAGCGGGGTGAGCGCGGACCTGCGCCGGCTGAGCTGATGGCAGAGATCACCGTCTACGGCGCTCCCTGGTGCCCGGACTGCAAGCGCGCCAAGAGATTCCTCGCCGAGCAGCGCGTCGCATATGCGTGGGTCGACATCGACCAGGACGAGGCAGGCCTGCGCCACGTCGAGGAGCTGCAGAAGGGCGGTAGGACGATCCCCACCGTCGTGTTCGACGGGAAGGATGTCCTTGTCGATCCCACCAACGAGGATCTGGCGCACAAGCTCGGGCTGACCATGGAGGCCAAGCGCAGTTGCTATGACCTCGCCATCATCGGCGGTGGGCCCGCTGGGCTCGCGGCTGCCATTTATGCCGCGCGCGAGGGCATCGAGGCTGTGGTTGTCGAGCGAAGCGGACTCGGCGGTCAGGCGGGTGTCACCGAGCGCATCGACAACTACCCGGGGTTCCCCGAGGGCGTCGGCGGTGCCGACCTGGCCGAGCGCTTCATCGCGCAGGCGCGTCGCTACGAGGTCGAGCTCCTCAGCGCGGTGAGCGTCGAGCACGTCACTGTCGAGGGCTCCGAGGCTGGAGACGTGTGCCTGGGCCTCGCCGGCGGTCAGGAGATCGAGGCACACGCGGCGCTGATCGCAACCGGGTCGTCGTACCGGCGACTCGGCATTCCGGGCGAGGACGACCTGATCGGTGCGGGCGTCCATTTCTGCGCCACCTGCGATGGGCCCTTCTATCGCGGCGCCGACGAGCTTCTGATCATCGGTGGCGGCAACTCTGCGCTCGAGGAGGCACTCTTCCTCACCAAGTTCGCCGGCCGCGTCCGGATCGTCCAGCGTGACCCGGAGCTCACGGCTTCCCGGTTGCTCCAGGACAAGATCGCCAAGGACTCTCGCTTCGTGGTGCATCTCAACACGGACGTGGTCGGCTTCACCGGAAAGGGCCGGCTGGAGTCGGTCCGTATCCGGGACCGCGGCACCGGTGCGGAGGAGGTCCTGACCCCGCGCGCCGCATTCGTCTTCATCGGGCTCGATCCGAACACCGCGTTCCTGCAGGGCAGTGTCGACCTCGACGCACGCGGCTTCGTCGATGACAAGGGCGGCTTCCGGACCTCGTTGCCCGGCGTGTTCGCCGCGGGAGACGTCCGCCGCGGCTCGACGAAGCAGCTGGGATCGGCGGTGGGCGACGGCATCGCCGCCCTGCTGGCGATCCGCGAATACCTCCAGCTCCACCATGAGGTCGCGCCGCACCCCGAGGATTGATCGCTGACGCGCGACGCGATCAGCCGGTGAGCGCCGGTGCGTCCTCGAAACACGACCGGACCACCGCGCCGAGCCCGGGGAGGCTGAACGGCTTAGTGATCAGATGGTTCGCACCGGCAAGCCTCGCCCGCTCGACGTCGGCATCGGCGGACAGCGATGTGAAGACGAGCACCGGCATCGCCTGCGTCCGGGGATGCGCTCGGATGTGCCGGCACACCTCGATCCCGTCGACGCCGGGCATCATCACATCGAGGATCGCCAGGTCGAACTCCTCGGTGTCGAGAATCGACAGCGCCTCGGTGCCGTCCTGCGCTTCTCTGACTTCGAATCCTTCCATGCTGAGATACAGCCCGACCACGTGCAGCAGTCGCGGTTCGTCGTCGACGAGAAGGATGCGCGGCTGGGCCAACGAGTGCGACCTCCCGGGCGCGTGGACAGGTGGGTCGTCCCAGTATCGAGCGACGAAAGCAAGTGATCTGGGCGACCATCGTTCCGTCACCGGGCAGCGACATCCGCATGGCGGCCGCGGTCCCGGCGCCGAGCGTGCTGGATGATGTGCGCCGATGTGCCCACAGAACGCGTGACCATGGTCACCCGTGCCTGACCCTGAGGTTCCCCGCCGGACCACGCCCAGGATGCTCACCGAGCCGCGGCGGCCGGCGCGCATCCGTGCGATGCATGCTGCCCCCTGGCTGGCGGTCGGGACCGTGTGCGTCGGAGCGTTCATGGGACAGCTCGACGCGAGCATCGTCTCCACCGCGCTGCCGGTGCTGCGTTCCAACCTGCACGCGTCGATCGCGGCCGTCGAATGGGTGGTGCTCATCTATGTGCTCGTCCTCGCGGGCACGGTGGCGGCGGCCGGCAGAGTCGCAGATCGAATCGGTCGCAAACTCCTCTACACCTATGGCTTCGCGATCTTCGTCGTGGGCTCGCTTGCCTGCGCGCTGGCGCCCTCCCTTGGGCTCCTGGTCGCGGCGCGGTTCGTGCAGGCAATCGGTGCGGTGATGCTCCAGGCGAACTCGTATGCGCTGATCCGCGACGTGCTGCCCAGCTCGAGACTGGGCGCCGGGCTCGGCGTCCAGGGGGCGGCCCAGGCCGTGGGTCTCAGCGTCGGCCCGGTCCTCGGCGGAGCGCTGACAGCGCTCGGCGGCTGGAGGTTGATCTTCCTCGTCAACGTGCCGATCGGGCTCTGCGGGCTCGCGCTCGGCTGGTTCCTCCTGCCGAGGAGCACCCACCACGACGCCGAGAGCCGGATCGACTTCCGGGGCACCTTCCTGCTCGCGGCGATCCCGTCGAGCGCGGTCGCTGCGCTCTCCCTCGCAGCACAGCCGGGCACTCCCGGCTGGTGGGTGCCGGCGCTCGCGGCACTTGCCTGCGCGCTGGTCGTGGCGGCGATCACCCGCCAGCGGCATGTGCCCGGTGCGGTCGTCGACTCCGCCCTGATTCGAGTCGGCGCGTTCATCGCCGGCATCAGCGCAGCGCTGCTCTCCTACGTCGTGCTCTTCGGATGCCTCGTCGCCGTGCCGTTCTTTCTCGAGAAGGAGTCGCACCTCGGACTCGTGAGAACTGGACTCGAGCTGACGGCCCTGCCCCTGGCGCTGGCGGTGCTCGCGCCGTTTGGTGGCCTGATCCGCGACAGGGCCGGACCGCGCCTGCCGACCGGCGTGGGCATGGCCGTCGCTGCCGCCGGTATGGGACTGCTGGCTCTCTCGCCGTCCCGCCCAGGGCTCACCGTCGTGGCTCTGGCCGTGGCCGGCGCGGGGCTGGGACTGTTCATCCCGGCGAACAACGCCGCCACTATGGGCGCTGCTCCTGCCCATCGCGGCGGGGCGGGCGGGGGGCTGCTCAACACTGCCCGCGGGATCGGCACAGCCCTCGGGGTGTCGGTGACCTCGCTGGTGTTCGCCTCGGGACGGGGCTTGATCACGATCTCAGTGCTGCTCCTCGCCACCGCGGTCCTGGCCGGGATCATCGGCGTGGCTGGGACCGGGTCGGGGTCACGCTCGGCGCAACCCTTGAGCCTCTGAACAGCCTCAGTCCCCGGCGATCCGCCCCTCAGCGGTCGCGGTCGCGTACCAGCGGGCCGGTCGTTCGCCGACCCGCTGCGCCCGTCCCGAGCGCTCGAGGAGCACCAGGTGGGCGAGGGTCTCCCCCACCGCAGCCCGGCGCATGAAGCCCTTGATCTCCGACCAGTCTCGCGACCAGCGCAGTCGCAGGGTGACCTCCCAGCAGGTCGCGCCCGGCGACGCGTTGATCACCGCCTCGGTCTCCTCCAGGCGGCGCTGATGGTGCTGGCGGAGCTCGTCGACCCGAGCCGCGAGGCCCCGGAAGCGCCACTCGTGGGCGGGCAGCACCTCGTCGATGTCGAGGTCGCGCACCCGGCCGAGCGCGTCGAGGAAGTCGGCGAGCGGGTTGTCCGGCTGCTGAACGTGCACCGCCACGCTCGGGCTGATTCTCGGCAGCACGTGGTCCCCGCTGAAGAGCAGCCGCCGCTCTCCGGCGTGGAAACAGACGTGGCCGGGAGAGTGGCCGGGTGTGTGCAGGGTCACAAGGTCCCATCCGGGCAGCGGCACCGCGGTGCGATCCTCGAGGAACACGTCGGGCTGGACGGCCGCGACGAACTCGCGAACGCCCATCGAGGCGCCGGTGAGCTCGTCGCGCATCTCCTCCGGGACCCCAGCATCGACCAGCAGGGCGCTCATATTGGCGAGCAGCGCGTCGACCCCGAGCCCGTAGCGCGCGGGGATGAGGGCGGCGTCGGCGGGATGCAGCGCGACCCATGCCCCTGATGCCTCGCGCAAGCGGCCGGCGAGCCCGTAGTGATCGGGGTGGATGTGGGTGACCAGGATCGCCCGCACATCCGGTGGCGCGAACCCGGCGACGTCCATTCCGGCGACCAGGGCGGTCCATGCCTCGTCGGTGTTCCACCCGGTGTCGATCACCGCCACGCCGGCATCGAGCTCGAGCAGGTAGACGAGGACGTAGCGCAAGGGATTGTTCGGCAGCGGCACCGGCACCGACCACAACCCCGGGCGCACGAGCTCGACCTCGGGCAGCCCCGGCGACTCCCAGGAGCGACGTTGCGCCGTCCCAGTGACCTCGACAGCGCTCAACTGGCGCGGCTCAGCTGAGCGGGTGGGCGGCGAGATGTTCCACGACGAGATCCGAGACGTCGGCCCAGTGCTCGTCGGGGATCCAGTGCGAGCCGCCCTCCAGCTCGAGCAGGTGGTAATCGCCGGTGCAATGCGCCGCCGTCAGCTCGGTCGCCTCGCGGGTGAACACCGGGTCGCGATCTCCCCATATATGCAGGACCGGGGCGGCGATGGGATTCGGGCGGGGAGGGTCGGTGCCGAGCGCGCGGTACCAGTTCAACGCCCCGGTCGGGCCGACCTTGCGCAGGGCAGCCACGTCGCGATGGGCGTGCGCCCGACTGAGGCCGGTCGCCGTGAGCAACAGCTCGACGGCGACGCCGCCCCCGACATCAAAGACGGCTTCGGGCACCCGGGGCAACCGCAGGATGGGGATGTACGCCATCTGCATGCGCTGCCGCGCCCCGTGCATCGCCTGTCGAAGGGCAGCGGGATGCGGCGTGGACAACGCGACGAGCGAAACCACCGCCTCGGGGTGCTCGCCGGCGAGCGTCCAGGCGACGATCCCGCCCCAGTCGTGGCCTGCCAGATGGAAGCGAGGCCGGCCGAGCGCAGTCGCGATCGCAAGCACGTCCCACCAGAGCCTGCTGACCCGGTAGGCGTCGATGTCGTCGGGACGGGCACCCTCGGAGTAGCCGCGCTGAGTCGGCGCCACCGCGCGGTAGCCGGCGGCTGCGAGCGAGTTCAGCGCGTCGTGCCAGCAGGAGGCGGTCTGAGGAAAGCCGTGCAGGAGCAGGACGAGCTCGCCGTTGGCTGGGCCCGCCACGAGCGCGTCGAATCGCATGCCGTTGGCAGCGATGGTCGTGCGCCGAACTGTCACGTCGAACTCAGCCTAGCAGGCAGCGCGCGCCTCACTCACTGGGATGTTGCTTCGCGCACCATGCGTGGGATGTCCGACGCGCTGTTCACACCCGACGGCGGAAGGTTCGTGCCGAGCGAGCACGCGCGCGGACCGTGGGACCCGGCCGCGATGCACGGTGGCCCTCCGGCCGCTCTGATGGCGGGCGCGATGGAATCGCTGCCCACCGAAACCGCGATGGTCGTGGTCCGAACGACGGTCGAGATCCTGCGCCCGGTGCCGCTGCGCCCAGTTGCCGTTTCCGCACGCATCGAGCGCAACGGTCGCCGCGTGCAGCTCTTGTCCGCATCCCTGTCCGACGGCGCCACCGAGCTGTGCCGGGCGACCGCGTGGCGCATTCGCGTCGCCGACCTCGACATCGGTGACCAGGGCGGCGAACCTCCGGCATTCGCGGGTCCCGACGCACCAACGCCGCATGTCCCCGACAGCGACGAACCTGCGTTTCACCGCACCGGTGTCGAGATGCGCTATGCCCGCGGTTCGTTCACGGAGCTGGGGCCGGCGACGGTCTGGATGCGCCTCACCATGCCGGTCGTTGCCGGACAGTGGCCGACGCCGTTGCAGCGTGCGCTGGCTGCGGCCGATTTCGGCAACGGAGTCAGCACGGTCGTGCCGTGGGAAGAGTTCCTGTTCATCAACACCGATCTCACTGTCTACCTGCATCGCCAACCCGAGGGCGAGTGGGTATGCCTCGACGCGAGCACCGACGTGGATCCGCGGGGTGTCGGGGTCGCACACAGCCGTCTCTTCGATGAGCGCGGCGCGATCGGTCGATCGCTGCAGGCGCTGTTCATCGATCGCCGGTAAATCGCCTCGCCCGACTCGTCACACGTTCGAAGAGTCAGCCGGCGAAGAGCGTCAACACCTCGGCGCGACCTCGGGATGGGATCGAGGTGGTGGCACTCCATGCCTGGGCCATGTCGACATATCGGCACAGCGCGTTCACCAGCCGCATCTGCTCTGGGGTGTGACAGCGCGCTCGGAGCAGTTCTGGTGAACAGACCAGCACCGAAAGCCCGCGCGCCCGGGACACCGCGACGTTGAGACGGTTGAGGCTGAAGAGGAACTCGAGGTTGCGCGGCAGGTCCTCGACGCTCGAGGTGGCCATCGAGAAGATGCTGACCGCGGCTTCCTGTCCCTGGAAACGATCGACGGTTCCCACTCGTGCACCGATGGGAAGTGCCTCGACCAGGCACGCGACCTGCGCGTTGTAGGGCGCGACCACGACGATGTCTTGCAGTGTCAGTGGACGCTCCGCTCCGTTGTCCGATCGCCACGTCGCTCGCGTCAATTGATCGACGATGTCACGCACCCGGAGCGCCTCCGCGTCCGAGCGGACGCGATCGCCGGCGTGGTCGACGAACGCATGGCGCAGCCCCATGAGCGCAACACCGTTCTCGAGGACGGCTTGCCGTGCGCACTGCGGCTCGGAGCCGAGCCTGCCCTCGTAGAACGCCTTGGAGACGAACGCGCACACATCGGGATGCATCCGCCAGGTGAGATCGAGGAGCACTCCGCGTTCTGGTGCGATGGTGATGTCGCCATGAAGCAGATGGTCGAGGGCGGAGACACCGACGCCCGGCGGATGGCTGCCCTGCAATGGCTGGGCGAGTTGCCGGGGATCGCCGACGAGGACGAGGTTGCGAGCGGCGCGTGACACCGCGATCGCGTCGGCGAGCGACATCTGGCCGGCCTCATCGACGACGAGCGTGTCAAAAGCGTCCGCGAGGGTTGGGCGGGAGAACAGCCATGGGGTCCCTCCGACGACATCGACGGTGGCGCTCTCGAGCGCCGTCTCGACATCCCCGTTGCTCCGCGCCATCCGGATGCCGTCGGTTCCCGAGCCACCGGACGATTGCAGATGGAGCAGGCTCGGACTCAGCCCAAACCTGGGTGCCAGCTCTTCGACCTTGCCGAGCAGTGTGCGAATGGCGTTGTGGGAGATCGCTGTGACACCGATCGGTCCTCGCTGCCGCCTGATAAGCGTGAGTATCGCCTCGGCGGCGGTGTGGGTCTTGCCCGATCCGGGCGGGCCCTGGATCGGCAGGCACCCGTGTTCGAGCTCGCCGATCAGCCGGACCGCGGCTGCTGCTGCGGATTCGTCGCGACGTCGCAGCGTGCAGTCGGTGCCACGGGAAAGCCGCGGTGGAAGCGCCATGAGTAGATCCCGTCCGGCACGCCGGGGGCCGTGGCCGTCCACGCCGTTGCGAACGACCCACCGCCCCAGATCGAGCAGGGACTCCTGTTGGGTATCGGTGGCGAAGGGTGTTGTTGGAATGAGGAAGCGGACAGGTCCCTGACTCGCCTGACCGGCGGTGCGAGAAAGTGCGATCTCGCCACGCGCAGAGTCGATGGAGATCACCTCGCCGGCGACTCGCGCCATGCCTCGCTCGGTTCGCGAGTCGGGATTGAGGGGTTGGTCGCCCTCAGCGATCCGATGCTCCTGGGGTTCGAACCGATACCGCTCGATGACGCGTCCACCGTCTTCGTGCGCGCCGATCTGTTCCAGCGGCCCCAAGGCGGTCGTGTCGCGCTCGAGCTCCTCCGGGCTCATGGACAGCTGATCGAAGTAACGCCACCAGCCCACTTTGCCCTCGCGCCGGTGATACGAGAGCAGTGGTGCGAGCAGCGAGCTCGCGCGTTGCGCGTCGGTACCGCGCGCGGGATCGTCCGGCACCTCCGCGGTCAGCGCCGCCGCCACCTCCTGTGTCGCGGCGACCTTCGCCTGCACGGACTCGTTGGGTCCGCGCTCGAGAGTGATCGGACGTCCCACCGGCGCCCCGCGCAGCCGCTCTTCTTCATGGCGACGCGCCTCGAGCCAGTCGCGCAGCTGCACCGTTGACGTGCAGTCGCGCTCGTTGTACAGCGCGATCTCATCGAGCAGCGCGGCATCGCCGTTACCACCGTCCTCGTGGCTGGTCAGCCAGCGCTCGTACATCACCATGCTTCCGGCCGCGTCCGCGATCGACTCCTCACGAGCGGGCATGTAGAGCCGCTCCACCTTCTTCAGCGAGTAGGAATCGGTGGAGAGGCGGATGCCCTCGCGCACCACCCGATAGAGGTCGACGAGCACCTCGTTGCGGAGCAGGCGATCCACCTCCTCCTCGCGGGTGCCGTGCCGGCTCATGAGCCGGCGCAGCGCGGTCTTCTCGTACGCCGCGTAGTGGTAGATGTGCATGTCCGGGTGCCGGTCCAGGGTGTCGATGGCGAAGTCGACGAACTGCTCGAACGCGCGCCGTTCGCCGGCCTCATCGTGCCCCCACCACGCGTGGTACAGGCCGTGCATGTCGACGGCACCGAAGAGGTACTCGAGCGGCACGTCGCGTGCCAGGCCGTCCCCTTCCATGTCGAAGAAGAGATCGCCCGGCGACGGCCGTGGGAGTGCGCAGAGTCCGCGGCCGACCTCCCACGCGTCGAGGAGCTCGTAGCGCGGCGCGCCGTCGGCCCCGGGGCCTCTGTGTTGCAGGGCGGCCTGCGCGCGCAGTGACCGAAATGTCTGGGTATTCATGCGCCCGGGAGGCTCGGCATCGTCGGGCGCTGCGGCGAGCTCGGTCATGGTTGCGATCCCTGCCAGCTGCAGCACGCGCACTTGACCCGAGCGCATTCGGGCGACCTGGGAGAGGTGATCGTCCGCGCGTCGCTGGGCGGCGCAACGCGCCGCATACCCGCACGTGCCGCAGTGCTCGACGGGGTTGGGGTACGTTTCGTCGAGCCCGGAGAGCATCGTTGCCTCGAAGTCGCGCTTGACGGTGCCGTGGTACGCGGCGAACTCGTCGACGCGGTACGCATGCTCGA
>DAITPY010000030.1:0-18646 GCA_036833315.1 Candidatus Dormiibacterota bacterium
AACCAGGCGATCCTGCCGCTCCGCGGCAAGATCCTCAATGTCGAGAAGGCGCGGGCGGACAAGATCCTCGGCAACGAGCAGATCAAAGACTTGATCATGGCGCTCGGCGGTGGCTTCGGCGAGACCTTCAGCGTGGACAAACTTCGCTACCACCGCATCGTGCTCATGGCCGACGCGGACGTCGACGGGTCGCACATCCGCACGCTGCTGCTCACCTTCTTCTGGCGTCACCTGCGCCCGCTTGTCGACGGTGGATTCCTCTACCTTGCGCAGCCGCCGCTGTACAAGCTCGAGAAGGGCAAGGGCCGGAACAAGCAGACCGAGTACGCCTTCAGCGACGACCAGCGCGACGACAAGGTCAAGTCGATGGGCCGGGACACCGAGGTCTCTCGCTACAAGGGGCTTGGCGAGATGATGTCCGAGGAGTTGTGGGCGACCACCATGGATCCCGACCGCCGGGTGCTGCTCCAGGTCGGCGTCGCGGACGCCCTCAAGGCCGACGACATCTTCGATCGCCTGATGGGCTCCGACGTGGAGCCGCGCAAGCGTTTCATCCAGACGCACGCGACGAGCGTGCGCAACCTCGACGTCTGATGCAGCTGCCCATCGCTGTCGACGCCATGGGCGGCGACAACGCGCCCGCCGAGATCGTCCGCGGCGCGCTTCGCGTGGTCAACGAGCACGGGATCTCGGTCACCCTCGTCGGGCGCGCTGAGGCTGTCGAAGCGGAGTTACGGGCTGCCGGTGGCGGCCCCGGAGACGCGATCGCGGTGGTGGATGCTCGCGAGGTCATCGAAATGGGCGAGCACCCGGCCAATGCAGTGCGTTCCAAGCGCGACTCGTCGCTGGTGAGCAGCTGCGCCCTCGTGGCCGCAGGCGAGGCGCGTGCGGTCGTGAGCGCAGGCAACAGCGGAGCGATGCTCGCGGCCGCCCTGTTCACGATCAAGCGCATTCCGGGGATCGCGAGGCCGGCCATCGGCGCGTCCTTTCCGAGCGATGCCGGGCAGACGTTCATCCTCGACGTCGGCGCCAACGCCGACTGCAAGCCGGAATGGCTGGCCCAGTTTGCCGTGATGGGCGACGTCTACGCGCGCACCATGCTCGGCATCGAGCGCCCACGGATTGCGCTGCTCAGCAACGGCGAGGAGGCTGAGAAGGGCTCGGAGCTGGTCCAGGCTGCGCATCCGTTGCTCGCCGCGCTGCCGATCCACTTCGTCGGCAACGTCGAGGGCAAGGACATCTTCCGCGGCGGCTGCGACGTGGTGGTGACCGATGGTTTCACGGGAAACATTGCGCTCAAGGTGGCCGAGGGGGTGGGCGATTTCCTGTTTGCGAGCATCGGCCGCGAAGCCCGCAAGACGTTTGGCGGAAAGCTGGGCGGCGCCCTGCTCAAGCCGAGGCTGCGTCCACTTCGCGATCGGGTTGACTATCGCAAGACCGGCGGCGCACTGCTGCTCGGTGTTGGCGGTGAGGTGGTGATTGCCCACGGTCGCTCCGACGCAGAGGCGACGATGAACGCGATCCTGGTCGCCGCGCGGGCCGCCGACCAGGGCGTCAGCGGCGTGATCGCGGGCGCCGTCGGCACACGTGCCGAGGTCAGTGTGTAGCCATGGCGATCTTCGAACCCGGCCAGATCCATCCCATCGAGCTCGAGGCCGAGATGCGCGCCTCGTACATGGATTACGCGATGAGCGTGATCATCAGTCGCGCGCTTCCCGATATCCGCGACGGGCTCAAGCCGGCGCAGCGCCGCATCCTCTGGGCGATGCTCGACACCGGGATGACCGCGGGCGCGCGCTACCAGAAATGCGCTGCAGTCGTCGGTGAGGTGCTCGGCAAGTACCACCCCCACGGTGACTCGGCGGTGTACGACACGCTGGTGCGGCTGGCGCAGCCCTGGGTGATGCGCTACCCGCTCATCGACGGGCAGGGCAACTTCGGATCGGTCGACGGCGATCCGCCCGCCGCATACCGGTACACCGAGGCGCGCATGACCTCCGTGGCCATGAGCCTGGTCGACGACATCGAGAAGGATACTGTCGACTTCGGCCCGAACTTCGCGAACGTGCCCGGGGTGCGAGAGCCGGTGGTGATGCCATCGCTGCTCCCCAACCTCCTGGTCAACGGGGCGAGTGGGATCGCGGTCGGCATGGCCACCAACATCCCGCCGCACAATCTCGGTGAGATCTGCGACGCGGTGGTTCGCCTGATCGACGATCCCGACACCGCCACCGAGGACCTCATCCGGATCGTGAAGGGGCCGGACTTCCCCACCGGCGGGATCATCTACACGCGGGATATCGCCAACGTGTACGGCACCGGCCGCGGACGCATCGTGATGCGCGCGCAGGTGGACTTCGAGGAGTCGAAGTCGGGGCGCGAGCAGATCATCGTCCGCGAGCTCCCGTACCAGGTGAACAAGTCGCGGCTGATGCAGACCATCGCGGAGCTGGTCAACGACCGCAAGATCGAGGGCATCGCCGACCTGCACGACGAGTCAGGGCGAGAGGACAAGGTCCGCATCGTCATCGAGCTCAAGTCGAACGCGCGGCCGCACACGGTGCTCAACAACCTCTACAAGCACACCCAGCTGCAGATGACCTTCGGGGCGCTCATGCTCGCGATCGTCGACGGGCGTCCGCAGGTGCTGAGCCTCAAGGCGATGCTCCAGCACTACATCAGCCATCGGCGTGACGTCGTCACGCGGCGCACGCGCCACGAGCTGGAGACTGCGAGGGACAGGGCGCACATCCTCGAGGGCCTGATCAAGGTGCTCGACAACCTCGACGAGACCATCAGGATCATCCGCGGAGCTCAGGACGAGAAGGCCGCGCAGGCGGCCCTGGAGCAGCGCTTCGAGCTCACCGACCGTCAGTCCAAGGCCATCGTCGACCTCCGCCTCGGGCGCTTGACACGACTGGAGAGCGGCAAGCTTCGCGAGGAATACGAGGAGCTGATCAAGCGGATCAACCAGCTCGAGGAGCTACTGGCCAACCCGCGGCTCATCGATGCTGTGGTGAAGGACGAGGTCATCGCTCTCCGGAAGCGATTCGCCGACCCGCGCCGCAGCGAGATCCGTCACGACGAGCTCGAGATGAACGAGGAAGACCTCATCCCGCAGGAGCAGGTCTTCGTCACCCTGACGCATCGCGGCTACGTCAAGCGCATGCCCCTGGACACGTACCGCGCGCAGCACCGCGGCGGCAAGGGCATCGTCGGCGCGCGGCGCTCGACCGACGAGGACTACATCGAGCACTCGACGACCGCGAACACGCACAGCGACATGCTCTTCTTCACCAATCGCGGCCGCGTGTTCCGGTTGCGCACCCACGAGATCCCCGACGTCAAGCGTCAGGCGAAGGGGATCCCGATCATCAACCTCATCGACGTCGACCAGGGTGAGAAGGTCACCGCGCTCATCGACATGGAGGTGTTCAGCGACGAGCAGTACCTGGTCATGGTCACCAAGCTCGGTCAGATCAAGAAGACCCCGGCGGCGGCCTATGCGGCGGTGCGTCGCAATGGCCTGATCGCGATCAATCTCCAGGATGACGACGAGCTGAACTGGGTGCGCAGATCGTCCGGCGGCGATGAGGTCCTGGTGGTCACCCGCCGGGGCAAGGGCTCACGCTTCACCGAGAAAGAGGTGCGTCCGATGGGCCGTGACACCATGGGCGTCGGCGCCATCCGCCTGCGCAAGGGAGATGAGGTCGCGGGATTCGACATCGTGAACCCCGAGGGCCATGTGCTGGTGATCACCGAGAACGGCTTCGGCAAGCTGACCCCGATGAGCGACTACCCGGTCAAGAGCCGAAACATCCAGGGCGTGTACACGGTCGACCAGATGGCCATCCCGAAGATCGGCGAGATCGTGGGGATGCGGGTGGTCGACGATCTCTCCGAGGAGTTGATGGTCATCTCGACCATGGGTCAGGTGATCCGCATCCCGCTCGAGCAGGTACGGATCTCGGGACGGCAGACACGCGGCGTGATCATCATGCGGCTCGACGAGGGCGACCGGGTCGCGTCGATCGCCGGTGTCGGCGCGGTGGTCGCCCTGGAGGCGTAATCCCGGGGCGCCTGGCGCGATGCTCGGCGGCTGAGCGGAATCAGCCGCGCCGGCTCGAGCAGCTCGAGAGGTGTGGTTCGGGGGCGCGCCTGCACCCCGTCACCAGTTACGCGACGCCGGATGGGGTCGATGGACCCACCCCGGCGAACGATCGCTAGGCGGCCTTGCCGATCTTGAAGATCTTGGTGCCGCAGACCGGGCACGTGCCGGTGGTCGCGGGCTTGCCATTCTTCATGGTGATCGCTTCAGCGCCCTTGATCTCGCGCTGCTCCTTGCATTTGAGGCAATAGCCAGTGGCCATGTGCTCTCCTCCGGGTGGGTGGGTGGTTCTGCGACTGCTCGGAGGCAGGTTGCGGGCATTCTAGACACATCGGGCGCGAATTGGAGCCGAATTCAGCCCGTGGCCCCTGTGACAGCCCCGAAACGGCCCTCAGACCGGGGCGACCGTGGTCGCGAGGTGGGTCCGGAAAAAGGCTCGAGTCCGCTCCCACGCCAGCCTGGCCTGGTCGGGCTCATACACCTCAGGGCGGGTGTCGTTGAAGAAGGCGTGATCCGCCCCCGGGTACCAGAAGAACTCGACGTCCACCCCGGCGCCGCGCAGCTCGGCCTCGAGAGCGTCCACCTGCTCACGGGTGTACGCATGGTCCAGCTCGGCGAAGTGCCCGAGCACGGCTCCCTTGATCTTCCCCATCTCGGGCTTGGCCGCCGCGGTCACTCCCATGAACGGGTAGAAGGGCACCACCGCCGCGAACACGTCACTCAGCGAGGCCGCGTAGAGGGCCAGGGCGCCACCCATGCAGAACCCGACGATGCCGACCCGGTCCCCAGCGGTGCGGTCGCTCTCGGCCAGCCACCTGCCCGCACCGAGCATGTCGCGGGCGGCTTCGGGGAGGTCGAGCGCCATCAGGAGCTTGCCGGCCTCGTCCGGCTCCTTGGCCTCCTTGCCGTGGTACAGGTCGGGAGCGAGCGCCACGAACCCCTCGGTGGCGAATCGATCGCAGAGATCTCGGATGTGCGGGACCAATCCCCAGTACTCCTGGATCACCACCACGCCGGGGCCGCGGCCGCTCGTCGGGGTGGCGAGATATCCCGAGCAGGTGTGCCCGTTGCTGGGAAATTCGACGGTCTCACCCATGGTTGAACTCCTTCGAATGCCGGCTCATGCGGCCGGGTGTTCATTGCTGTGCGCCTCGATGAGCTTTTGCGCGACGTGCGCAGGTACCTCCTCGTAGCTCGAGAAGGTCATCGAGTACATGCCCCGACCCTGGGTCATGGCTCGCAACTCGACCGGGAATGTGTACATCTCCGACTGCGGCACGTGCGCGCTCACCTCGGCGCGACCGTCGCCGAGCGGGTTCATGCCGCCCACGCGCCCGCGCTTTGAGTTGAGCAGACCCATGATGTCGCCGGTGAACCGCTCCGGGACCACCACGTTGACGTTCATGATCGGTTCCAGGATGACGGGCGAGGCCTTCTGGACGGCTTCCCGCATGGCCATCGCCCCGGCGATCTGAAACGCGATGTCCTTGCCGTCGACCGCGTGGGTGGACCCGTCGACGAGTCGCACCTTGACATCGACGATCGGGTTGCCGGTGACCGCACCCTGCTCCATGGTTTGACGCACGCCCTTCTCGACGGACGGGCGGAACTGGTGCGGGATCGAGCCGCCGAAGATCTTGTCCTCCCACTCGTAGCCGCCGCCGCGCGGCAACGGTTCGATCTCGATGGTCGCATCGCCGTACAACCCGGCGCCACCGGATTGCTTCTTGTACTTGTGGGCCACACGGGCGGTGCCGGTGATCGTCTCCCGATAAGGAATCCTGGGTGGGTGCAGCTCGGCGTCGACACCGAACTTGCGCTTCATCCGCTCCAGGGCGACGTCGAGATGCACGTCGCCGAGCCCGTGCACCAGGACCTCATTGGTGACCGGGTCGCGATCCGTCGAGAAGGTGATGTCCTCCTCGGCGAGACGCGCGAGCGCGCTCATGATCTTGTCCTCGTCGCCTTTGGTCTTGGCGACGATCGCTCCTGACGCCGTCGCGGCGGGCACCGGCAGCGGGGGCATGGTCACCGGCGATTCCTTGGCGCAGAGGGTGTCGCCGGTCTGGGTGTGGGCGAGCTTGGTGACCACCCCGATATCCCCGGCGACGACCTCGGGTGCGGTGACGATCGCCTTGCCGTTCGGCTGACCCAGTTGCGCGAAGCGCTCCTCGTGGCCCAGACGCACCGTGAAGGGATGGCTGTCGCCGCGCATGCTCCCGCGCAGCACCTTGAAGAACGAGACCTTGCCGAAGGTGTCGACGGTGGTCTTGAAGACGTGCGCGACCAGCTTGCCCTCCGGATCGCAGGCGATGGCGGTTTCCGCGCCCTTCGGGTCCAGGCCGACACGGGTGCGTTCCGTCGGCGCCGGCAGGTAGCGGACGATGCTGTCCAGCACCAGGCCGGCGCCTTTCTCGGTCGCCGCGGCAGCGCAGACGATCGGCACCAGCGATCCGCGCGAGGTCGCGGCGTGGAGCGCGGTGCGCACCTCCTCGTCGGTGAGCTCGGTGCCCTCGAGATATTTCTCGAGCAGCGCGTCGTCACTTTCGGCGGCGGCGTCGACGAGCGCGGCGTGGGCCCGTTCGATCTCGGTGCTCATGTCCTCGGGCAGCGGTGCGTCAGTGGCGCGCCCGTGATCGTCGAATTCGTGGGCCCGATCGTCGACGAGGTCGACGTACCCGCGAAAGCCGTCGGCGGACCCGACGGGTACCGCCACCGCGATCGGCGTGCGCGCAAACGCCTCGCGGAGCGCGTCGACGGTTGCCTCGTAGGCGGCGTTCTCCTTGTCCATGCGGTTGACCACGATGAGGGCGGGGACGCCGGCCGCATGGATCATCTCCCAGGCCATCTCGGCACCGACCGGGACCGTCCCGGTCGCGGCGACGACCAGCACCGCGGCGTCGGCAACCGCGAGCGCTTCGACGACCTCGCCGGCGAAGTCCTGGAATCCCGGGGCGTCGATGAGGTTGACGCGGTGGCCGTTCCAGTCGCAGTGCGCGATCGCCAGGCCGATGCTCATGGAGTGGCGCTGCTCCTCCGGCTCGAAATCGAAGAGCGAGGTTGCCTGCTCGGTGGACCCCATGCGCTGCGTCGCCCCGGCGGTGTGCAGCAGCGCTTCGCAGAGAGTCGTCTTGCCATCGTGGCTGTGACCGACGACGGCAACGGTGCGGATGCGATCAGGCGTGGGCGTCGGCATGGTGAATCAACTCCAGACAGGACTCCCGGACCGAAGGAAACGAATGGTAGCCGCTCCCGCAGCCCCTTCTGGAGTCTCCACGACCGTCAACGCCGGGCGACCACCACGAGGCTCTCGGACGCCGGTGAGCCCGGCGATCCGCCCCAGCCGTCGTAGATCGCCAGTGCGCTGAACCCCGCGCGCTTGAAGAGGCGCGGAATCGATCCGAAGGGGCAGAGCCAGCCACTCGTCTGTCGCACCGATACTGTCCCGTCATCGAACACCGCCACGTCGCGGAGCACGTAGGTGTGGCGTCGCGGGTCGTACACCGAGTCGCCGAGGAGCAGGTGGCGCCGGTCGGAGAGCAGTGAGTTGGGGACGACGTCCCACCAGTCGAGTCGACCGGGCGGTTGCGGAGGCCGGAGCCGCATCTCGACGACCAGGATCCCGCCCGGTGTGAGCGCAGCCGCGATGCGGGCGAGCACCGCCGGCTGCTCGGCGCGGGGAAACGACTCGAGGACGAAGTAGACGAGCAGCGCGGCGTCGAACCTGCCCGGCGGGAGCTCCATGTCGCGCAGATCCGCCTGGACGAAGCGCGCGGTCCCTGGCATACGGGTGTTGCGCGCGAGGCCTCGAGCATGGCGGAGCGCCTCGGCGCTGACGTCGACCCCGGTGACGTCGTACCCGAGTCCGGCGAGCGGCACCGCGTACAACCCGGGTCCGCTCCCCGCGTCGAGGATCCGCGACGGCGGGGCGGGCAGCAGGCGCGTGAGCCGGCGCACGTGACCGGCGATGACGGTGCGCCGCCTGCTGGCGCCGTCATGGGATTGATCGAGATGCTCGCGCAGCAACCGTCGGGCAAACTCGGGCTGTCCCCAGTTCAGCTCCGTGGCCGCGTCGAAGGGCGCAGGCCACGGCGGCAGCGCGGACGGTCGGAGCATTCGGCGCATGCTCGCGGCAGCGTAGGCCACAATCCCTGGACCATGGGCGGCGTGATCGGACAGTGGGTGACCAGCGGGGGCCTGCTCATCGTGCTCGTGCTCATGCTGATCAACAGCTGTGGCGTCCCCATTCCGAGCGAGGTGATCATGCCGATCGCCGGCATCCTCGCGGCCACCGGCCATTTCAGCGTTGTGCTGGCGATCGTCGCGGGCGTCGCGGGCAATTGGCTCGGCGCCCTGCTCGCCTACTGGCTGGCCCGGAGGTACGGACGGCCGCTGCTGCTCGGACCCGGCAAGCACATCGGCATATCACCCGGTCACCTCGACATCGCCGACCGATGGGTCGCTCGGTATGGATTGCCGGCGGTCTTCTTCGGACGGATGCTGCCGGTGATCCACACCTACATCTCATTTCCCGCCGGCCTCTCCAGGCTCCAACCGGTGTGGTTCGCGGTGCTTTCGCTCCTCGGGTCGACCGTCTGGGTGACGGTTCTCACCGTGCTCGGGTTCGCGGTGGGCGCCAACTACACGAAGGTCTCGGGTCCGATCGGCACCGCGGCCATCGTGATCGCCGTCCTGGTCGTCATCGCGGTTGTCGCCTGGTACGTTCGCGGCAAGCGAAAGCCTGCCGAAGGTGTCAGCGCAGGGGGATGAGCCCGGCGTCAGGACATGTCGGGCCAGGGGCTCGCGGAGTCTGCTTCTCCGTCGTCACCCTCGGCTCGCTGACGGTACCTGTCGGCCACCATCTTGTAGGCCACGGTCTTGGGGAGGCCGAGCTTGACGAGGCTCTTGACCTCATCGGCCATGACCTTGTCGCGGGCGGTCTCGATCGCGGCGACAAGATCTTCGATGGAGACGGTGGAGGCGCGCTTGGACATCTCTAGCAGTCTACCGCCGCCCGGCCGGAGCAAACCTCATCGGCCGCAGAGCCCGGTGCCTGCCAGGGGGCTCGCATGGCCGGGCATACTTTGAGCATGGCGTATCTCCCCAATTCCGACGCCGAGCGCCGCGAGATGCTCGACGCAGTGGGGGCTGCGTCGGACGCGGACCTGTTCACGACGATTCCCGCCGCGCTCCGCAACCCCCGCATCGATCTCCCGCCGCCACTCGCCGAGCAGGACCTGGTGGCCGAGCTGGAGCGACTCGCGGCACGCAACCGCTCGCTGAGCGCCTACGACAGCTTCCTCGGCGCCGGCGTCTACCGGAGGTTCAGCCCGGCCATCGTCCGCGGCACGATCTCGCGCCCTGAGTTCTACACCGCGTACACGCCCTACCAGGCCGAGGCGTCCCAGGGCACCTTGCAGACGATCTTCGAGTTCCAGTCGATGATCTGCGCGCTCACCGGGCTCGACGTCGCCAACGCGTCGATGTACGACGGGGCCACCGCCGCCGCCGAGGCGATGGTTATCGCGGTCCAGGCGAACCACCGCACCCGCATCGCTGTGGCGGACAGCGTCCACCCGGAGACCATCGCTGTGCTCCGCACGTTCGGCGAGGGCCGCCGCATCGCCATCGACGTGATCCCCACCGAGGCCGGGGTGCTCGCGCCCGAGGCGGCTCGCGCGGCGCTCAGCGCCGATCACGCCGCACTGCTCGTGCAGCAACCGACGTTCTTCGGTACGGTCCAGGATCTCGCGCCGCTGGCCCAGGCCGCCCACGATGCCGGAGCACTCGCCATCTGCGCCACCGATCTGCATGCCTGCGCGTTGCTGACGCCTCCCGGTGAGAGCGGCTTCGACGTCGCCGTCGGCGACGGCCAGCCGCTCGGCATCCCGGCATCATTCGGCGGCCCGCACGTCGGCTTCATGGCGGTGGACGAGGCGCAGATGCGGCGCATCCCGGGCCGCCTCGCCGGGATGACCCTCGATCACGACGGGCGGCGCGCGTACACGCTGACCCTGCAGGCGCGCGAGCAGCACATCCGCCGCGAGCATGCGACCTCCAACATCTGCACCAACCACGCGTTGATAGCCCTCGCCGCGACCGTCTACATGGCGCACATGGGCGCGGGCGGCATGCGCACCGTCGCCGAGGTGAGCGCGCAACGAGCCCACCATCTCGCCAATCTGCTCACCGCGGTGGACGGGCTCACGCTCGAGCACCCGTCATCGCCGTTCCTCTGGGAGTTCGTGCTCCGCACGCCGGACAGCGCGGACGCGTTCGCCCGCGCGCTTCGCGAGCGCGGGATCGTCGCGGGCCTGCCGCTGGGCCGCATCGATGCCAGGCGCGACCACGAATTGCTGGTGTGCTGCACCGAGCTCACCACCCCGGACGCAATCGACCGCTACGCCGCCGCCGCAGCGGAGGTCGTAGCGTCTGCACGCGTCGTGCCGGTGGCAATGGTGCACGCATGAGCGTCGCCATGCCGAAAGCAACTCGCGAGGCGGGCTGGGCAGTCGACGAGCCGCTCGTCTTCGAGCTGGGCGCCGACTACACCGGCGCTCCCGCGGTGACCGCGGCGGGCGTACCGGTGAGCATGCAGGACACGGGGATTCCGCAGGCGCTGCTGCGCTCCGCGCCCGCAACGGTCCCGCATGTTCCCGAACCTGTGCTCGCGCGTCACTTCGGACGCTTGGCGCGGCGCAATCACAACCTCCACGAGGGGATCTACCCGCTGGGGTCGTGCACGATGAAGTACAACCCCGTCGTCGACGAGCAACTCGCCTGGCTCGACGGATTCGCGCAGTTGCATCCGTACCAGGTGGAGGAGGACACCCAGGGCGCGCTGCAGTTGATGTGGGAGCTCGACCGCCTGCTCGCGTCGATCACCGGGATGGCTCGCATGTCGCTGCAGCCCGCCGCGGGCGCACACGGCGAGTGGACCGGGCTGCGCATGATCCAGGCGTACCACGCGCAACGCGGTGACACAGCGCGCACCCGCGTGCTCATTCCCGACTCCGCGCACGGCACCAATCCCGCCTCCGCCGCGGCATGCGGGCTCGACGTCGTCACCGTGAAGAGCAATCACGACGGGACCGTCGACGTCGAGGACTTCCGGCAGCACCTCGACTCCACGGTCGCCGCGGTCATGCTCACCAATCCCAACACACTGGGTGTCTTCGAGAAGGACATCGTGGAGATCGCCCGTCTCGCCCACGAGGCCGGCGCGCTCGTGTACTACGACGGCGCCAACCTCAACGCGCTGGTCGGCGTTGCGCGTCCGGGTGACATGGGATTCGACGTCGTCCACCTCAACCTGCACAAGACGTTCTCGACCCCGCACGGCGGCGGCGGACCGGGCGCCGGTCCGGTGGGAGTCGGCGAACGGCTCATCGACTTCCTGCCCACGCCGACGGTGGAACGCGACGGCGACCGCTTCTTCCTCGACTATCAACGGCCCAAGAGCGTCGGCAAGGTCCGCTCGTACTACGGCAACTTCGGGATGCTGGTGCGGGCGTACGCGTACATTCGCGCCTACGGCGATCATCTCTCGTGGGTCGCGCGTGACGCGGTGCTGAACGCGCGATACCTGCAGTCGCGTCTCTCCGGGCTCTTCGCGATGGCGGTCGAGACTCCGTGCATGCACGAGTTCGTCGCCACCACCAAGGGCGGACGCGTCGATGGGCTGCGCGCCATGGATGTCGCCAAGCGGCTGCTCGACTATGGCGTGTACGCACCCACCGTCTACTTCCCGCTCACCGTCCCCGAAGCGCTGATGTTCGAACCCACCGAGACCGAGTCGAAGCAGAGCCTCGACGGGCTTGCCGAGATCTGCGCGTCGATCGTCGAGGACGCGGAGCGCGACCTCGCATTCGTCCAGTCCGCCCCCCATGAGACGCCGGTGAGCCGGGTGGACGAGGTGCTCGCCGCGCGCCATCCGGTGCTGCGCTGGACGCCGTGATCAGCGCGACCGACACCGAGCTCCGCGACGAGTTGCGCGAGCTGGTCGCGGTCCGCGCCTTCACCTATGGCAACTTCACCCTCACGAGCGGGCGGCAGAGCGACTACTACGTCGATGGCAAGCAGGTGACGCTCGACGGTCGCGGTCTCTATCTCGTGGCTCGGTTCACGCTCGAGCACTGCCGCGAGCAGGACATCGATGCGCTGGGTGGGTTGACACTCGGAGCCGATCCCATCGCCGCGGCGGTCGCGGCATTGAGCGGCGAAGGTGAGCGGCCGATCACCGCTTTCATCGTGCGCAAGGAGGTCAAGGCGCACGGGACCGGTCGTGCCATCGAAGGACCAGATCTTGTACCAGGACAGCGCGTCCTGCTCGTCGACGACACGTTGACGACGGGGGGCACGTTTCTGCAGGCGCGCGAAGCGGTTGCAACAACCGGAGCGACGATCGTCGGCGCACTGTGCGTCGTCGACCGCGAGGAAGGCGGGCGGGAGATCCTCGAGGCGGCGGGCATCACGTTGCACGCGCTGTTTCGGCGCAGCGAGTTCAGCGCCCGAGGATCCCTCGGATGACCGCGCCGCCTGCGACGCCCGCGACTCCCGCCTCGGCCGCCTGACCTGGCGAGAACTCGGAGACCGCCTGGGCCAGCTTCTGCAGCGGCAGTGACTGGAGCCACACACGCCCCGGTCCGGTGAGCAGCGCGAGGAAGATGCCGTCGCCGCCGAAGATCTTGTTCTTGATGCCCTTGATCGTTGTGATCGAGAACTGCACCGTGTCCTGGAACAGCCCGACGTGGGAGGGATGCACGCGCAGCGTCTCGCCCGGCTTCAGATCGTAGGTGATGACCTCGCCGCTCAACTCGCACCATGCGCGACCGTGACCGCTGATCTTCTGCAGCCGGAAACCGTCGCCGCCGAAGAAGCCGGCTCCGAGATGCTGCTGGAACCCGACGGACAGTTGCACCCCGGCGATGCCGCACACGAACGCATGACGGTGACCGAGGTAGCCCATCCCCGGCTGCGGAGCGACGTCGATTGGGAAGATCTGCCCGGGCAGGCGCGTCGCAAACGCGACCATGCCGGGTCCTCCCTGCGCCGAGAACTCGCTCATGAAGATCGAGCTGCCCCCAACCGCGCGCTTGAAGACGCCGCCGAGACCGCCACCGCCGCCCATCTGCGTCGATGTCCGCATGACGATCGACTGGGTCATCCAGGAGAGCTCTCCCGACTCGGAGAAGATCGCTTCGCCCGGATCGAGCATGATCTCGAGGACGGGCATGGTGGTGCCAAGGATGCGGTCCTGCACGGCGTTTCCTCCGAACGGCTCTGTCCCGCGGAGTCTATGCGCCGCAATGACGCTGCTGAGACCACCCGTGCCTCTCGGGACGGAAACCTAGGATGGTGACGATGCTGCGGCGCCGATCCTCACTCCTCTGTCTGCTGAGCAGCGGTGCCCTGATGCTCAGCGCGTGCTCCGGGTCTCCGACCTCCACCCGGACGCCCGCGCGGACGGCTTCGCCGGCTCCGTCGAGCACCCCGACACCGCTGCCACCCGACAGGTTGACGGTGGCGGTCCTGGCGGCCGGCGTGGGGACATTCGCCCTTGCCGCCATCCCGGTCGCCGAGCTCAAGAACAACGCGGCCTTTCATGGCGCGGCGTCAGTGGTCGCGCACTTCGTGACCCACCGGTCCGGCCGGAACCTGGGCTCCCTCGATTCGGTGCCGGTGAACCTCGGGCCCGGCGAGGCGCTCGCGGTGACCGCCGACTGTACCGACGCCTGCAACGGGGCAACCAGCGTCAGCGTGACCGTGACCGTCGGCGGATGGCCCACCAGCATCGGGGCGGTGTTCACGATCGGCCCGGCCGCGTACTCGTGCCACCCGTGCCGCGCCGGGCACGGCTACGGCGATGCCAGAGGTACCCTGACGCCCGGGTCCGCGATCGCCTCGGGCAGCGCGGTGGTAGGTTTCGCGGCGTGCCGCAATCGCGCCGGCGCGATCCTCGGCGGCGGCTCCGAGGAGCTCGTCTGGCCGGGAGGAACCAGCCTCGCCGTGGACATCCCCGTGGTGATCAGCGCCCCACCGGCATCCTGCGCACTCGGGGCGTCCACCGGCTGGTAGGGAACGTCTGACTGGTTTGCGCCAGTTGCAACCACAAGCACCTGGTGTGATAGGGTCGGCCACGGCTCAGGCGCCGACTGTCGTCGAGAGGTGCATCTCCAGGGGGACAGCAGGGGTCGGGTCGACCGCAAGCCCCGGCACGGGGAAGACGCCGGGAGCACGACCGAAGACAGGAGTGAACCACGTTGCATTTGCCCAAGCGGGCACGTGGCCTCGTTCTTGGCTGCCTGATGATGGTGGCGGGACCGGCGACCGCAGTGTTCATCACCGCGCCTTCGCAGGGTGTGGCGGCCTCCGCCTCCCTGGTCCGCTCGTCTGTCGGTGAGTTCGATCGCTTCACCAACGTGACCGTGCGTCCGATGATGCTCCGGGTCAGGGAGCCGATCCTGCCCAGCGCGTATCGACCCAAGCCCGTCGCGCCGCGTCCCCACATCGTCCACCATCGCCCCGCCTTCGTCGTGCCCAAGGGCCTGTCGGTCAGCCAGGCGCAGGTCGTCGCCGACATCACCGTCGCAGCGCAGAAGTACGGGGTCGACGTCGCGTGGATGCTGAGGACCGCCAACTGCGAATCCCACTTCCACTGGAACTCGGTCAACCCCAGCGGCCCGTACATCGGCGTGTTCCAGTTCCTGATGTCCACGTTCATCTCCAACGGTGGGACGGCGGCGACGATCTGGGATCCCATGGCCCAGGCGCTCATCGCGGCGAAGATGTTCGCCCACGGCCAGTCCCGCGAGTGGTCCTGCGCCTGAATCGCGGCTAGGGGCGTCAAACTCAGCGGGTGAGCATTGACCTGGGGTCAGGCGAGGTGGGCTCCGCGGAGCATCTCCGCGAGACCCCGACCGCCCGGCGCACCGTCTACCGCGGCCGCCTGCTGACCATCCACGAGGACGATGTGCGCCTGGTCGACGGGACTCGGGCGCACCGTGAGGTGGTCGAGCATCCCGGCGCGGTTGCGATCGTGGCGATCGACTCGGACGGCAAGGTGGTCCTGGTCAGGCAATGGCGACACCCGGTCGGGCGTGCGCTCTGGGAGTTGCCTGCGGGCACCCGCGATCCCGGCGAAGCGCCGCTGCGCACGGCGGAACGCGAGCTTGCCGAGGAGACCGGCCTGCGCGCCGGCGACCTCCGGCCGCTGGCGACGGCAGCGCTGACCCCCGGCTACTCCACCGAGGTGATGCACTTCTTCATCGCCACCGACCTCACCCCCGGACCGATCGACCGCGACGTCGACGAGCGCATCGACGTGGCCCACCACACCCGCGAGGAGATCGCCGCTCTCATTCATGAAGGCGCCGTGGATGTCAAGACCATCGCCGGCCTCAGCCTGGCCGGCTGGAGCACCCCGGCATAGATGCCTGACGATCCGCTCCAGGACGGTCTCGAGGCCGATCGGCTGATCGCCCGAGCCATCGAATCGGTTCTCGACGCGGTGCCCGAGATCCCGGGCAGCGACCTGATCGCCGCCGAGGCCAGCCCCAAGGCGCAGCCCTGGGCGGAGACGGCCGCGCCGCCCGCCAGCGACAAGCGCCCGCTGGAGGCGGTGCTCGCGGAGTACGAGGCCCGCGTGGCTGCGGCCCCCGAAGCCCGCGCGGGACATCCCAGCGAGCCGCATCCCGGGGAGTCGTACCTCGAGAAACTGTCGCCTGCCCCTCGCGGCACCGGCAAGCGCCCAAAACGCCGCTGGCAGGGAAGCCGCAAGCGTCGGGGCGGGAGAGGAGGCCGTGGCGCCGGCGGCGGTGGCGGAGGTGGCGGCGCTCCGGCGTGAGCGAACCCGGGCACGGGCCGGCACGCAGGCTCGAGGGCGTGCTCTTCGACTACGGCGAGACCCTGGTCCACTTCGAGCGGCCCGATGCAGCCCTGGCCGTGGCCGATCAGGAGATCGTTGCGTTGCTGGCGGCTTCTGGAAGGCGGGCTCCTTCGGCGACTGACTTGCGCAGCCGCATCCTCGACCGCGTCGAACGTGCGGTGCTCGACCACCAAGGCGGCGACGACCCTGCCGAGATGAGCGTCGTCACCGCCTCGCGCAGCGCCTACGCGGAGGCCGGGCTCGACGTCGACGACGGCCTGCTCGATGAGCTGCTGCGCATCGAGCAGGAGGCATGGTGGCAGGGCGCGCATCTCGACCCCGCCGCAGTGCCTGTGCTCGACATGCTGCGCGCGGGCGGGGTCCGGGTGGGCATCTGCTCGAACGCGCCCTACCGGGTTCGCTCGCTGCACGGGCAACTGGCCTTCCTGGGGCTGGACACCCACCTCGACGCGGTCACCTTCTCCGCGGAAGTCGGGTGGCGCAAACCGTCATCGAGGATCTTCGCGGCAGCGCTGCGTGCGCTCGGCACCGAGGCGTCCGGCACGGTCATGGTCGGGGACAGCGAGGTGCACGACATCGCCGGTGCGCACGCGGCCGGCATGCGCGCAGTGCTCCTCTGTAAAACCCGCGCACATGCACACACCGCGGCCGAATCGGTCATCATCGCGCTCGCCGATCTGACCGATGCTCTCCGGTCCATGGGCCTATACTGGAGTTGAAGGTGGAGTTCAAGGAGTACGTCAAAGAACGGTGTGCGGAGAGGGGAATTTCCTTGCATCGGCTTGCCCTTCTGTGCGACCTCAACCAGATCTACTTCTATCAGAGCGTCAACAAGAACAAGGACAATCCACCGCCGTGGGTGTTGCGCCGCGCCGCACCGCATCTGGCAGTTCCCTACATGGAGCTGATGATCCGCGCGGGCTACGTGCTCGAGTCGGACATCGATGAGTGGAGGCAGCACACCGGCGCCTGAGGTGCCGACGGCGCAGAGCGTATCCGTGCTGACGCGCTCGATCATCCATCTCGACCTCGATGCCTTCTACGCGTCCGTCGAGCAACTGCGCCGCCCGGAGTTGCGCGGTCTCCCGGTCATCGTCGGCGGCGCGCCGTCGGCAGATGGCAGCCCGCAACTCAACCGCGGCGTGGTCAGTGCCGCGTCCTACGAAGCGCGCACCTTCGGCGTGCATTCCGCGATGCCGCTGCGCACCGCGCTGCGTCTGTGCCCCCAGGTGATCATCGTGCCAGTCGACTTTCGCGCGTATCGCGAGGCCTCGAAGTCGGTGTTCGACATCGCCCGTGACTACACGCCGCTCATCGAACCACTCTCCCTCGACGAGGCATTCCTCGACGTCACCGCATCGACACGACGCTTCGGCAGCGCACAGCACATCGCCGGGGAGATCCGTGACCGCGTGCTCGAGGGATGCGGTCTGCACGCATCATTCGGCGTGTCGACGTGCAAGACCGTCGCGAAGATCGCCTCGGACCTGCGCAAGCCGCGTGGATTCGTGGTCGTCGAGCCCGGCGACGAAGCCGCATTTCTCGCGCCGCTGCCGTTGCGCCGGCTCCCGGGTCTCGGTCCGTCGGCTGAGCGTGCCTTGAACGGGCTCGGTATCTCGACGTTGGGACAGCTCGCGGCGCTGCCGCTGGACACCGTGCAGCGCCGCGTCGGTCGCGCCGCGGGCATGTCGCTGTGGGAGCGTGCACACGGTGTTGACACCGCATCGGTCTCCATTCCCGGCGCACCACGAAGCGTTTCCCGCGAGGAGACGTTCGCTCGCGACGTTGCGCAGCGCCCGGCACTGCATCTGCGCATCGCCGCGCTCGCCAGTGACGTCGGCGCGCGCCTGCGCACCGGAGGATGGACGGCGCGCACGGTCACGCTCAAGCTGCGCTACGCGGACTTCACGACGATCACGCGTCAGGAGACGCTCGCATCCGCGACCGCCACTGACACGACGGTGCGCGACGCCGCGGTCGCATTGCTCGATACCGCATGGTCGGGGGATGCCGTCCGGTTGCTCGGCGTCGGAGTGAGCGGCCTCGAGGAGGCGCCCCAGCTCGACCTGTTCGCGCAGCCGGCGAACGACCGCATCGACCGAACCCTCGACCGCCTGCGCGAGCGCTTCGGACAGGACGCGATCCGTCGCGGCACCGGAGACGGGCTCCACGACCTCGACTGGCGTGGCGACGACCTGCGCCGCTGAGGGCGGTCGCTATTCCGCGTCGATGTCGTCGAGGTAGTCGACGATCTCGCTGTCGTATCGAGCTCGCGCGTCCTTGAGCATGCCGGCGACGATCGCCACCCGTTCGTCCGGCCACCCCAGTTGGGCGGCCAGCTCGACGGTCGTCGGATCACGGCCGAGCTCGTGGCGCATGCCGACCTCCGCCAGCTCGTAGGTCTGAGCGTCGCGGATGAAGGCCTCGTCGCTCGCGCGCTCCAGGGCGGCGAGCTCGATCGTCTCGTCCATGTGCGCCCCCACCAGGCGCATCACGAATTGGTCCAGCCCGGGCGCCGCACCGCCGCGACCGGCGTACTCGGTGACCGCAACGACGCTGGCGATCGCCGCCTCCTGGGCGAGGTCGCCGACTTCCACGCCTCGACCGCGTCGCGCCGCCGCCTCGGCGAGGATTCCGGCGAGCTGGTGCTC
>DAITPY010000031.1:0-4668 GCA_036833315.1 Candidatus Dormiibacterota bacterium
CCACCGGCGTTGAGGCAGCCGAGCAGGCGATCGACGCGGATCCGTACGACGAGGAGGGGTTGCGGCTGGCGATGGCCGGTCTCGCCGCCCAGGGCAGAGCGTCGTCCGCGCTCGCCCTCTACGAGCGCGTCCGGGCTCAGCTTGCCGACGACCTCGGAGCGTCTCCCTCGGATGAGACCGAGGCCGCTCAGATCGCGGTGCTCAAGGGGCTTCCGGTCCCCTGCATCGAGGTGGCGCTTCGCATCAGGGCGCAGCGTCGGGGAGCAGGCGATCGCCTTGCCGGCCGCGCCGACGAGCTGCGCGTCCTCGACGCCTCATTCGACTCGATTCGTGACGGCACGCCTCGGGTCGTGATCATCGAAGGTGAAGCGGGGATCGGCAAGAGCGCGCTCGCGGCGGGATGGATCGGCGGCCTCGACCGCGCGACCAGGGTGCTCGAGGTGCGCTGCGACCAGCTGAGTCGTGTGCTGCCGCTGCAACCTGCATTGCTGATGCTCCGGACGTTGCTCCGCGGGGCTGGGGCAAGCGACGCGCGCGAGCTGCTCGGGGCCGACGCGACGCTGCTCGAGCCGGTGATCGACTGGCACGGCATCGCGGCGCCGGCTCAGGACACCACCCAGCTGCTCGCGTCGTCGCCGTCAGGGAGCGCGTTGCTCTTTGCCGCGCTCGCCCGGGTGGTCGCGCGCGCCTGCACCGCGCCGAGCGTGCTCTGGATCGACGACATCCAGCGCGCCGATCCACTGACGGTGGCGTGGATCGCCGAGCTTGCGCGTACCACCGACCTGCCACTGCTCATCCTCCTGACGCGTCGCACCGCTGAGGGGGACACACCCGAGCCGGACCGGACCATCACGCTGACGCCGCTTTCGCTCGACGACGCCGCGCAGATCGTGGGCGCCGAGCGCGCACCCGAATTGCACCGGCGCAGCGGCGGCAACCCCCTGTTCCTCTCCGCACTGGCCGGGACGGATCCGGAATCCGAGCTGCCCGAGTCGATCCAGCGCGCGGTCATCGATCGATGCGCAGAGGCTGGAGCTGACGCGGCCACGCTCCGCGATGCCGCGGTGCTCGGCGCCGCTGTGGATGTCGATGTCCTGGCCCGGGTGCTCAAGATGGATCCCATCCCATTGCTTGGGCAGCTCGAAACCGGGATGCGCCTGCGCCTGCTCGAGGAGCGCGACGGGTCCTACGCGTTCCGCCACGAGATCGTGCGCGAAGCCCTCGAGGCATCGGTGGGGTCGCCGCGCCGCGCGCTGCTGCATCGCAACGCAGCCCGGGTGCTCGCCGCGCAACCGGACGCCGATCCGATGCTCATCGCCCATCACGCCCGCTTGAGCGGCGCGCGGGCCATCGCCGCGGCAGCGCTCACCTCCGCGAGCCGGATCGCCGCCGATCGTTTCGACTATCCAGCCGCGCTTGGGTTTGCGAGCGAGGCGATCACCGCGGAGGACTCGACCACCGCGCGGCTGCAGCGCGCCACCGTGCTGCTTCGCCTGGCGCGCTACGACGACGCGCGAGCTGACGCCGAGGCGGCGGTGACGCGCGGCGACGACCTTCGAGCCTACGAGGTTGCCGGTGCGATCGCCTACTACTGTCGCGACTTCGCCCGCGCTGAGGCGCTCGGACGCGCATTGCTCGAGGCAGCCGAGACGCCTGAGCAGCGCGCCCAAGGGCACGTGATCCAGGCGCGCGCCCTGCATGCACAGGGCGCGATCAGCGCCGCCGCCGAACAGTTGGCAGCAGCCATGCGTCTGTGCACGACGCATCGGTTGCGCCGGCCGGCATCGGTGGTCGCGTCGCTCGAGGTGCACATGGGTGAACCGGACCTCGCCATTGCGGCGATCGAGTCGAGCAGCTTCGGCGGCGATGCGACGCTGTCCACCATCTACACGCCCGTGCACGCGCATTTCATCCACGGGTACGCGCTCGCAACACTCGGCCGGGCAGGCGAAGCGCTGCAGGTATTGGAACGCGCCTCCGGTGAGGCACACCGCCGCGGTCTGATCCGCTACGAGTCACTCGGAGCCAACATGAGCGCATGGGTGTACCGCAACATCGGCGAGGTCCGCCGCGCCCAGGAGTACAACCAGGCCGCAGGCGACGGGGCGCGTCTCGCCGGATACCGCGAGCTCGAGGTCTACTCATTGCTCGACCCGTGCGACGACGACCTCGCCTCGGGTGACATCGATGCGGCTGAGTCCCGCATCGATGTCGCGCGGACGCTCATGCGCGAACCCTATGCGTACTCGTGGCGGCACCGATTACGGGTGAGCCTGCTCGAGGGACGCATCGCGCTGCAGCGCGACCAGCCCGACCGAGCACTCGCGATCGCGACCGCGCTGCGCGCCGAGGCCACGGGGCGATGCGCGCCGCGTTATGTCAGGCTCGGGGAGATCGTGGCCCTGGAGGCGCAGACGGCGCTCGGTTTCGAGCCCCCGGATCCCGCCGCGCTGCGCACGCTCAGCGCTGCACTCGCAACCGTGGCCGGCGTCGAGGCCTGGTGGTTGCTCGGTGACCTCGGGGCCGCGTCGGGATCGTCGCTCTGCGTCGAGCTCGCGGCCGCGCATCGCGACCGCGTCGCCGCGAGCCTCGAGCCGCGAATGCGGAGGGCGTTCATCGCCTACTCGGACGCGCGGCTCGATAGGATCAGCACCCGCGGCCGTATCGCCTGACCGCGGCGGGCAACCGCGGCTGTGGCATCGCGCACCAGCGACTCGCGCTCGTCGGCCTCCAGGGAGCTGACGAACGCCGCGACGTGGGCCATCCCAAGGCGGTACTCAACCATCGCCTCAGGTGAGTCGAGACCCGGATCGACAGTGACGTCCGCAACGCTGACGCTCTGCAATCCTGCCGCCTCGGCGCACGCACGCAGGCGTTCGGGAGTGTTGGTGAGCGGTTCGGTGCAGGCCTTCAACGTCACGTACCACGCGGGAGCGACGAACCCGTGCTCCGCGGCGACCTGATCCACGACATCCTTGGACGCATTCGGCGCTGCAGCACCGAACACCGCGGCGACGACCAGTCCCCGCGCCCTGACGACTCGACGCATCTCGCCGAGCGCGCGCTCCGGAGCCTCGAGGTGGGAGATCGTGAATGCGCTGACCGCGGCGTCGAAGCTCGCGGCGAGAAATGGCTGCGCACAGATATCACCGACGACCGAGAGCAATGCCGCATTCCCGATGTGCGCGAGCATCCCGGCCGCCGCGTCGAGCGCGATCGCCGTAGCACCGGCGCTGCGCAACGCACGGCAGACCGCACCGGTGCCGGCCCCGGCGTCGAGGACGAGCGTGCCGCGCAACTGCTCGCCGGCGGACTCGACGATGCGCAGCGCAAGCTGGTCGTAGAGGCGCGACGGCCCTCGCGACCACGCGTCTCCAGCCCGCTCATAGGCTGCCCGGACCTCAGTCACCCGGGTTCATTCACAGATGGGGCAGGGCCTCGTCGAGCCGATCGCTCCACCACCCGAATTCGGCGAGGTCGTCGTTCTTGGACCAGCCGAGCTGGAGGAAAGCGCCGACCAGGGCTGCACGAAGCTGTTGTTCCCACCACGCCGAGGTGTCGATACCCGCGGATGCAAGAGCGGTGCGATAGGCCGCGATGGTTTCCTCTTTGGTCTCCGGCAGCCGGTCGCAGTTCACGGCGAGATACCACGCCAGGTCGACGGTCGGCGGTCCCGCGCCGCAGCGGTCCCAGTCGAGCAGCACCGTCGCATCTGGGGTGCTACCCAGGTTGCCGAGCTTCCAGTCGCTGTGGATCAGCGTTTGCCGTCCGACGGCGAGGGCGCCGACAAGCGGCGAGGGATCCACTGCAAGGTCGAGCAGAGTCCGTGCCTCTCTCGGGTGCTGCGACTGCATGGCGCTCCACCCGGCCGCCACCGCCGGGGGCACGGGGTCCATCCCACCGCGAGCCGCCTCCAGCGCAGCCATGGTCGGAGTCAGCGAGACGTAGTGATGTGCGAGCGGAAAGAGATCTGCGCCGTCGGTGAAGTCGATGTATGCCGCGTGCATTTGCGCCATGTGGCTGAGGAATCGCCGATGCAGCTCCAGGTCGATGGCCGCGCTGCCTTCCGGCACGAGGTCAGCCGACACGTCGCGCATGAGAAACGCGGCGCCTCGGTGACCGCGCGCGGAGAAGTACGGCGCGCAGGCCACGATCGTGTGGTCGATGACGTGGGGGAGCGAGTCGAGCACGTCGGACGCGAACAGGGTCAGCTGCCGGCAGTGCAGGTCACCGGTAGCGCGCATGATCCAGTCGTCGTCGACGCAGGTGTACTTGACGACGAAAGCCTCGCCGGCGATGGTGACTCGCTCGAGGCGGCTGCCAGAGAGCGAGTCGCTGTTCTTCCACGCCTCTCGGTGAGTCGCCTCGGCCAGCAACTCCTCGACCGACGGCGTCACGCGCACGCGTCGCGTGACCGCCAGTCGTTCAGACATCTGCGGCCGCCTCTGCCATCTCGGCCTGCAGGGCCGCTCCCCATCTGCCCCCGCACCACGCGGTGTCGCTCGCGATCAACCCGTCTTGCACCGTGAGCCGGTGCGCCTGGTGAGCCATGTGGGGCTCGCCGTTCTCCTCCCAGGCGAGCACGAACTCGAGCAGCGCTCCGTCTGGCAATCGCGTCAGGGTGAGCTCCTCGAAGCGGCCTGGGTCGGCAAACCACCGGGCCAGCTC
>DAITPY010000031.1:4768-18460 GCA_036833315.1 Candidatus Dormiibacterota bacterium
ATTCTCGGCCCGGGCCTGATCACCGGCGCGAGCGACGACGATCCCAGCGGCATCGGCACCTACAGCCAGGCCGGCAGCCAGTTCGGCTTCGGGGTGCTCTGGACGGCGATCTTCACCTTCCCGATGATGCTCGCCGTGCAGGAGGCGTGCGCCCGGATCGCGCTCCACACCGGGGTCGGCCTGGGCACCTCGCTGCGCCGGAAGTTTCCGACGTGGCTGGTCGGCGGGTGCATCGTGGCGCTGTTCGTCGCCAACACCATCAATGTCGGCGCGGACCTCGGAGCGGTCGCAGCGGCGGGCGCGCTGTTGAGCGGGGGGCATCTGAACGCTGCGTGGATCATCCCGCCGATCGCCATCGTGATCCTGCTGCTGCAGTACGAGCTTCCGTACCAGGTGATCTTCCGGGTCTTCAAGTTCCTGACCATCGCCCTGTTCGCATACGTCGCGACCGTGATCGTGTCGCATCCACCGCTGCTCAAGACCATCGAGTCCACCTTCATCCCGCATATCGAGCTCACCTCGAACTTCATCGGCATCCTGGTTGCGATCCTCGGTACCACGATCTCGCCATACCTGTTCTTCTGGCAGGCGAGCTCCGAGGTCGACGAGATGCGCTCTCGAGGCCTCGTGACCGAGGTCTCGCGGCGCGGTGTGAGTCATCGCGAGATGAAGGACGCGCGCCTCGACATCCTGGTCGGCATGGGGTTCTCGCAACTGGTGATGTACTCGATCATCCTGACCAGCGCGGCGGTGCTGCACGACACCGGGAAGACCAGCATCACCACCGCGGCGCAGGCCGCGCAGGCGCTGCAGCCCATCGCCGGACCGTTTGCCTTCGTCCTTTTCTCGGTCGGCATCATCGGCACCGGCCTCCTTGCGGTGCCGATCCTGAGCGGATCGGCGGCGTATGCGGTCAAGGAGTTCTTCGGACTGCGGGGCACGCTCGCCGACAAGGCGCATCACCGTCCGGCGTTCTACGCAGTGCTCACCTTCGCATTGGTCGGCGGCCTGGTGATCAGCCTACTGGGGATCGACCCGATCAAGGCGCTGGTGATCACCGCGATCATCAACGGGATCGTCGCCCCGCCGATGCTCGCGCTGATCGCATTGCTCAGCCGCGACCGCAGCGTCATGGGCCCGCGCAGGAGCGGGGCGTTGAGCAACGGCCTGCTCTGGATCACCACCGCGGTGATGACCGTGGCCGCGCTCGCCCTGCTGCTCACCTTCGCCGTGCCGGGACTCTGACGCCGGCAGGTCAGCTTGCGGATGCCAGTGGCAGCGTGACCGTGAAGGTCGTTCCCCGACCGGCGCGTGACCGCACCGCGATGTCGCCTCCGTGGAGACGTGCGATCTCGCGGGCCAGGTAGAGCCCCAGCCCGGTGCCTCGAATGTGGCTGGTCTCCGGAGTGACGAGCCGCCCGAACCGGGTGAACAGCATCGACTGCTGCCGCCGGCTGATGCCGACTCCGTGGTCGGTGATGCTGATGTATGCGATCCCGGCCCTGCGTCTCCACGCGACCTCGATGTCACCGCCCCCTGGCGAGTACTTGATCGCGTTGTCGAGCAGGTTGACGATCATCGTCGCCAGACGAACTCCGTCGGCCATGACCGGCAGCGATGCACGCCTCCCGCGGGTGGCGAAGCGCTGATTGGCCCCGAGCACCGGTTCCGTGGTGCGCAGCGCCTTGTCGATGACTTCGAGCAGGTCGACAGGCCCGAGGACCAGATCAAGTCCCAGGACCTCCATTCGCGCGGTCTCGAGCATCTCGGTGATGAGCCGGCCCATCTCATCGGCCTTCTCAGAGATACGCAGGAGAGCCTTGCGCTGATCCGTGTCGGGCAAGCTGCCGTCAAGCAGCATGGACACGTAGCCGTTGATGATTCCCAGCGGGCTGCGCAGCTCGTGCGCGGCGATGTTGAGGAAATCTCCCTTCAGGCGCTCGAGCCCTTGACTGAGCTCGGCCTCCTCGCGAAGCGCCTGATCGGCTGCGTCGTGGCTGACGCCGAGACCCACGAGCTGCGCGAGCGTGATCAGCCGGTGCAACTGGACATCGCTGAATCCCGCGTCGTCGCGCGCGCTGACCGCGATGACACCGACGACACGATCATTGGAAACGACCGGCACGAGAGCGGACGACCTGAGGTGCAGGCGGCTGACATGCGCCGCAGCCGCCGAGCTCAGACTGCGGCGATCGGCCCAGACGATCACCTGGGATTCCCGGGTGACGGCGGTGCGTTGCACATCGGGGAAGTCGACGAGGCGGTGGGAGCTGCTGCCGGCGACGTCACCGGCCTCGTCATGCTCAGCGACCGGAATGAGCATCGCCCCTTCCAGGCGGAGGAAGGATGCTCGCCGGGATGGGGCGCCGGGATCAGCCGCGATCTGGGCAGCCATCGCAATGGCCGCGGCGAAGAATGGATCCATGACTCCGGTCGTCGAGGGATGCTCGGCTGCGGTCACATCAACTGAGCGCGCTTGCGACGGAGCGTCCCGGATCAGGACGACGGGAGCGCTCGTGGACCGGTCACACGCTCGACCGTCGCCGAAAGGCTCGAAGGGGTCGTGTCGGCCTTGACCAGGAACTCCAGGGCGCCGAGCTTGAGCCCGCGCTCGCGGAACTCCGGCTCGCCGAAATTGGTCAGGATGATGACCGGGATCGCCTCGGCAGCTGCATCGTCGTCCTCGATGAGCAGGACCTTGATGTCGTCCGCCACGATCAAGCAGTCTCCTCGTCTTCCGCGCCGGCTGGAGGACCACCTCCATGCCACCACATATTCCTATATCCACAAGCTCTTTTGCGTGCGCTCGGGGACCGGCGCGACCGCCTCAGCCACGCCGCGAGATGCTGATTCGATCGTCCCAGGCAGGTTCACGGGGTATACACTCGCTATCATGTTCGGCGGTCGAAGCAGTATCGGGGGACCGTAAGGTTGCTGTCGGTTCACCGGCGCAATCCTCCAGACGGTGCGATCGGTGAAGACCACACGGATCGGTGCCGGTTCCAGCACGCCTTCGAATCCGCCCTCGTGCCGTGCACGGCGTTCCAGTCGCAGCCGTTCATCGCTGCGACGTCGTATGGAAAGCCGCTGGGCGCGCACATCGCCTGCGCGCATCTGCGTGCCGGGGAGTCCGGTCGCAACCAGTTCTACCCGCGCTGTGCCTTGGGCGACGAGCGTGGGCGACTTCGTTGGGTCGCGAACGTCGGCCCTGGCACCGTTGAGGTCGCGCGCAGCCTGCAGGCCGAGTTCGAGAGCGTTGCCTCAAAGTACCGTCCTCGGTTGATCGCCGCCAAGGCAACCCTGCTCGATGAGGCACCCCCGCTGAGGCGGCAGGCGCGCGATGCCCTTGCCGCCCTGGCCCAGGAGTTCCTGGTGGAAGTCGAGGCCTTCGTCAGTCAGAACGCCAATCGCATTTCGCAAACCGGCGTGTCCGCGGCATCGCTCAACTCGATGGCGACCAGTGCTCTGCTCGAGTGGCAGGGCGACCGGCGACTCGATCTGCCGAGCATCGACGAGGAATGGATCGGTCGGACGGCGCCCGGGGTGGAGCCCGACGGTTCCGACGTCGTCGAGACGGCGGGCCTGCTGATCGCCAGCTCGAGCCGGCCACCCCTCCTGCGGCTCACCGGCCAGATCGACCAGGCCAACCTGAGCGCGGTCGCGGCGGCCCTCGAGCAAGGCCGGCTGGCCGGCACGCCAATGCAGGTCGACGTGTCCGGCTTGACGTTCTGCTCGGTCGGGGGCATGCGCATCCTCGTTCAAGCGGTTGCCACGGGCGATGTGCAGCTGATCGGCATCCCACCCCACATGGCCTCGGCGTTCAATGCGGCGGACTTCCGTGTGGAGGGAGCCGGATGACCGTGGCAACCGGACCCCTCGCGCCATTTCGACACGAGGCTGTGCTCTACGCAGGCGATGACGGCTTCCTCGAGCGCATCGCCCCGTTCGTCCGTGATGGCATCGCCGCCGGCGAACCGACCCTCGTGATGACCAACGCCCGCAAGATCGCCGCTTTGCGGGAGCTGCTGGGCGGCGTTGAGAAAGAGCTTGTCGAGTACCGGGACATGGAAGTGTTCGGAGCCAACCCGGCGAGGATCATCCCGGCCTGGGACGACTTCGCGACACGGTTCTCGGAGGGTGGCGCACGGCGGCTGCGTGGTGTCGGTGAGCCCATCTGGGCGGGTCGAGCGCCTGCGGAGCTGGCGGAATGCCACTGGCACGAGGCGTTGATCAACCGTGCGTTCGCCCACCTGCGCGGTTTCTGGCTCGTGTGCCCGTACGATATCGATGCCTTGTCCGTCTCAGTTGTCGACGACGCCCGCCGCACCCATCCGTTGACAACCGCTGGCGATGGCTCACCGGCCGGCGAGACTGGAATCTCGGACGCCGTGGAGTTCGCCCCGAAGAGACCGCTGACGACGGCGCTCGAGCAACCCCGCAGCATCGCCGCAGAGCTCAATTTCGACAGCGACGGTCTTGCAGAGCTGCGTTCGCTCGTGGCTGCCGCGGGCGCGAGGACCGGGCTCTCCTCGGTACAGATCGACGACCTGGTCGTCGCTGTCAACGAGGTGGCCACCAACAGCGTCACCCATGGCGGTGGGACTGGCTCCGCCAGGATCTGGCGAGACGGCGCAGCCATCGTGTGCGAGATCCGCGACGCGGGAGTGATCACCGACCCGCTTGTCGATCGCACCCGTCCCTCCGGAGTTTTGACAGACGCCCGTGGGCTCTGGACCGTCAACAGCCTGTGTGACCTGGTCCAGATGCGCTCGTCCCCGGAGATCGGGTCGGTGGTCCGGGTGCGCGTCCATACCGAAGGCGGCCGCCAGTGATGCGCTCGCACGGGACCGCCTGATGGCGCGCACAGCGGCGAGCCCGAGCACGAGCCCGACCACAGGGCAGATGCTCAACCTCGACAAGCCGCTCTACACGATCAGCGTCGCGGCTGAGATCCTGGCGACCCACGCGCGAACGCTGATGATGTACGAGCACCTCGGGCTGGTGGTGCCCGGCCGGACCGCCACCAACCGGCGCCTCTACTCGCAGCGCGACATCGTGACCCTGAGCGCCATCCAACGCCTCACGCGTGGCCACGGCCTCAACCTGACCGGTGCCCGCTACGTGATCCTCTGCCTGCAGTTGCTCGACGCCCACGGCATCCCGCGCCCGCCCGAGCTGGCCGACGTCGACATCGAGCACGTCAAGGTCTGAGCCCCAAGGGGGAACGAGGCGGCGGGTCGGACGCGCGGCAGCCGCCTCGCGGCGCGCCATCTCTTCGCGATCCGGCCTATGCTCGTGAGCGAGATGCAGAAACCCGAGCCCAAGGAACCGCCCGAGGACGAGCAACACATCGAACAGCAGCAGGCTGACGACCGCCGGCAGAAGGATCAGAGCGAGAAGGTGGAGCGCGATCGTGCCGATGCCGCCGGTCGCCGCGCTCGCGAGGGGACGTAGTCAGCCCACTGGTGCGGGCAACGCCACCTCGAGCGGGAGGGTGAGCGCCAGCGCTGTCGCGTCGTTCACCAGCGCTTGCGCGGCGACGATGTTCGACTCCGCTCCGGAGTGCGTGCTCGGCGTGGTGCCGTCGAGACCATCGCTGACCCGGCCCACATCACGGTCGTACACGGGAATGCGGCCGGGGTTGCGACCATTGAACCAGGCCTGAGCGTCGGCGGCGAGGAGCGCGTAGTCGCCTCGACCGGTCACCGCAGCCAGGTGCGTCAGGCCGTACACGGCTGAAGCCACGTCGTAGGGCTGCGTTCGGGGCAGGTCGAAGCACCCTGCGATCAGCGGGGGAAACAGCGCATCTGCGCTCCTGCACGCTGCCGCGACCAGATCATCGCGGCCGAGTCGCGCTCCCGCGTCGGCGAGCACGCCCTCCTGGATGTGACCCCAGAGGTGTGGCCGCCCGCGCTCGGCCGCGGCATTCATGAGCACATCCCCGTTACTGCATTTGATCATCTCCTCGCACCACGAGGTGAGCGGCGGGTGCCAGGCGCCGGTCGCGGAACTGTCCATCAAAGCGAGCGCAGTCATTACGTGGAGCGCTCGCACGTCAGGCGGAACGTCAGTCGCCTGGAGGATGTGCGGCAGGCCGAGCGTCAACGCTGCCTCAATGCGGTCATCCGGGAGCGCGCGCGAGGCTCGGGCCAGCGCGACCAGAGCGCGCGACTGCCAGAAGCCGCCCCCCGCAACCGAGGTGCGGCCGGTGCGGTTCGGTGTTCCACGCCAGTCGAGGATGAAGTTCACCCATCGGCCGTCCGGGTCCTGCATGAAGAGGATGAAGTCGAGGAGGCCTTCACACCAGCGCAGCACCCACGGAAGCCGCGTCCGTTCCCAGATGTCGCAGTACACCTCGAGCGCCCGCGCGGCATCGTCGACGCAGGCGACACCTTCATAGCCCGCCTCTCGCGCGTCGACGGTGACGTTGAGCGCATCCGCGTACACCGCGACCGCCAGTGCACGCTCACCTGCGGACGGGACGTTGCGAGTCAGCCGGGCAATCTGCCTCAGCACGGTTGCATCTGGTCGATGATGTCTCGAACTCGGATGTCCGCGGCGGCGAGGCAGCTGTCGCCTGCGCCGTAGTACACACGAATGTCCCTTCCCGCCTCGTCGAGAGCGACGTGACCGCACGAGAAGACGATGTCGGGGAGGAGGCCCTCGCGCTCGTAGGGTGCGATCGGAGTGAGGATCGGCTCCGGAGATCGTGCGATGACGTGGCTCGGGTCCTCGGCATCGAGGAGCAGACCTCCGAGAGCGTACCGGGTGTTGCGATCGACGCCGTGATAGATCTCGAGCCATCCTTCCGGGACCCGGAACGGGGTCGAGCCGGCGCCGGTGCGCAGGTCGTCCCAGAAGCCTGGGCGTGGCAGCGCCAGGGTCCGGTGATCACCCCAGTTGACCAGGTCGTCGGAGAACGCGATCCACATGCCGAGCACGCGGCCGAAAGAATGCGGCATCGGTCTCGTGAAAGCGACGTACCTGCCCCCGACGCGCTCGGGAAACAGGACCACGTCCTTGTGGTCGGGCAGGAACATCACACCGTGGCGTTCGAACGTGCGGAAGTCTGTCGTGGTGACCCTGCTGGTGGTGATCCCGAGGCGGCTGACCGAGACGTAGGTGATGTGCCAGACACCATCGATGAGCGTTGCCCTGGGATCTTCGCAGCCATACTCCTCGAGCCGGTTCGACGGGACCACGGCGGGAGCCGCATCGACTGTGAAGTGGACACCGTCACGGCTGCGGGCCACGCGCAGATGCGACATCTGGGTGAGAAAGTCGCCGGCATCATCGGCCGAGGCGGCGACACCACCGCTCCGATTGCGATAGCGGATGGTGCGGGGATCAGTCAGGTCGAGACCCGGGAGGTTCCGAGGCAGGAACACCTCGACGACACCGGGCGGTGTGCGCTGGGTGTCGAGGAACGCCAGTCCGACGACATCCTCTGCGCCAAAGCCCGGGCCGAGCGGTTTGAGTTGCGGCTCCGGTCCCGACAGGTCGAGGCTCAGAGCGTCCGGCGGTGGTTCGGCGCCGAGGCGCGGGCTCTCACCGACACGCAGCAGGAGCACCACCTCGTCGTCGACGCGCGCCGCGGCGGCATTGAAGACCGACACGACCTCGAGACCCGGGAGTGACGGGGGCACGTCGCTCGCAGTGAGCAACGGGTTCTCCTTCAACCGATGGCCCAGGTCGCGACGACGCGCCGCGCGGTGCACCGAAGGGTGGCCGCCGGAGCGCGACGCGACGATGGTGGAGATGGTATCGAGCAGTGCCCGCGCTGAGCGAGGCCAGGTCGCGTCGCCCGCGTATGCGAATGCGGCGCGCTCCATCGCCGCTTTCGCCGCGGGGTCGTCAAGGATGCCGCCAACCGCATCCGCAAGCTGGTCCGAGTCGCGGAAGTCGACCAGCACGCCACGACCGTCGCCGAGCGCCTCGGCGGCGTGCACGTACCGTGTCGATACCACCGCTTTGCCCGCGCCGAGCGCATAGGAAAGCGTCCCGCTGGTGATCTGGTTGGGGTCGAGGTACGGGGTGACGTAGACGTCGGTCGCGAGCAGCAACTCGATGATGTCAGGCTGGCTCATGTACTGGTCGATGAAGGCCACGTGGTCGTCCATGCCGAGCGCGTGGATCTGGGCGATGAGCGTGTTGCGATAGTCCTCGCCCTGCACCCGCAGCAGGTCGGGATGCGTCTGCCCCGCGATCAGATACAGCGCATCCGGATGGCCCTGGACCACCCGAGGCATGGCTCCGATCATGTATTCGAGGCCTTTTCGCGGGTCGACCAGGCCGAAAGTCGAGATGATGGTGCGGCCTTCCACGCCGAGCTTGGTCTTGAAGCGGTGCCGGCCGCGCGGCGCGATGACCGGCATCCCGTGCGGGATCACCAGCGGCGGCCTGACCAGGCCGTAGTCATCGGCGAGGATGGCGACGGCGCTGACCGCCATGACGATCACCGCATCGCTCAACTCGTCGATACGGCGCACCGTCTCGCGAATCGACGGCGAGGGCGATGGCAGCACGGTGTGCATCGTGGTCACCACCGGCTTGCGCAATTCCTCGAGGAATCCGCGCAGGTGATCGTCGTACACGCTCTCGCTCCAGCGTCCTCCGACGTGCACCGACTCGTTCCACGTTCCGTAGAGGCCGAACTCGTGCTCGACGTTGACTGCATCGATGTTCGAGGCATTGATCGCCCGCGCGGCCGCCCGATAGGTCTCGGGGTCTCCCTGACGGATGCGCCAGCGCACCTCGGACCGATAGGGCCGAAGCATCGACGGCTCCTCGATCGCAGCGATGGCGCACGTGACCGTGGAGTCGGTTGCTCGCACAGCCGCGACGAGATCGGAGGTGAAAGTCGCAATGCCGCAGCGACGCGGAACAGCGGATGACACGAAGGCGATTCGAAGACCCACGTCAGACCCTGAGGAGCACGACCAGGGAGCGTGCGGTCATGTTGATCGCCTCGCCGGGATGGTGATGCCGGGTGGAGGGCATCGCGGTCATGTCCGCGGTGTCGGCGAACACCGACCACAGTTCGCCCCACCCACTCGGGACCACCCACTCGACCGGATCGTCTCCGGCGTGGAGCAGGACCATGAGGGTGCCGCCCCGGATCCGCCGGCCCCGGGGGTCGCGATCCGGGATCTCGTCGCCGTTGAGGATCATGCCCAGGGAGCGCTGGCGATCGTCGAACCACTCCGCGTCGGAGACCTCACGGCCGGAGGGGAGGAACCAGCCGATGTCCTTGCGCCCCGACCCGTGCACCGCCTGGCCGGAGAAGAAGTGCCGCCTGCGCAGCACCGGATCGCTGCGCCGCAACGCGACGATCCGCTGCACGAAGGCGAGCATGGTCGTGTCGATGTGGCGCCAGTCGATCCATGACAGCTCGTTGTCCTGGCAGTACGCGTTGTTGTTGCCGTGCTGGCTGCGTCCGATCTCGTCGCCGCCGAGGAACATCGGGCACCCCTCGGAGAGCAGCACCGTGGCGATGAGATTGCGCCGCTGGCGGGCGCGCAACTCCAGCACTCCCGGATCGTCGGTGTCGCCCTCGACGCCGCAGTTCCACGACCGGTTGTCGTCGTTGCCGTCGCGGTTGTCCTCGCCGTTTGCCTCGTTGTGCTTCTGGTTGTACGAGACCAGGTCGGAGAGCGTGAACCCGTCGTGAGCGGTCACGAAGTTGACGCTCGCGGAGGGCTGACGGCCGTCGCCCTGGTAGAGGTCGCTCGAGCCGGTGAGACGGTAGGCGAGGTCCCGAATGCCGGTGGCGCCGCGCCAGAAGTCGCGCACCGTGTCACGGAAGGCGCCGTTCCATTCCGCCCAACGCACCGGGAAGTTGCCGACCTGATAGCCGCCCGCGCCGACGTCCCAGGGTTCAGCGACGAGCTTCACACGCGACAATACCGGGTCCTGATGGATGATGTCGAAGAATGCCGAAAGCCGATCCACGTCGTAGAACTGCCGAGCGAGAGCGGATGCCAGATCGAAGCGGAAGCCGTCGACGTGCATCTCCATCACCCAGTAGCGAAGGCTGTCCATGATCAGTTGCAGCGTGTGCGGGTTGCGAACGTTGAGGCTGTTCCCCGTACCGGTGACATCGAAATAGAAGCGCCGGTCCTGATCGTTGAGCCGGTAATACGCGGCGTTGTCGATCCCCCGAAAGCTCAAGGTGGGGCCGAGATGATTGCCCTCGCCGGTGTGGTTGTAGACCACGTCGAGGATCACCTCGAGTCCGGCGGCGTGCAGCGCGCGAACCATCGCCTTGAACTCCCGCACCTGTTCGCCGTTGGTACCCGCCGACGAGTAGCGCCCCTCCGGGGCAAAGTAGCCGACCGAGTCGTAGCCCCAGTAATTGACCAGACCGCGTTCGACGAGCGATGCGGCATCGTAGAAATGGTGCACCGGCATCAGCTCGACGGCGGTGACCCCGAGCCCCTGGAGATGCTCGATCGCCGCCGGGTGCGCGAGGCCCGCGTAGGTACCGCGGAGCGCCGGCGGGATGTCCGGGTGGCGCCTCGTGAATCCCTTGACGTGCAGCTCGTAGATGATCGTGTCCGACCACGCGGTGTTGGGACGGCGGTCGTCCCCCCAGGGGAACGAGTGGTCGACGACGACACAGCGTGGCATCGCCGGCGCGGAGTCGAGCGTGCTGATGCGCAGGTCGTCGCTGCCGATGCGGTACCCGAAGAGCGAACGGCCGTGGCGGAATCGACCGGCGATGGCGCGCGCGTACGGGTCGAGCAGCAGCTTCGCATGGTTGTGGCGGAGGCCTTCGTGGGGCGCGTACCGGCCGCCCACGCGGAACCCGTAGCGCTGACCCGGTCCGACGTTGTCGACGTAGCCATGCCACACCAGGTCGGTACGCTCCATCAGCGCGTTGGTGGCGATCTCCGCGCCCCGCTCGTCGAAGAGCACGAGGTCGACGTTGGTGGCGTTCTCAGAGAACAGCGCGAAGTTCGTGCCCGACCCATCCCAGGTCGCGCCGAGTGGAGCGTCGGTCCCCGGCCAGGCGTCGCGGTGACCGGCAGCGTTCTCGGTGGCGGAAGTCTCGGGAACTGTTGTGGCTTCGGTCAATTCGCTGGTTCTGGGTTGCGGCGGTGACCGGCGGCGCGCGTCCGCAGGACAGGCCGGTCTTGGGCGCCCAGAGAGAGTACGTGGACGCGGCGGGCGCGCGCCGCGCTGTGGCCGAGGTCGACGTGCGCGCGGTGGAGGCGTCGATGCTCTCCGACGATCCCCTCGACGCGCCCGGACCGCTGTTCGCCCGCAGAGGTGCGCCGCTCCCTGGTGACGCGGTGACGGTCGAGCTGGAGGACGGCCGCGAGATCCCCGCCCGCGCGACGCTCGGGCTCGACGTGCCGAACGGCTACCACCGCATCGTGATGCGCGATGGGCGCCGGATCCCGTTGATCACGAGCCCGGGCAGGTGCGCGCTCCCCGACGATCTGCGCGGATGGGGCTGGGCGGTACAGCTCTATGCAGTCCGCTCCGAGGCCGGCTGGGGCATCGGAGATCTCGGTGACCTGCGAGAGCTGGGCGCCTGGTCCCGTCGCAACGGCGCGGCCATGCTCCTGCTCAACCCGCTCCACGCGGTGCACCCCGGTCTGCCCCAGGAGCCGAGCCCATACTTCCCGTCCAGTCGCCTGTACCGGAACCCCCTGTACCTTCGGGTCGAGGACCTGCCGGGCGCCGAGGTCGACCCGGTGGTCCGCGACTCGATGCGCGCGGCGGATCGGCTCCGCGCCGAACCGATCATCGACCGCGATCGGATCCTGCCCCTCAAGCTTCGCGCCCTGGAGTCCTTGTGGGCGGTGTTTCGCGGCGATCCGGGGTTCGACGCCTTTGTCGCTCGCGAGGGGGATCTCCTCGAACGCTTCGCCTGCTTCTGCGTCATCGCCGAACGCCACCCCGGGCCCTGGACCTCGTGGCCGGAGCAGTACCGCCGGCCGGACGGACCTGCGGTCAGCGCCCTCGTCCGCAACGCCCGCGAACGGGTCGATTTTCATCGCTGGTTGCAGTGGCGCCTTGACATCCAGCTGGCTCGGGCGGGGCGGGAACTGGCACTGGTCCACGACCTGGCGGTGGGCTTCGCCCCCGACGGAGCTGACGCATGGCTGTGGCAGGACCTCGTCGCCACCCGGGCGCGGATCGGCGCCCCCCCTGACGACTTCAATCCTGCGGGCCAGGACTGGGGCGTGCCGCCCTTCGACCCGCGACGGCTGCGCGCGTCCGGGTATGCCCCGTGGGTGGCAACGCTGCGCCGCCTGATGAGCGCCGGCAGAGGCATCCGCATCGACCACGTCATGGGCCTGTTCCGCCTCTGGTGGGTCCCGCTGAGCGCCCGCGATCCGTCGGGCGGCGCCTACGTGCGCTACCCGGCGTCCGAATTGCTCGACATCCTGGCGATCGAGAGCATGCGGGCGGGCTGCGGGGTGATCGGTGAGGACCTGGGCACCGTCGAGACGGGGGTCCGCCCCGAGCTCCGCCGCCGGCGGGTGCTCTCCTACCGGCTCGCGTGGTTTGAGCACGAGCCTCCGCGACGCTTCCCGGTTGGGGCGGTCGCGGCGCTGAGCACCCACGACCTGCCCACCGCAGCAGGGCTGTGGACGGGCGCGGACCTCGTCGAGATGCAGGCGGGTGGCCGCAGAGTCAACACCGACGCGGAGCTCCGCGTCCGGCGCCGGTTGCAGCTTCTGGCCGGGGCGTCCGATGGGGACGCCGCCGCGCTGGTCGTCGAGCGCGCCTACGCGGCCCTGGGAACTGCCCCGAGCCGCCTCCGGGTGGCGACCCTCGATGACGCCAGCCTGGCGGTCAGGCGGCCGAATCTCCCCGGCGTGCTCGACCGCCCCAACTGGTGCATTCCGCTGCCCCGCACGCTGGAGCAACTGCGCCGGGATGCGCTCCCGCGCCGGATCGCTGCCGCCCTGCGCCGGGGTGGCTGATCGCGCAGGATCAGGCGGCGGTGCCGATCTGCCCTGCGGGAACCGACTCGGCGGCGGCTCGTGCCGCGGTGATCGCCTTGCTCGGATCGTCCCCGAACGTCGCGACCCCGGCGGTCAGGGTCAGATCGAGGGCGAGCTTGCGCATCTGTTCGAGGACGCGGCGCGCGAGCGCGTTGCCGGCCGCCTTACCGCCTTCGCGGACCAGCACCAGTGCGGCGCCGTCCTCGAGGATGCACACCGGCTCGTCGGCGCGCGAGTAGGCCATCACCAGCGACGCATAGCCGCTTCGCGCTGCGGTTGGGATCGACGGGTCCACGACGAACACGCAGCACGCGCCGTCGGGACCGACCTCAATCGCCGAGCTGATGAACTCCGCGAGCGACACCTGCCAGGGCAGCAGCGACAGCGTTCTCGATTGGCTCATCGGCAGGTCATGCGCCGACGAGGAAGAGATGTTCCAGATGGCCAAGCGCCGCAACGCGTTCCCCAACCGGGCTGCCGCCGGCATCACGCCAGGCCAGCAGCGCGGCGACCGTGTCGGTGAGATCGCGGACGCGAAGTGGCTTGCTGAGAGCGCCGACACCGGCTTCCGGTGGCCGGCCGTCGCGAAGCGCGCCGGTGACGAAGCTGATCGCCACCTGCTCGAGGCCGGGCTCGGCAAGGACCGCGCGAGCAAGGCGGACGCCATGCATGTCGGGCAGGATGCCGTCGATGAGGATCACCGGCGCTGCGGTGCGGTGCAGCTCGGTCA